>NZ_JBQENU010000004.1:0-347986 GCF_052044605.1 Bacillus sp. 22483 | reverse complement strand
CCAGCCTGCTACTGCACTGAATGTTTCTTGTATCCATGTCCAGGCATTGACTAGACTTGTCCAGATCGTGGTTGCTACCGTGCCAACCGTGTTGCTTAATGGTGTCCACACATTTTGGATAAACCAGTCTGCGACTGTAGACCACACTTCAACAATTTGATCTTTGATTTCAATGACTTTTTGACCAATCTTTTCAAATCCGCCACCATCAAACCACTTTCCAACCGTTTCACCGATAGATTCGCCCCCCATGCTTCCAGCGATGCCGCCTACTAGACCACCGATAGCTGTGCCTACTCCTGGTACTACACTTCCAATAGCTGCACCTGCTGCTGCACCTGCCATCCCTCCGGCGATGCCGCCTCCAGTCGCACCGATCTTTTCACCAGCATTCTCTTTTTTCATACCAATTAGATTTGTTGCACTAAGTACACTGCCTAGAATAGGTACTTTCTTTAATAATTTGCCGCTCCCTTTACCGATATTTTTCAACGCATCCCCTAATTTACTTGGAGGTCTTCTATTCATTTCGGTTCTTGTTGTGGCATTTGGATTTCTAGGTTGTCTTGGTGATTGACCATTTCTATTTTTGGTTTTAGTAGATCCTCCCCTGCTTAAACCTCTTGCACAACAGGGACAACAACTATTGCGAAACAAACCTTTACCACCTCGCGGCTTAGATTTCTTATTGGGAGCTGAATTTGATGGTGTGGATGTTGGTGCTGTTGTTGGTGCCGTTGTTGGCGCTGTTGTCGGCGCTGTTGTTGGTGCTGTTGTTGGTGTTGGAGTGCTACTTCCATTCGATTGATCACCTGCACCAAAGAGACGATCTAATACATTGGTCACCAATTCATCTAGTTTTTTTTCAGGATTAAATTTAATCTTCTCTTTTATTCTTCCAATTACATCTTGCTTATACTCTTCCATTTTATTTTCAACCCAAGGAAGTGCCTTTTCGTCCCAAAACTTTCTAGGACTTAATTTTTCTTTCACCTTGTCTGCAACATCACCTGCATATTTTTCAATTTCACTTAATCCTTTATTAGCAAGACTCTGGAGCCAACCCTGTTTAGGTTCATCCGTTTTAACCGACGGACTAACAGCCTCAGGTTCTTTTTTTATGTTTTGTTCTTTCACAACTGACTCTGCCTGATCTCGTTTTTTCAACTTACTCTTTGCATTGTCTTGAACAGACACTCTGATCTCATGTTTAGCCATTGTCAAGCTTTTGAGTGTCTTTTTGATTCGTTGAATGGCAGCGGTGGCTTGGTCAACCATGTTTAATCTCATATAGTACGTTCTGTTCATGAGCTGAAGGATTGATTTTTTGATTGATGACATTTTTCCTGACAACTGATCATTCAGTTTGAACGTCAGCAGGATTGGACTTGCTTGTGATTGTTTCAAGCGATCTATACTGGATTTAATGACATCTAGTCCTTTTGCTTGAATGGTTATGACCATCTGTTTCGGTATCATGTTCAGCTGGTTTGTTAATGATTTGAGATCACGATAGATTCCTTGATCTAGCTTCATGGATAATACAGATAACCTTCTAATCGATAAATTGAGGTTCCTTAGCTTCTTTTCATCCATTTCCAGGCTTATTTTCACCGGTTTTCTAAATGGTTTGAGCTGCTTCTCAAACGTTTGAAATCGTTTTTGAATGCGCAACAGCTTCTTTGATACTTTGTCTTCTAATTCAAATCGTGCAGTGAGCTTCGCCAGTTTATTTCCCTCCTTTCTTTGCTTCTTTTTCTAGCATGTCGAGTTTGTAGCTGATGAGTCCGAATAAGAATGCCTTAAATTGTCTTGGTGCTTCGTATAAATCGAGGAGTTCTGATGGAGAATAGTGAAGCTCATGCATGGCGTAATATAAAAACACCGCTTCCTTATCCCCATCTTTTATTAGTTTTTTGCTGCGTCTTCTAAATCTTCAATTTCGTCTTCAAATCCATTGATTTCAATCGCTTTGTTTAACCAGTTTGCATATTCACCGCCGACAGATAAAACACGTTTTGCAACTTCAACTGGATCTTGTGTGCTGTAGGCTTCTCTTAATTCCTTTGAGCGGAAATCTGGATAAATCGTCGATTCAATGGCAATTCGTGCATAGAAGCGCTGGCTGTCTAAGTCTTTTACGCGGCCTCTGCCTTTGACATTTTTGAACGTGGTGTTTTCTTTTTCCAATTCATCAATACGTTCCGTGGTAATCGCTTTGAAGACAAAAGGAATGACATTCCCTTTTTTATCAACAAAACGCTTAGAAATTGGTACTTTGACCTCTTCTGCTTCTACTGTTTGTCCTGGCATAAAAAATGAAAGATCAAATGTTTGTTTTTCGCTCATGTTTAAAAACTCCCTTTTGTTTGTTTTTTTGAATACAAAAAAGCACATCCATTTTTTGAATGTGCTTTCCAATCTTTTCATGTATAATATAACTCGTACAATTGAACGGCTTGCTCAAGGGTGTCTGGCTCATCCCCGATAGGAAGGGGGTGATGCTCATGTCAACGTTCCAAGCGATTTCCCTAATGCTTTTATTCGGGATGTTTATCCTTGCTTTGTTGACGTATATAAACAAAAAATAGACTCCCCTTGAGCTTTGGTAGGTGAAAGGGAAAGTCTATCCTTAAAACTATCTAATTGATAAGCCAGCCCCTTGAAGGGCCTCATTGTACATTGCCGGGATGTTAGCGCATCCTGGCTTCTTTTTATTGTATGCAAATCTCTTTGCATGTAAACATAATTTTGTGTGTCATTTATTGCAATGTGCATTACAAATGCATTCATTTTTCATTACATTTGCATTATAGCATATTTGGTTTTTATTTAGCTAATTAATTAGCTAATTTCCTCCGCATTTCTTAGAAAGAATTCTTCAGCTTTTCAGGCAGATCAAAGTCTTCAAATGTAAATGGAACTTCTTCTTCAAGTGCCTCTGAATCGACATCTAGTCCAGCAATTTTAGCTGAATCAAAGTTGACATCGAATAATGTCACACGCTCTGTGCCTCGGCCTGATGATTTATCATCAATTACCGCTTGAAGAGTGAAATAAGGATCTTCCCCTTTTTTCACATAGTTGAGCATGAGTTGAACGAAACGTGACGTAACTTTATAGAATGTTGCCGTTCCTGTTCCGTTTGCCCCAGTTGTTTTATGGCCAGTCATTCGGCGGCCCATTACGTTCACTTCTGATTTATTTTTCTCCACGTTTGCTTCAAACGTTTTGATAAAGGCAAGTTCCTCACCTTCTAAGAAAAGACGACCTTCTTTACCTGAGATTGTATTTTGCGCTTTAAAAGCCATCTTACTTCACCTCCACATTGAAATAGAATTTTTCTGCTGCGTCTACTGGCTGTACTGCTAAATCGATGATAAATCCATCACGATCTTCATTGAGGCCAATGACGATGTCTGTTTCTGAGTTAAAGCCTGTAATACCGCTGCCATCTTGAAGTTGTGTGAGATACTGTGTAATCAGTGTTTTCACAAGCTGCACTCCATCATCAGATGCTGGAATGTCATTGCCATTGGCTTTGCGTAATTTAATCAAATTTTTCAGTTCAAATGTTAAATCATTGTTGATTGCATCTAGCACACGGATGATTTTGTTTTTCGCCATTTGCTGGTTCTTTTCAACCGTGAAGCTTGTCAAAGAGTTAATATCTTTTTCAACGCTCACCGTGCGGTCTCTTGCATCGAAAGTGAAAAGAAACTCTCCTTGTGATAAACGGTATTCTACTTGATCATTATCAAGACGCTCTAATGTATCGACTGCGCCTTCGTATTCAACAAAGGTCAGTGACTGATTAAAAGTCGCTCCTGCACTTGCTCCCGCGACCCAAGCTGTTGTTTGAGCAGGCGCGAGTTCTGTTCCGTCTTCTAAAAAAACACCGCTTGTGACATTGATGATACCTTCTTGATCAGCTGCATAGTTAGCCACAACGCCTTGCACCTTACGTCCTTGCTTATTACGTAAACGCTCAATAAATGACGCGAATGTTGCTTTTAATTGCTCACTATTATCGACTGGGAGTGCAATAACATCAAAGTATTCCGTTTCAGCTGCTTCTAGGAAAGCTGTATAATCTGCGACACTTGCCACACCGTTTTTCCCGCCGCTTAAAGCCGCTCCAGCAGTAATGACCGCTTCGCCTTCACCAGAAAATTGAACGTATTTGTTTTTCACAAGATCTTTGACATCTGTGACCACCTGTTTATCGACAATATCTGTTCCAAGATAGGTGATAACGTCACGTTTTGTGCTGTCGAGTACATTTTCTGCCACTTGAATGGTAATCTCATTTCCTTTTTGACCACCATAATTGGCTGTGACCACAAAGTTTTCTGTGATTTCCGCTTTGGCTGGCTCTCCTTCGTTTAGGCGGTAAAGCAAGACCGTTTGCGCTTTTTTCTTCGCTTCACGGAAAAGAAGAAGTGACTTATCATCAATGTTGAGCCCGACCTTTTTATTTAAGTCTTCCATATCGGAAACGGAAATAAAGGTTTTTGGTTCTCCCCAGCTCATGACAAGAGGAAGTGCAACTGTTCCTCGCTCGCCTAAAGTAATTCGCTGCTCTGCTGTTGTTTTAAAATTAAAGTAAATGCCAGGACGCTTTTTCTCTGTACCTGGTGTAAAAGTGCCTCCGTTCATCCTTTAAACCTCCTTGGACAAAAAAGCATCGATGTGCTTCTTTGCTTCTGTTTTTGTAATTGGTTGATGTTTGATATAAAAAAGAGCACCTTCAAGGATTTCTGGTTTTACCCCAAAAAGATCCTTACTGTGCTCTTTTAAGGCTTCAAATGAAAAGCCAAATTCTTTTTCTTCGCCCGCTGTTTGATCGAGCTGTGTTTTTTTAGTCTTGCTCACGTTTGATCACCCCATCTGAAAAATTGATATCTTCTAGGCTTGGCTGTTTATCTCGGTTGTACCAATAGCTGCTATCCCATGTCAGGACAATCGCTGCTACACCTTGATCTATGATTCTTGTTTCCACTCTTTTTATGCGGACATAATCATCAAGCACCTCTCCATCTTCACTGATCATCTGAATGATTTGACGATCAGCAAGCAATGCATCGACGACTGTTTCCGCCGCATCATGCGCTTTTTCTGTATCCATATGAAACACTTTCACTTGCAGCGAATAAGATTTCATAAAAGTAGACACTGTATCTGGACCACTAATGACAGTCACTGGCGGCACATAAACAGATGGCACTTGAAAACGCTCTGGCAGAAGACGATCATACATTTTCACTGGATAGCGTGTGTATATATAATGCATGATTGCCCCGACTTCTTGATTCATTCCATCACCTCCCAAAATGTCGATCGATCCAGCTTTGAAGCTTTCGATCCAGCGAGTGTTCAAACATTTGTTCATAGAGCATGACGGCATGATCCCAGTACCCATTTCCTTCAATCCATTGAGATGAAAGCATCATGCCAGTACTGGCATTCGGATCATATTCAAAGCGGTTGCCGTTCCATCTGCCAGGCACCCATCTTCGTTCTCCATTTGAAGAAATGGCATGTCCATCATTCACGTAAGAGGCATAATCGAGCTGTGTCCCTACTTCTAGCGTGAGCCCGCCTCGGGAAGTGAGAAAGTGATTCTCCTTGTCACCTTTTTGAAAGGAATTGAGGAGACGGCCTGTATCAACAGCCTTTTCTTTGATGATTTCATCTTGAATGATGTCTAAAAACTGTAAGCCCATTTCCTGTAACCACTCTTGATATTGCGCCGTTAAGCCGCCACTATTTGCCTGTTGGAGCTGGGATAGCAGCCGGTCAAGTCCATCAATTTTCATAGGTTTTCCTTTCTGACGGCCATCACTTCCATGTGATGATTTTTCACTCTTTTTGGCTGCTGCAATTTGAGTGAGATGCCGTTCCACACCATTTTGTCATGCAAGCGAATGTCGCTTGCTAAAGGGAAATGGACGAGATAGGACTGATAGATGACTGTATTCGGTTCTTCTTGCACGAGTGACTGGCTTTTTTCTACAACATAGCAAGACACATCTCTCATACTTGGTGTATCAGGATAAGAAATGTCCGTTTGCAGATCTCCTGCTGGTATACCAAATTTGCCGCGGACTGCCTCTTCATTCTCTAAGTGAAAAAGATCACAGCGATCCGTTAATAGAGAATCATAACTCATAATGATCTCACCTTTAAATTGGCGCTGCCGCCAGTTAGTGAAGGTTCAATATAATCAACAAGAAGGGCATACACATAAGGTCTGCCTTTCACTTTGTCCGCTGCCTTTGCATATGAATAATCACCCATTTTTTCTGAAGTCAATCCTTTTATCATGGATTCATCATCATTCAGCATGGCAAAATACTGGGCCATTTTTAATAAGGCGATCCTTGCTTTTTCAGGAATGGGCTGATATTTTTCATGTGTAAAATCGTGCCCGACCATTTGAAATACCGCTGCTTCTGCTTCAATAATATCTGCCGCTAGTCTCTCTACAGAACGATTTTTCACGCGATCAAATACAGAATAGGCTTGTAGTTCCTCAGCAGAAATGATCATAGCCTGCTGTCACCTACTCTTTCACTTTCATTACTTTGGCTACAGCATCCTCTTCCTCAAATTTGCTGTCGAGCTTCGCTGTCAGAACAATGATAAACTTACGGCTGCGAATATCTTTTTCTACTTCAATACGAATATTGCGAGAAAACCCTACGATAATGTTTTTCGGATGTGTCAGTAAAATATCTGATACGTCTGTTCCTTCTTCATCATATGGCTGCATATTGGCAAGACCTTTGACCGGAACACCGAATGCAGAAGAAAGTCCGCCTTGAATCGCCGCATCTCCGAGACCGGTCTGACGGTTTGCTACTTGGTCTTTCCACTCGACCTCTAAACTTGGGGATGTATAAAAACGGAAATCCTGAGGTACACGTAAATATTTTGACGGCATCGCTTTATAGGCTTGTTTGAACATTTGACGGCTAATTTCCGCTCCATTCGCATCGACAATATGAGAAACTGCCTGTTTTCGTACGCCATCCATTTGAGCTAAAAATGGATCTTGTGATGTTGTATCACCGTTGACGATCAGTTCTTCAATATCGACTGCCGCTCGTTCCGCCAGCATTTGCATAATGGTCTGCTGAATCCCGTCTTTTTCAATGTTGTTTTCAATGCTGTCGTACGTCATATGGATCTCAGCAATGACTTCTTTTGCATTGAGCTGGACAGTGCTTGTCGCTGGGACAACACGGTCTTTTGCATCAAGCGCTTTGCCTTCTTCTGCTGGGCGTAAAATGCGCTGACCGAAGCCGATTTTTTCGATTTTTTGTGAATCACTTTCCATTGGAATGATACGTGCATCATTTAAAACGGTTGGTGTATTTTGCATCATTCTAATGAATGTGTTGGATTGGGCTGCGTTCATGAGACCGCCTGTTTTTAAGCTGGCAAGTGTCATTTCAGCCTTGCGAATCAACTCTTGATTTCTCACACTTTTTCCTCCTTATTTAGGCTTATAGTAAGCCATCCCATATGGGCTTTGTCATATCATTTTGTGTATCGTGATTTGTTTGTTTAGAAATGCCCCGCGCTTTTTCAAGCATGTGTATCCGCTCTGAAATAGGCAGTAGCTGTTGCTGAAGCACTTCCTGAATCGCTGCTTTTTCTCTGCCTGCTGATTTCTCTAAGGAAGAGAGCTGATGACGAATTGGCGCAACCACTTGCTCCAGCACTTTTTGTACAGGTTCTTCTTCACCTGTTTGATCTGTCCCTTGTTTATCCGCTTGTTGTAAAACGTTGTCGATGGCCATTTTTGCTTTTTCTAGTTCGCGTACTTGATCAGTCGTTAATCCGGCATCTTGCTTTTGAACGGATGCTGGTCTTTCGCCAATCGTTTGGAGGACATCATTTGTTTTCAACACATCCTGCACAATTGGAATCAATTGTTCAAGTGCCGCTCTTACGCTAGACTCATCACCATCACTTGACTGCAACGTTTCCAGCAGATGATCTAAAACGCTCCAAAATTGTTGTGGCATATCTGCACCTTCCTCTTTCAAAAAGAAATTTTTCAGCAAAGAAAAAAGCCCTCTCTCGTTCGTTTCTTGAGATAGGAGCTGATCGTGTTCCTCTATTGCGATGATGTCTGCTGTTCCAGCCATTGAGTAGCCTGTAATATGGCCTTGCTGAATTTGGTCCCAAATATCTTGTGATGCCTTTGTCACAAGTACCCAAGATCCTTTTTGAATCAGCTCCCCGCCTACTTCAAAATCCGCTGGGGCAATGTATGATTCGACGACTTCGCCAACACCGTCTTGAAAATCATGCTGTTTATCAATGTGACGGGCATCTTTCATAAAACCGTGTGCTGCTCTTTCAACTTCTTTGGCCGACATAAAGTCTTGATGTGCATCAGGTGTATTTGGTTCATACACGACGCCATATACGAGGCGATGCGCATCCTCTGCCTTCGTCAGGACACTGACTTCTTTTTGAAAGTCAGGCTGCTTTTTCTTTGCTTTCATCAAGAAGAATTTCTTTTGGTTGGCGGCCTTGTCCACATAAGAAACATGTGTAATTTTTGCGTTTTTTAATTCCCTTGGCATATGTTCACCCCCTTTCAAAAAAAGCTCACGTCCTTTTATTTCTCCAGCTGGTTTGACTCGGATGGAGACAGCCCATCAGCTGTTTTTATGCGGCTTTCTAAAGGTCGGTGGTAGAATTCTTCCGGCCATTCCTCTAACGTCTTACCAAGAATACGCCCCGCAAGATCTCGTAAATCATTTGGCGATACTGCCCCAGCCTGAATAAATGGTGTCAGAACCTTCGCTATCTCTAATGGATCTCTAAAGTCAGGACCATTTAATAGAAAGCGGACATGCCATATATCTAAATCCGGGAGAAAAAGAGTATTGAGTTTCCCTGTAATAAGATGCCGCTCTGGCTGAAACACTTGCTCCTCCGTTGTTTTTCGTGCGGTATCTGCTGTAGCCTTGTTATAATCTTGTGACTCTCCTGTGTAAATAGGTGGCAGACGAAAAGCGGAGCGGATTTTGTTTCTCGTCTTTTCATCGTATTCTAAAAAGAGCGCATCCTCTTGCAGGATTTCCGCCAAGGATTTAAAGTTCACTTTGACATTTGATACATCTTCTTCCCCTGTTAATCCTTTTTCTGTCGGAAGTCCTTCTACTTCAAGCAATAAAAACTTATGCGCATGATCAGACCCTTCAATATCATCCATATAATCTTGTAGCTGCTGATAAGAAGTCTCTGACAGCATGCCGTTTTCAACAATGATGGCACCAGGTACATGCCTTCCTTGCTTAAAATAAAGATAATTCAGCTCTTCTGCTTTTCGTGCGCCATACATATTGACGATGTTGCCAATCCAGCGGGGAATCCCATACGTCCCACTGCCAATTTTAAAATGAATGACTTCTGTTGCTTGAAGTGGTTCTGGTGTAGCATCATCGTACTTGCCTGTTTCACAATTTAATATGCGCGGATCACCATACTCCTTGAAAAAGACTTTCTTCTCATTGATGACCTGTACATATTTTCGGAATCGTTTCTTGCGATTCATCGTCTTTAATTCGCCGTTTTCTGTGTAGCGGAATTCGACGTCGACTGGCTCACTCAGCTTGCAAATGCGGATATGGAGTGCATCCAAATACTCGATTCCTGCCGGCTTTCCTTGTCCATCCCGCAGCACCTCTAAAAAGCCATTTCCTGTTTTCTCCCGGTCTTCTAGGACATAACCAAGAATCACGTCAGCAGACTCATCATAGTTCATGTATTTCGTAAACTCTTCGAGTCTTGTCCATTCCTTCTCGGCTGTCTTCTTTTTGACCGGTTTCACATCTTCCGCATTAAAATCAAAGGCGTATTCCACCCCAAAGCCAAAGCCTAAAATGTTTGTTCGATACGCATCTATACATTGCTGAAGAATCGTTGAGTATTCTGCCATGCTTTTTAATTCATTGATATGGTAGGGCGGCGGGACAATGTCATCTGTTTCGTATGAAAATTCATCCTCATACATTTGTTTTGTATGATCAGATATGTTGGCCTTCATAATCGTTGCTTTTAATTGTTTCATTGTATGGACCTCCTCTCTCGGTTTGGACGGACACGCTCTGAAGCAGTCTGTTTCAAATCGGTCACCTCATAATCATCTAGCGCATACCAAATGGCGGATAATGTGTGTGGGTCGATTTGAAATTCATCTTCCTCTAAGCGGCCGTTCTTATCTGCCCTATAGGTTAGTGATTGAAGTTCATAGATGGTATAAGGGCAAGCATCAGAACAAATGATTTTCTTAAATCGTTTAATTTTCTTTGTATATTGCAAACGTGACCCTTGGAACTTATGCGCAGCGACCATTTGAAATCCGCGCTGCCGAAAATAGTGAATCGTTTTAGGTTCTGCTGCGTCTGCCTTAATCAGTTCCTTTGATTCAACAAATTCTTTCAGATCAACAGCTGTTTCATCATCCGTTTTCCCGCGGTCGTAATATTCCCAATAAATATATAAGTACTTTTTTTCATGATCGACAGCTAACCGAATGAGCGCATTGTAGGATTCGACAAATCCAAAATCCATCCCCGCTCGTTTCAGCGGTCTTTCAATCTGCCCGATCGCTTCTAATACGTCGGCATGCTGTCTGACCTCAAATTGTGGAAACACTTTTGTGCCATTGATACCGAAGTATCCTTTCCTTGCAATTCGATAAAGGTCTGGATCGTATTCTTTCAGCTCATCCAGCTGCTTGACATAGCTTTTAGGAAGAAATAGATTGTCTTCTGCTGTTGAGTGGTGATAGTACGTATCTTTTATCACGATGGTTCGCTGTTTGTATAAGGTTTCGTCATCAAGGACAAATCGTTTCAGCTGCTCATCTCGAAAGAAATGTCTGTACGTCCAATTATCCTGACCAACGGGATTCGTCGATAACATCATATAAAGAGGTAAAACCGGATGTCTCAGCCTTCCAAGCAGTTCTTTAAATCCTTCATAAGAAACCTCGGAACACTCCTCAATCCAAATCATTGAGATGTTGTTGATCGACTTCAATTTCTCAGGCTTGTCCAGTCCTTTAAATAAAATGCTGCTCCCATTGCGAAAAGTGAGAGCAAGTGGTGAACTGCGGCACTTTACTAGATGATCGATGCCAAGATCGCTGACGATTTCTTGTAAAAGAGAGTAGGTCGACTCCCGGTGCGTATCATACACTTCTCGAATGACAAGTGCTGTTCGTTTTTCCTCAAGCAGTTTTAAAATCAGCTTTAAAGCAATGTGATAGCTTTTGGAGGAGCCATAACCGCCTACTAAAAACTGAAACTTTTGATTCCAATCGAACAAAAAGTGTTCAAAGTGAGGATTGACTTCTTTTTCAATCAACGGCGTCATGAATCGCCCTCTTTTCTTTTGATCATGATATGAAGATCTTCTTCTTTTTCCTCACGAACTGCTTTTTTTGTTTTTTCGATTGTCAGCTCAATTTGCTTCAGCCTTAATCTTCGTTCATCTTTCGCATGAGCGAGCTCTTCAAACTGTTTAATCAGCCGTCTTAGTTCTCCCATTGCACGAGATTGGGCATTTAAAAAAGTAGCATGCCGATCCCATGAAAATTGAAACGAAAATTCCTCTGCCGTGATCTCTGGCTCTGGATGAATGCCTTCGCCTGTTTCTTCCTCTAATGAAGAAGGCAAGTACGTCGCCTTTTTCAGTTCTTTGATCATGTCATCTTGATCTGCTACATGCATGATGCGCTGCGCTCGAATAATGGCTGCGTATTGAATTTGAATTTGATCCCAGATGATATCAAGAGATGTGCGCCCATCCATTTTTTCCATGATTTCAATCGTTTCATCTGAAAGAAATTGATGAAAGATCGAGTGCGCCTGCTTTGACGGTGTTTTTTGTCTTTGCCAGCCGTATCGTCTTTTCCATGATTTAACGGTATGGATGGAGACGTTGTAATGATCGGCTAGTTGCTGGTACGTCATCCCTTTCATATAATCCTGCTTAGCCTCTATCCGTTTATCTTTCATTTACATTCACCTGCCGCCTCCTTTTAGTTCGAATGATTCCCTGATGAGAAATCATTTGTGCCGGGCTAGCAAACATTCGTTTGGTCTTTCTAACTATAGGTGGCAACTGTAAGACAAGCTTTTGAAGATTGATGTGATGAAAGAAAAAACGCCTATTCAGCAGCTCTGAATAGGCGTTCTTGTACTTTTGGACATTTTGGTCCGAGCTCTTTCCATATGTTTTTGGACTGTTCCTTTTTTTACATCTAGCATGATCGCAATCTCGCTAAATGACAGACCTTGCGTTGTGTGCATAAAAAATACGTCCTTCTCTCGATCTGTCAAAACGGATAAGGCTTCGTCAATTCGCCTTTTGTCCCGCTCACTTACCTCTCTTTCTTTCTCTTGAATGAGGGTGTATTCATGTGATAAAGCCTCTAATACCTCTTGATTAGCAAGAATGGTGCGCTGATACACAGACCGTCTATCTAACCCTCTGCGTGCGCCTGGCTCTCTACCGATTTGAAGCCATTCCACCACGTATTCTAAATCACTGACCATACTGGCGATCATTTTTTGATCATGTTTGTCCTGATCTGACATCTGTTTCTCTTCTTTGTCTTTCAATTGTTCATATCGTTTTCTGGCATCTTTTAAACTTCTTTTATATTCAATCAGTAAATCTTGCATCTATGCTCTCTCCCTTTTTTAAGAAAATAAAAAACGGACACCAATCAGCCCCTTTTTATAGGGTCTTGATCAGTGTCCGCAGGCTTTCCGTCTTGGACTTATTCAGTTGTTCTTGTTCATCAGACTAGCTGATTTTAAAACCAATCTCATGATCGACTCTTGCAAAATGTCCTTTTGCTGTTTGAATAATCGTTTTTCCATGCTCAGGTACATCCATCATATAAGCCGTTCCTACGTTTCCATCTAACACAATGACTTGAATCTTTCCTTTTTCCATTTCACCGACAAATGTCTGGTTTTCTTGAATCATGAGTTGTTTTGGCTCGTTCATATGCTTGTCTCCTTATTTGGTGGTGAGGATCTCATATCATCACCCATCGTATTTAAAATGATTTCCATTCGAGGACGCATGCTATAAAACTGTGAAACTCTTAATTCTACAATCTGTAAAGAGGCGTCATCGGTAACGGCATGAAGTGCTTCTTGTATATACTGCAAATTTGGTTGAAGAATGCAGATGTGTACCGGGCGTATCAAGCCTTTTTCTGCAGATGTACGCGTGTCTTGGCTGTTCGCTAGATCAATGGGCATATTGTAAAATGAGCGAATGTCGAGTGATAATGCGCCTTTTATTTTGCTTGTGCATTGCGCTTTAGCGGCTGTTTGAATTCTGTTTATCAATGTCTCTTTTGTACATAAATGTTCTTTTTCAATGATAAAATGAAGGACCATGCTACGATCTCCCGTCATCCTTCGCCCACTGCCGAATGTCTTGTTCGTTTTGACCCGCATTGAGCAAACATTTCAGGAATGTCATGATTTGCTTCAATCGATTCATGTCGCATTCATCCTTTCCTTCTTCTTGTCATCAACGGCTTTTTCTGCCATGAGGGTCATGTATGTGCGTTTTTCTTCTGCCGTGGGGAAAGCAAAAATCGGCTCTTTTTGATGAAAAGTGATCCAGCCGCCAGCTTGTACTAGGCAATGCTGGGCTTCTTTTCGGGCATCAAATGTCATCTGATGTCTCATCATCATCAAATCCTTTCTCACGGTCCTCGTCCTCTAATCGATAACCATTTCGGGACATTTCATATGGCCAGTAACGTTTTGGATAGCCGAAATCATTCATTTGTGTCACCATCGGATGTTCGATACTCATTCTGTTTGTCTCCCCTTTTTAAGAACGGTCTTCCTCAAGACTATTACTCTTTTTGTGTAACTTTTGACCAAAAAAAAGCTCTTGAACACCGATATTTAGCAAATCTGCAATATGCTTGGCTATTTCTAAGCTGGGCTTTGTTCGGCCCATTTCTATATTTGCATAGCCACTCGTGTACTTATATCCAAGTTTTTTCGCCATATACGTTTGTGTTTTTCCTTGTAATATTCGTTCTTCTCGTAAATTTTCAAGTTTCATGTTTCCACCTCTTACTCATTATGTGTAAGTTATATTCATTATGATAATATACACAAAACGAGTAAGTCAATCATATTTTTATTCTTTTTGTGTATTTATTTATCTTTTCCGTGTAATTCATGATAAAATTTACACATAATATGAAAAAAGGTGTTTCCGATGGATAATTTGACTGGAAAGATTCTAACTGAATTAAGAGAGAAACATGGATGGAGTAAGTCTACCGTTGCCAAAAAACTTGGATTAAAGGCGATGTCAACCTATGCTAACTGGGAATATGGATTGAGAAAGCCAGATGGTGAAATGATTGTGAAAATCGCCGAGTTATACGGTGTCTCAACAGATTATCTTCTCACAGGTAAAGACAAAAACGCCTCTGATGACGATCTTGCAGATGATCCTGATTTGCAAATTGCGTTTAAAGCTGCCTCCGATTTTTCTGAAGAAGCACGAAGACAAACCATCGACTTTATTAACTACATTAGAGAGAAAGAGAAACAAAAAGGCCGTCAGCCAAAACAGACAGACGACAAATAAAAGATCTCTTTTTATAAAGCATCACATAGCTGGGTAGATACCCAGCTTTTTTTATGTCTCTTTTTCCTCCTAAAAAAGAATGACATATGAATAAAAAATCATGTTTTTTTTGGGTAAAATCGTCTTCCCACACATAATATGTGACAATTTTCACCAAAAATACTCATTTTTCCACTTATTTTGATTGACATATAATTCTATTATTATTAATATATGTATATACCAAAAAAAGGAGTGTTACCGATGAAAAAATTAATGAAAGCTTGTACATTGTCTTTAGCTGCTTTAGGTGCTCTTACGTTCTTCCAAACTGAAGGTGCTCATGCAGCTGCACAGCCTAAAGAACCAGTTATAGCAAAAGCTCCTATTATGAATAAAGTGATTACAGTGAACCGCACACTTACTGTAGGTTCTTCAATTGCTGTCTCACTTCCAGCTAGCCAAATTTCTGTATCAGGCGCAACGTATGCCATTCAATTAGACCAAACTGCTCCAAATTTCACTTGGATCCGTGCTGTACAACGCGGTTCTGTTACAGTGTCTTACTATAATTCACTAGGTGAGCTCGTCATTAACTATATTACTGTTCGTTAAGCGATTTTTTTCATATGAAAAGGCGATGACTACATGTTCATCGCCTTTTTGTGTTTTTACTTTTAAGCTGCTTACCAGTGCTTGCCAATCTATATCTATTATGTTAACTTTTAATAAAAATAAGTTTACATATTGAGAGGGGCTTATGATGGGAAAAATAACGTCTTTGTCTTGGGAAACGATCGTGAAGAAAGCCATCAATCATGAACAGATTACGATGGAAGAAGGTCTAAAAATTCTTGGAGCAGACGACGCAGAGTTGCTGCCTATTATGCATGCAGCTTATCAGGTGAGATTTCATTTTTTTCAAAAAAAGGTGAAGTTAAATATGATCTTTAACGCCAAAAGCGGATATTGTCCTGAAAACTGCGGGTATTGTTCACAATCGGTGATTTCAACAGCTCCTGTTGAGAGGTATACAATGCTTGACCAAAAAACCATTGTGGCCGGTGCGCGTGAGGCGTTAAAAAGAAAAGCAGGGACTTATTGTATTGTAGCAAGCGGGAGAGCACCTTCGCACCGTGAATTAGATGAAGTCACCGCAGCAGTGAAGGAAATTACTGAGACAATGCCTTTGAAAGTTTGTGCATGCCTTGGGTTATTAAATGAAGAAAAAGCGAAGCGGCTGAAGGAAGCGGGTGTTCATCGGTATAATCATAATCTCAATACACATCAAGATCATCATGCTCAAATTACAACGACCCATACGTATGATGACCGCGTATCGACCATTGAGAAGGTCAAACAGTCAGGGATGTCACCATGTTCAGGGGTTATTATTGGGATGGGCGAAACCAATCAGCAAATTGTCGAAATGGCTTTTGCGCTTAGAGCCCTTGATGCGGATTCGATTCCCGTCAACTTTCTCCATGCAATTGAAGGAACGCCTCTTGAACATCAAGAACGCACACATCCGATCAAAGCGTTGAAGGTTTTGGCACTGATGCGATTTATCAACCCGGCTAAGGAAATTCGAGTATCTGGGGGAAGAGAGTTTAATTTACGAACGCTTCAGCCTCTCGCATTATATGCAGCGAACTCTATTTTCGTAGGCGATTATTTAACGACAAAAGGACAGCAAGTTCAAACCGATCATCACATCATTGAAGATTTAGGTTTTGAAATAGAAGAATGTGCGCTTTAAAAAAGTCTGCCGATGAATCGGCAGACTTTTGACGTTGAGATTAGAATCTTTTATGGAAATCGACAGTACCGCTTCCTTCTTCGCGGTCAAAGCTGCCAACAAAAGTCCAGTTAATATAGCCGCCGTCACCATTGTTGACAAACGTACCATCTTCAAATACCCAAATACCAAACGTAATGCCGTCATATTCAACACTATCATAATAGACAACATTGTTCAGTCCGCTAAAGTCATGATCTTGGCTTAAGTTTTGAACAACTACGTTGTAATTTTGACCTGCTTCATAAAATGCACTGTATGCCGCATTTTTTACAAATCCATCACGATTTTGAGATGATTTTACTGCTTGTTCAATTTTATCGGCAATGGCTACTGGATCAATCGAGACACTTCCATCGACACCTGTTGTCGTAGCAGCTTCAGCCTTTTGACCAAAAGTCGTAAGAGATAAAGGGACAGCAACCATTGACGTAGCAATCACAGAGCTAACAAAAAATTTACTTGTTTTCCTCATTATTTCTAACTCCTCCTTTAATTGGTATGTTTATGTACTACCCTTTTCTTTTTCACTTAAACACTAATTTAAGAAAAAACTTCTTTTTCTACCAATTAAGAGGCTGTTTTTACTGTTTAAAAGGGCAAAACAACAAAAAAACTACTCTTTTAAAAGAGTAGTTTTCCATCATTACATAAACAGGATAAATAAAATCAGACCTAGGATGATTCGGTAGATCGCAAAAGGCACAAGTTTGATTTTATTAATCAGTTTTAGGAAGAATCGAACAACAAAGAGAGCCACAATAAACGCACTCACAAAGCCCACAATAAAGAATGGAAGCATGTCTGTTGTTAAATATTCGGCATTTTTAACAAGTGTTAAGAGGCTTGCTCCCGCCATAATCGGCATGGCCATAATAAACGTAAAGTCAGCCGCCGCTCGGTGATTCAGTCCAAGAATAACACCACC
This sequence comes from Bacillus sp. 22483, assembly GCF_052044605.1. Taxonomy (NCBI): domain Bacteria; kingdom Bacillati; phylum Bacillota; class Bacilli; order Caryophanales; family Bacillaceae; genus Bacillus; species Bacillus sp. 22483. The sequence continues at coordinate 330,608 of NZ_JBQENU010000004.1, read as the reverse complement.
TGCTATTGTAGAACCTGAACGCGAGAAGCCTGGCCATAGTGCTAAACATTGAAATAGCCCGATATACAGCGCTTGTCTGTACGTCATATTATCCACAGAGCTTGTTTCTGTTTTACGTTTATTGATCCAATCAGCGACAAGCATCAGCACAGCCCCTAAAATCAAACCGACAGCGACCGTTCTCACATCAAACAAATATTTATCAATATAATCTTCAAATAAGAATCCTAAAATGACGGCTGGGACGAGTCCAACAGCAATTTGAGCAATGGTCAGCTTATGTCCGCTGCGTTTTTGTTCTTCTGTGATATTTTTCTTTAAGCCTAATAAGTTCAAAATACGATCTTTGAACACGATCATGACAGCTAAAATAGAACCTAACTGAATCACGACTTTAAATGTGTTTGCAGCCTCTGGCGTAATGATGTCTTTTGATTTTAGCCAAAGATCATCAACAATGATCATATGCCCTGTAGACGAGACAGGTGCATACTCTGTTAATCCTTCGACAATTCCTAAAACCAGTGCCACGAATAAATCCCATAGATTCATGATTTTCTTTCCTTTCAATTCTGATCTTTTGAACTGGCCAAACATCTATGTCCACATAAAGACAAGCTTCCTTTTTCGAAAGCTCGTCTTTATGATACTATATTTTTTTCTAAAAAAGATTATGACATCAAACCTTTTCTTCTTTATACAAATTGGATCGCATTTTGAACCAATCAAACAGGTGGGTCGTGATCACTTTCAGAACGGCATACGTCGGAATCGCAACAATGATGCCGACGACACTGAACAATTTACCTGCTGTTAATAGAACAAAGATAATCGTGATCGGATGGATATGAAGGTTTTTCCCCATCACCTGAGGAGAAATGAATTTCCCTTCAATGAGCTGAACCACTGTCCAGACAATGATGAGTTTTAAAAGCATCACTGGTGATGTCACAAGCGCAATCACAATCGCTGGTGTAATCGCAATGGTTGGACCAAGGTATGGCACTACACTTGTACATGCCGCAATAATCGCCAGCAGCAGTGCATAGTCAAGTCCAATAATCATATAGCCAATTAAAAGAAGAATACCGATACAGAAGCTGACAATGATCTGCCCGCGTATATAAGAACTCAGACGATGGTTCATTTCGTGAAGCACGATATGAGTATGGTCTCTTAGCTTATTCGGAATAAATTTCAAGAAATAGTCAGGCAGTTTTTTGCCGTCTTTTAATAGATAAAACAGAATGAACGGAACCGTCACGATCGAGATGATAATTTCAGTAAGCGCCCCTAAGAAAGTGCCGACTCCAGTAAAAGTACTTTCCAAAATCTTCGTCGCTTGACTTGACGCTTTACTCACCAATTCAGAGACGTTAAAGTTCATCGTTTTTTGCGCCTGATTAATGAAGTTGCTTCCTGTTAGTTGTCGAATCTGTTCTTCTACTGTATCAACGTATTTTGGCAGATTATGAAACAGACTCATCGTTTGTGCTTGTAAAAAAGGAATAATAGATACAATGGTCACTGTAATGATCCCAATAATGACGATATATAAAAGCAAAATCGAAAAGATCCGTTTGACCTTAAATCTCTCTAATAAATTCACAATTGGATTTAATAAATAATACACAACCCCCGTTAAAATAATCGGTAAGGCAATGGTTTTGATGAGTACAATGAGCGGCGTGAAAATAAAAGATGCTTTCATGAAAACAAGGATATTCAACCCTATTAATAGCAGGATGAGTAAAAAGAGAACAAACTTGTTATCAAGAAAAAATTTTCTAAATCGACTGCTCCACATTTGCATAGAATTCATATCTTTCCTCCAAACACGGGCTATTTTATTAGTAAATTGTACACTACTTGATCATCATTTTGTGATCATTGTTTCAGTTTTTCTTCCAGTTTCGCAATGGACATGGCCCATCCAATCAAAATCGGTTGTCCGATTAATCTCATCCATAACAAGGCTTGTTCTGTGCTCTCTTGCCCTGGAAATGGAATCCCTTCTCTCGCAGCAAATAGGTTCGCAGGGAAAATGAGCACCAGATAGACAGCGATCATTTTTGCTGCCACAATCCTTACGTTTGGAAGAAGCAGTAAAACGGCCAGCAGCCATTCCAAGCATGCGGTGGCATAAATGATGCCATAGGGAAATGGCCATCCAGACATCATGCGGGCAAAGCCGCTTGGCTCTATCACATGAAAAACACCGGCTGCTATAAATAAAAGCGCGAATGCGTATGTACTTCCTATATGTAGGATGCGCTTCATGTTCGTTTCCTCCTCCCTCCTTCTCAAGTATTACCCGAATGAAGGAGGAAACTATCCACTTTTCGTACATTTATATTCTTTATGTAAGACGCATCAGCTAAGGTAAAGGTTTCATCCGCTTTTCAATAAAAAAGAAGATTCTTTCATACAAACGCTTTCAAAGCATGTATAATCAGAGAAAAGCAGAAGGAGGGAATGTGATGATTCGATTTGCTGTCATCGGAACGAATTGGATTACAGATCGATTCTTACAGGCTGGTGAAGGAGTGGCGGATTTTACATGTACGGCCGTCTATTCTCGGTCTGCTGAAAAAGGACAGGCATTTGCAGACAAGTATGGCATTGATACCGTCTTTACTAATTTACAACAAATGGCGGCAAGTGATGCGTTTGATGCTGTGTATATCGCAAGTCCAAACGCCCTTCACAAAGAGCAAGCGATGCTGATGATGGCGCATCAAAAACATGTATTATGTGAAAAACCATTGGCCTCTCACCGGAAAGAGGCTGAAGAAATGATTGCTGCTGCGAAAAAATATCAGGTGTGCTTAATGGAAGCGATGAAGACCACATTTCTGCCGAATTTTCTTCAAATCAAACAGCATCTTGATCAACTAGGCCCCATTCGGCAAGTGATCGCTCATTACTGTAAATATTCCTCAAGATACGATGCCTACCGAAACGGTGAGATTCCAAATGCTTTTAAGCCGGAATTATCCAATGGCTCCTTAATGGACATCGGCGTGTATCTTGTCTTTCCCATCATTTATTTATTCGGGCTGCCACATCAAATCACCGCGAGAGGCTATACACTTTCTTCTGGAGTAGATGGGAGCGGTTCATTACTTTTACAATATGAAGGACATCAAGCACTTCTTTTCCATTCAAAAATCTCAACATCTCATGTATCTGCTGAAATTCAAGGGGAGGATGCCACGATGGTCATTGATCAATTCCATCGCCCTTCTCGTATCATCATCCATGATCGGAATGGACAGCAAACCGATATTTCTATCAAAGATGATCAACCGGCTATGTATTATGAAATCGATCACTTCATTCAATGCATCAAGCAAAAAAAGGGACAGTCTCCAATCAATACATTTGCCTTATCCGTTCAAACCATGTCCGTCATGGACGAGGCGAGAAGACAAATGGGCATTATCTATCCAGCCGACAGACAAATGTAATGAGGCATTGAATGAACAAAGGGCGTTTTACAGCCCTTTGTTTGTTCGTGTGAAACTAGTTTGCCGCTAATACATCGGCAAATGCTTTCACATATGGCGGAAGGTCCGGCGGGCGTCTGCTTGATACAATATGACCATCTGTCACAACGGCTTCATCAAACCATTCCGCTCCAGCATTCGTCATATCATCTTTAATACCAGGTGTACTCGTTACTTTTTTACCTTTCAGGATACCAGCTGAAATGAGCACCCATCCGGCATGACAGATTTGTCCGATCGGTTTGCCCTTTGCATCAAACGTACGAACGATGTCTAATACTTCTGGATATCGGCGCAGTTTATCCGGTGCCCATCCCCCAGGAACGAGAACCGCATCATAATCATCTGCTTGAATGGAATAGAAGTCTGCATCTGATACAGCTGGCACTCCGTACTTCCCGATATATTCATGATCTGCTTTTTCGCCTACGAGATGGACAGTTGCCCCCTCTTCTCTTAATCGCAAAACGGGATACCATAGCTCTAAATCTTCAAAATCATCACTGACTAACGCAATGACCTTCTTATTTGATAAACGCATAACATCTCTCCTTTTCTTCGGATTTCCTCTATTGTACGAGATCATCTCTTAAAAAGAAAAGCGGTTCCCCTTGAGGAGAACCACTTTCCATTATTCACTGATCTTGAATTTTTTAATTAAGTCACGCAATTCTTCCGCCATTTGGGAAAGCGTCGTCGAAGAAGAACTAATCTCTTCCATTGATGCCAGCTGTTCTTCTGCTGATGCCGCGATATCTTGAATACTTGCTGAACTCTCTCTCGATACATCTGCAATTTCATTCACAGCTTTAGAAATTTGCTCAGATCCTTTTGAAAGCTCACGAACTGTCGTATTCATTTCATTGATTCTTGTCGCAATTTCTGCCGTTTGCTGATTGATTTGTGAGAAGCTTTCTTTTGTTTGGTCTGTAATTGATAGGCCATTTTTTACTTCTTCATTCACAGATTTGAACATATTTTGAGACGTTTCTATTTCAGAGACAATTTCTTTGACGAGTTTTTCAATCTCTTTTGCAGAATCTGATGATTGAACCGCCAGCTTACGGACTTCTTCTGCTACAACCGAGAAGCCTCTGCCTGACTCGCCCGCACGTGCTGCTTCAATGGCTGCATTCAGAGCCAGTAAATTCGTTTGATCTGCTATACCGTTAATCACACCTAAAATGTTGGTGATATCTTTTGATTTATGCTCTAATCCGTTGATCACACTTTCAGCTTCTTTCACTGAATGATCAATCGTTTTCATTTGGCCAACTGTCTGTTCAACAAGCTGTCCACCTGTTTCTGCGACTGTTTTTGATTGAACCGATGATTCTGTAATGACATCAGATGTTTGTGCAACTTCATTTAGCCCTTCGTTCATTTGTTTCAAGTGGGCTGCACTTTGTTCCACCATTTCACTTTGATTTTCGTTTCCATTCGAGAATGTTTCAATGGATGATGTAATATGTTCGGTTGCTTTTGTCGTTTGACCTGCACTTGCCGTCAGTTCTTCCGACGATGACGCCACGTTCTCAACAGATGTCTGTACAGCTTGAATGACATCTCTGAGTGACTCACTCATTTCATTAAAACTTGTACCGAGCTGACCAATTTCATCCTTTGATTTAACATCAATTTTTTCTGTTAAATCTCCTTCGCTGATCTTCTTAGAAGAGGAGACAAGCATGGAAAGTGGTTTTGTAATGGAACGGATGATAAAGAAGATGAGAATCCCGCCAATGATGAGCGCACCAGCTAATATAATGGCCGCCATGTTGAAGACTGGCTGCGCCGCTTCTTCTACTTCATTGACAAACATTGTACCGGCAATTTTCCAACCAGTCGCTTTGTTTGTTGTGAACTCCATTTGCTTTTCTTTTCCTTCAAACATATAACTCATTGAACCTTTGTCTTGTGTATAAAGCTTGTCTACCCAATCACCTGTTAATTCTGTTCCTGCTTTTTTTGTTGGGTGTGCCACGTATGTTCGATCTGGGCTGCCGATAAAAGCATGACCTTCTTTACCAATATTGATACTATTAGACTCTTTTACTAGATTCGCAATGTCCAGGTTCATGGCAATAACACCAGAACCATCCTCTAGTTTTTTAGAAATCGTCACAACAAGCGTACCAGTTGATGCGGTTGGATATGGAGCGGAAACAGACAGCTCACCGTTTTTCGCCCAGCCATCTTTGTACCAATCCCGCTCAGTTGCGACATAATCAGCAGGCATTTTTTGATTAGGATATCTTGAGAACACTTTTCCATCACTTGAAGCAACAAAGATGCCTTCTGTGTCATCATTCATGCTCATGAACTGCTCAAAGCGTCCTTGAATATCAGTCGTTCCTTTTTGCCCCAGCTTTTTCTCCGTAATCCATTTGCTAAAGAAATCGGCTGCGTCTGTTTTTACTTTTACAACCTTCGTAATGTTTTTGTCCAACTGTTCTACATTTTCCTTTGCACTTTGCATGATTTGATCATTTAAAGAGGTGCTCGCCGTATGATATGAAGAGAATGCCAATACGATAATTGGGCATAAAAGAATAAATAAGAAAGAGAAAACGAGCTTTTTTGATATCGATGGTTTTTTGAAATACTGTATGAAATTCATAAAAAAGAAAACTCCTTTTAGTAAGATAGTATATATATCGGAAGTACTACTAGGTTCTTTACTTTTTTAATTTATTAAAGTCTAGATAAGTCCAAAATACCCAAATTATGTGCAAAGAACGGAAAAACACCTGACGTCAAAACGTCAGGTGTTCCATATGACTCTTATATTTTAAATTGTTTGATGAGCTCTCTCAGTTCTTCTGCCATTTGAGATAAAGTGGCGGAAGATGAGCTGATCTCTTCCATTGATGCCAGTTGTTCTTCTGCTGAAGCCGCAATATCTTGGAAACCTGCGGAACTTTCACGTGAAAGCTCTTTGATTTGATTGACTGCTTGTGAAATATCGTTTGAGCCATGAGAAAGTTCTTGGGCTGACCCGTTCATTTGTTTCATTTGTTCTGTCATTTCTGATGTCTTATGGGTGATTTTCTCAAAACTCACTTTCGTTTCATCTGTAATGTTTAATCCAGATTGAACTTCACCTGCTACTTGTCTAAACATCTTCTGCGACTTTTCAATTTCATCTACGATTTCGTTCGTTAGGCTTTCAATTTCTTTTGAAGAGCTGCCTGATTGCTCTGCCAACTTGCGGACTTCTTCAGCGACCACAGAGAAGCCTCTTCCTGCCTCACCTGCACGTGCTGCTTCTATCGCTGCATTTAAAGCAAGGAGGTTCGTCTGATCTGCAATGCCATTGATAACTCCAAGAATGCTTGTAATGTTCTTAGATTTCTGTTCTAGCCCTGCAATCACAAGCTCTGCTTCTTTCACTGCTTGTTCAATCGTTTGCATTTGACCTGCTGTTTTTTGAACGAGCTCTCCACCAGCCTGAGCGGTTTTGCTAGACTCAATAGATGATTCCATCATATGAGAAGTCGTGTTGACCATATGTGATAAGCTTCGATCCATGTCGTTTAACTGGACAGAGCTTTTTTCGATCATCTCATTTTGATGTTCATTGCTGTTTGAGAACTGTTCAATAGATGAGGTAATATGCTCAGTCGCTTGGGCTGTCTGTCCTGCACTAGCCGTTAATTCTTCAGATGAGGCAGCAACATTTTCAATTGAATTCTGGACGGCTTGAATGACTTGTTTCAGCTTTGCCGACATATCGTTAAAGCTCTGTGCAAGCTTGCCGATTTCATCGTGAGTGCGCACCTCGATATGCTGGGTGAGATCCCCCTGACTGATTTTCTCAGCCGATTCAGAGAGCTCTATGAGTGGTTTTCGGATCGATTTAATAATAAAATAAATCGCGATTCCACCGATGACAATCGCAGCAGCTAGGATGATCATGGTTAAGTCAAGCACTGGCTGTGCGGCTTCCTTCACTTCGTTGACATACATTGTTCCCGCAAGCTTCCAGCCTGTCGCTTCATTTGTGTCATAAAACATTTGCTTCGGCTGTCCGTTGAATTCATATTCGAAACTGCCTTTTTTATTGTGATACATCTTTTCGATGAAATCGCCTGTCAGTTTCGTCCCGGCCTTTTCCGTTTTATGAGCAATGTAACGTTGGTCTGAGGTAGCGACAAACGCATAACCTTCTTGACCAATTTTGATGCTGTTTGTATCTTTCACAATCGTGTTCAATCGTACATTTATACCAATGACACCAGAACCATCTGCTAACTGTTCTGATATTGTGATGAGCAGGTCATCTGATGACTTGTCTGTAAAAGGATCTGAAATGATGAGTTTGTCATCTCCCATTGATTGTTGAAACCATGGTTCATTTTTTGCGCTTTTGGCACTGCCTTTATGAATCTCTGAATATTCAGTTAGTTTACCATTCTGATCTGCAACAAATACTTCTACGACATCGTCGTCTGTTTCCGATAGTTGCTCTAATTTCACCTTAAGTAAATCCTTATTTTTAGAGGCCAGTTCCTTTTTTTTCACCGATTTAGATAAATATGAAACAATATCAATTTTAGGCTGTACATCTTTATTGATCAATTCATTTAATTGATTCACACCATTTGCAGCGCTAGACATAATCTCATCATTGAGAGACTTAGACGCCACTTCATAGGAAAATGCGGCCAACACAAGAATGGGCACTAGGAGAATCGCTAAGAATGCAGTAATTAATTTCTTTGACATCGTAAAGTGCTTAAAAAAGTTGATTTTTTTCATGACTCTACTCCTTTTGGTTTATGATTTGGGATCATCCCCCTCTATTTTTAGGTAATACGGATTATTTTTCAAGGTGTAATGCTCGAAAACTCATCAAAATAAGCATATTTACCTATTTCTTTCGTTATATTCAGTTCAAAAAAGAACCCCCTAGCTGGAGGTTCTTTTCATTTTGTTTATTCGACTTTAAATTTGCTAATCAAATCACGTAATTCTTCTGCCATTGAAGATAGGGTGGCAGAGGATGAGCTGATCTCTTCCATTGATGCCAGCTGTTCTTCAGCTGAAGCGGCAATGTCTTGAATATTGGCGGAGCTTTCACGTGATACGTCTGCAATCTCACGGACAGCCTCAGAAACATGTGCAGATCCTTTTGACAGCTGGACAACTGTTCGATTCATTGTTTGGAGCTGATCTGAGATTTCTTTGGTCATGTCGAAAATATTGTGGAAGCTGACTTTCGTTTGTTCAGTAAAGCTTAAGCCTGATTGAACTTCTTGATTTACTGCTGTGAATACTTCTTGTGATACATCAATATCTTGAACGATTTCTTTGATTAAGTTTTCAATTTCTTTCGCTGAGTTGGCAGATTGAACAGCAAGTTTTCTTACTTCTTCTGCTACAACGGAGAAGCCTCGACCAGATTCGCCAGCTCTTGCTGCCTCAATCGCTGCATTCAGCGCAAGTAAATTCGTTTGATCTGCGATGCCATTAATGACACCAAGAATCTGGGTAATATCTTTTGATTTGCTTTCCAGCGCACTGATGACATTCTCTGCTTTTTTCACTGATTGATCAATCACGTTCATTTGAGAGGCGGTTTTTTCTACTAGCTGTCCGCCTTCTCCTGCAATCTCTGTTGATTTGATGGATGAAGCGGTAATCGATTCAGCCGACTCGTTCATGTGCTGAAGGCCTCTGTTCATTTCTTCTAACTCTTCTGAGCTTGATTCCACTTTATCATTCTGGCTTTCGTTACCAGTAGAGAATTGTTCAATGGCTAATGTAATATGCTCTGTTGCTTTACTTGTTTGTCCTGCGCTTGCGGTCAGTTCTTCTGATGAAGAAGCGACATTTTCAACGGAGGTTTGGACGGCACCAATGAGGGATCTTAATGAGTCAATCATCGTATTAAAGCCTTTACCAACTTGTCCTATTTCATCATCTGATTGAATCTGAAGTTTATCACGTAAATCACCATCGCTGACCTTTTTCGAGAAACGGGCAAGATTGGATAATCTACTTGAAATAGAGCGGACAATAAAGAAGATGAGGGTTCCTGCTACGATCAGTGTCACACTGAACACAATAATGGCTGTATTGAAAACGGGTTTAGCTGCATCCTCTACTTCTGATACGAGCATCGTTCCGCCGATTTTCCAGCCGGTTAGTTCATTGGTGACATACGCCACCTTTTTATCTGTTCCATTGAGTGTATAGCTGCCGTTTCCTTGTTTGTTTTTAAAAATAATGTTCGCCAAATTCTCACTGACTTTGCTTCCAGCCTTTTGGGTTGGATCTGCTAACACGGTTTTATCCTTCTCCATGATGAAAGCATATCCTTTTTGACCTATTTTGATTTCTTTTAGCTTTTGAATGAGGCTGTCAATTTCCATATCAAGACCAATTACCCCTGAGCCATCTTTCGTTTTTTGGGCAATGGTGATGACCATTTTACCTGTAGATGCTGCGACGTATGGCTTCGTGATGACTTGTTTACCATCAGCACTCATGGCCTCTTGATACCATGGACGCTCTCGCGGGTCATAGCCATCAGGCATTTTTTGAACTGGGTATTGCATGAACAAGCCCTTTTCTGAACCTGCATAAATGGCTGAGACATCTTTTTCATTAATTTTTCCGTATTGCTGCAATTCTTTAATGGTAGCTTTTCTATTTTTTTCTTGAAGATTAGCCGCTTTGAGATCATCTGTAAACAGGGTCACAGCCTCTGCCTTGTTCCCAATATTCTCATCGATTAAGGTATCAAATGCATTGACCTGACTCATCGCACTGCCCATAATCTGTTTGTCTAACTCTGTTTTTGATGTAAAAAATGCACTGATTGTGAGTGCGACGGTTGGCAGTATGAGGACTACCAAAAAGGCAATAACTAATTTTTTAGAAATGGATGGTTTTTTGAACCATTGGATCATTTTTCCCATTTTCTCTTTCCCCCTTTACTTCTCTAAAGTTATTATCGGATGAAAGGTTTATTTTTAGAGGGCTGGAAATGACGTTTAAAAATAAAAAAAATACCCAGACAATTCTGGATATTTTTTCATCGTTTTTTAATCAATTTTAAATTGACTTGTCAGCTCTTTTAGTTCCTCAGCCATATTGGCAAGTGTGACAGAAGAGGACGAAATTTCTTCCATAGATGCCAATTGTTCTTCAGCAGATGCCGCAATATCTTGAATGTTCGCCGCACTTTCTCTTGAAACTTGACGCATCTCCTGCATAGCTTGTGACACAAGTTTTGATCCGCTTGATAGGTCAACCGCTGTATCATTTAATTGAGTGAGCTTTTTCGACATACCTTCTGCCGCCTCATAGATGTTTTGGAAGCTTTCTTTTGCTTCTTCTGTCATCCCAAGTCCTGCATTTACTTCTCGGTTAACAGCTTTGAACATCTCTTGAGATTTGGAAATTTCCAACACAATTTCTTGGATCAGCTTTTCAATTTCTTTCGCTGAATCTGCGGATTGAACCGCTAGTTTTCTGACTTCCTCCGCTACGACAGAGAAGCCGCGCCCTGATTCACCTGCTCTTGCTGCTTCTATGGCTGCATTGAGTGCAAGTAAATTCGTTTGATCTGCAATGCCATTAATGACATTTAAAATGCTCGTAATATCTTTAGACTTGTATTCTAATTCTTTCATGACTTGTTCTGCTTCTTGTACAGATGTGTCGATATGTTTCATTTGATTCGCTGTGCTTTCAACGATACGTCCGCCTTGTCCAGCCGCTTCTGTCGATTGAATGGAGACAGCAGTCACTTCTGATGAAGTTTGTGACATACCTTGTAATCCTTCATTCATTGCGACAAGCTGATTCGTGCTAGATTCGACTTTCTCATTTTGTGCTTCATTCCCATTTGAGAATTGTTCAATCGACATTGTGATATGTTCTGTCGCCTGACTTGTTTGGCTGGCACTAGCAGTCAGCTCTTCTGAAGCTGAAGCCACATTGTCGACAGATTGCTGGACCGCTCGAATAACTTCACGCAAAGATTCACTCATCTTACTAAAGCTTCTTGTGAGGTCTCCTATTTCATCCTTCGATTTGGTTTCGAGGGTTTCCGTTAAATCCCCTTCACTCACCTTTTCTGAGAAATCAACAAGCCTTCTAAGTCCAATTGTGATGGAGCGAACGATAAAGAAGATAGCGATACCGCCAAGGATAAAAGAAGAAATTAAAAGAATAATGGCAGAATTCCAAACTGGCTGTGCTGCTTCTTCTGTTTCTGATACAAACATCGTTCCAGCAATTTTCCAACCTGTTAAATCATTTGTCACAAAAACGAGGCGTTTTTGCTCTCCTTTATTCTCATAAGTTGATGTTCCTTCTTTGCCGCTGTAAAGGATTGATGAAATATTTTCTGTAACTGCAGAGCCTGATTTTTCTTCTGGGTGAGCTACAATCTGTTTGTTTTTATTTGCAATAATTGGATATCCTTCTCGTCCAATTTTAATATCTTTGATTTTATCGACGATATCCTGAACATCAATATCAATCCCAATGGCTCCCGACCCGTCCTTCAGACGCTGAGCGATTGTGACAACCATGCCGTTTGTTGTGGCAGAGATGTATGGATTGGTGACCACAGGTTCGCCTTTTTCGTCCTGCATCGCCGCTTTATACCAATCACGAGTTGTTGGATCATAGCCTTTTGGCATGTCCACTTTAGGGAACTGAATAAAGTCACGATTTTTACTTGCTGCATAAAATCCAACTACATCATCTTCATTGATTTTACTGTATATCTCAAAATGCTCATACAGTTCGTCCTGGTTTTTCTTTTTAAAGTCTGCAGCACTGGATGTTTCGGTAAACAGTTTGACTGCGTTCTCCTTATTCAAAAGCTTTTGCTCGATCATGTCATTCAGCTCATTGACTCTTGCGTTGGCTCCGTACATGATTTCATGATCTAATTCTTCTTTGGCAATCTGATATGAAATCGTACTGAGTGTAATGATAGGCAAGACGAGAACAAGTGTGAATGAAATAATCAGCCTTTTAGAAATCGATGGTTTTTTCAACCATTTTATGATACTTTTCATGTTTTTCCTCCTTTTAAACGTTATGTTTTATATCGGACAGCTTCATATTATTTTCATGTTTTTCAAATAAAAAGGATGTCTTTTTGTTTATTTTCACAAATTGATTCCTTGCCCAAGCATCCCGCATACGCTAATACAAAAGGGGGCGCTTTTCATATGATTATCCTTTCAGGACAGCCAGTGACAAATGAGCAGCTGGCATCGTTTCAGCTAGAAGGACAAAAGCGGATCATTTTGATGCAATTACAAGCCTCAAATGATACGTTCCGTTATAGGCAGGCATCTGATTTGTTATTTGAGGTGACTTTACGATCGAATATCATGAATGCGGCAAGAGATTTGAACAAGAGCGGTGCCTCATTTGCTATCTTTCAAAGGTCCCGTGCGAATGACGCCTATTGGCGTGTATCAGAGGCCGGAGCGTTAGAACTGCGCTATCAAGTCGAGCCATCTACGGGGATTAAAGACATCTTTGAAAATGGCTCAAAATATGCCTTTGAATGTGCCACAGCGATTGTCATTGTGTTTTATATGGGAGTCCTGCAAACGGTAGGAGACGAGAAGTTCAATCGAAGACTTAGAAGTTTAACGCTGTATGACTGGCACTATGATACATTATCCATTTATACAGAGCGTGGAAATGATTTTATTTATGGGGATTGCCTATATTTCGAGAATCCAGAGTTTAGCTATCAACAGTCTCAATGGCGCGGAGAAAATGTGATTTACTTAGGGGAAGATCAATATTATGGGCATGGGCTTGGGATCTTAACAGCTGCAGAGATTATTGATAAATTAAATGCCAGAAGACGGCCAGGGGCGGTTCAGTCCGCTTATTTACTGCCGCAGACTACTAGGATGGATGTTATTTATCTCAGGCAAATGTTTGGCAGCTAAAAAAGGCCTCTTGTCTATAGGTTATGACAAGGGGCCTTTGTATGCCTTGCGTTTGCGGTAATCATGGAGCGTGCCAAGCATTTTGTTTGCTAGGATTTCCATTTCTTCTAGGTCGTTTCTTGTGACTGGAGGGTCGTGCTGATTCCATTTCACATAACGAACGAAATAGTAATGACGAATGGGGGTAAGGACGGCAGGGGAGTGCGGAAAATCATCAAATAGAAATTCAATTTGTCCTTTTTTCCGATATGAATGTTTTAAGATTTCCATCCTGTCACACCACCCATTATCAAATTATATCTGCGTGAGTTCATGCATGATTTCTTCAACGGTTAAAATGGAATGAATACGGCCAACCCCCTGACCTGCCCAAAGAGCCATTTGTTCTCGGTTTCCTGCAGCAGCTGCCGCTTTTCGCATCGGTGTTGTCCATACGTGCTGTATGGGATAGGGAAGAACCCGGTCTTCATTTCGTCTTTCTTCCTCCATCCACTGATTGACAATACCTCTTGCTTTTTTTCCAGAGAAAAGCCGTGTCATCGCTGTTTCACTGCCTTCTGCCTGTAACAGCGCCTTTTTGTACACATCTGCCGCAGCACTTTCTTGACTCGCTAAAAATCGTGTCCCTATTTGAACCGCATCTGCTCCAAGTGCTAGTGCTGCTTTCATAGTGGTCCGGTCTGTGATCCCTCCAGCGGCGATCAATGGGATATGACAGACAGACTTGACATCACTGATCAGGCAGAAAAGTCCCTGCAGAGCATCTCCCTTTGAAGGTAAGAAGGTGCCTCGGTGCCCTCCTGCTTCGCTTCCTTGAAGAACAATGGCATCCATTCCTTTTTCTTCTAAAAGCAGTGCTTCTTTTTTTGTTGTAGCTGTTCCGATGAGAAAGATCCCCTTTTGTTTCAGGTGATGAATTGTTTGTTCGTTTGGACAGGCAAATGTAAACGACACAGCTGGGACTTCTTCTTCTTGAAGAATCTTGATTTTTTGTTCATAGTCCTTCCATAATTCTTCTTCTCTAGGGATCATCTGTGCTTCTTGTATGACAGGCAGCCGGTCTGTCCAAAATGATACATCTTCTGTTTTCGTTTCTGAAATGGGTTCAGGAACAAACACATTCACTTGAAATGGACGAGATGTCAGCTGTTTGACCTGTCTGATTTGCTGCCTCATCTTTTCTGGCTGTACATAACCACTTGCTAAGCTACCGAGACCGCCATATTGTGAAACAGCGGCGACAAGCTGCGACGTCACCGCTCCTCCTGCCATTGGTGCTTGGATGATGCCATGTTCAATTTGAAGTAACGCTGTGAATTCTCCCATCTTCTCCCCGCTCCTTACTCGTTAGTTGACACCTGTATATAAAAGTGACGATGTCTCGGTCCGTCAAACTCACAAAAATAGATTCCCTGCCACGTTCCAAGCACAAGATCACCATGATGGACAAGAACGTGCTGAGATGCCCCCACATAACTAGCTTTCATGTGTGCTGCTGTGTTGCCTTCCATATGACGATCTTTTGGATGTTCCCACGGAAAGACTTCGTCAAGCCGGCGCAGCATATCTCGTTTGACGTCTGGGTCGGCATTTTCATTAATGGTGATTCCAGCCGTCGTATGTGGACAATAGACCATAACCGTTCCGTTTTGAATCCCAGTTTCCCGGACATATTGCTGAACTTCATGGGTAATGTCTATCATGTCATCGTGTTTGTCTGTTTGTACGTTGATTTTTTTCATTTCTCTGCTCCTTTTGATCATGTCTATAAAACCATACCCTTTTTATGTGAAACCAATCACTGCCGGTTGGCAGAAACAAATCTTCTTACCTAAAGTTTACCAAGCAAAAAAACCTCGTCAATAGCTCCGAGGTTTTTAGGAAAAGTGAACCTTTTTTACTTCTATGGTTCGAATATGATGATCTTCTGCATCGACAATTTTAAATTCACAGCCTTCTGCTTCAATGATATCTCCAATGTCAAAATCAATTTTATGCGTCATCATCCACCCTGCAATTGTATCAACATCATCATTTTCAATCGCTAAATCCAATAAATCATTTACTTCATCGATCAAGGCTTTCCCATCCATCACATAATGAAAGTCACCTTTTTTCACAATATGAGGGGTTTCATCTTGATCATATTCGTCCCGAATCTCCCCCACAATTTCTTCTAATATGTCTTCAACTGTGACGAGACCTGCTGTTCCGCCGTATTCATCTACAAGCACCGACATATGAATCCGTTCCTTTTGCATCAAAATCAGCAGTTCTTGAACCGGTGTACTTTCAATGACACGAATAACAGGGCGCATTAAGTCTTCAATGGACACCTCTTGATTGAGAAAACTTGCTTTAAATACGTCTTTGCTATTGATCACACCAATGACATGATCTTTATCTTCTTTAATGACAGGATAACGTGTATACCTTTCGTTCAGCATATAATGCGTCACGTCTTCCAAGCTCTGTTCAATTTCAATGGCAGAGATTTCTGTGCGCGGGATCATGATCTCTCTCGCCACTCGGTTATCAAATTCAAATATTTTATTGACATATTTGTATTCAGATTGGTTGATCTCGCCCTTTTCGTAGCTTTCAGACAGGATGAGACGCAATTCTTCCTCACTGATCGCCACTTCATGTTCTTTGACAGAATGAAAACCAAATAATTTCACAATGCCTCGTGCAGCCCCATTTAATGCTTTAATAAACGGATACATGACTTTATAGAAAAAAATAAGAGGTTTTGCCGTCACAAGACTGACGGCTTCTGCCTTTTGAATGGCAATCGTTTTGGGAGCAAGTTCCCCAACGACAACATGCAAAAACGTAATGATCACAAAGGCAATGATAAACGATATGATGTCTGTCAAAGCGGAATGAAGCCCTGCCTTTTCAAAAAGCGGATGCAGGAAATGTTCCACTGTCGGCTCCCCTAACCACCCTAAGCCTAATGCCGTGATGGTAATACCAAGCTGACAGGCAGATAAATATTCATCAAGGTTGGTTGTCAGTTTCTGAACATGAATGGCTCTCTTATCACCGCTTTCAATCAGCTGATTGATTTTTGAGCCTCTAATTTTCACAATCGCAAATTCAGTGACAACAAAAAATGCTGTCGCAGCAATGAGTAATAGGACTAAAAATACGTTTAAAATATACAAAAAAACCCTTACCTAACACGGGTAAGGGCTCACCTCCTCTGGCGTCAATTAATCATTACGGCCATTTAGGAAGATCATTACAAAACGGAGCAATTCAAACAGGGAGACAAGGGCCGCTGCTACGTACGTAAGAGCTGCGGCATTTAACACCTTGTTCACGCCTCTTTCTTCACTGCTTCTAATGATTCCTTCTGAAACAATGATATTCTTTGCACGAGAACTTGCGTTAAACTCAACAGGCAATGTCACTAGCTGAAAGAACACAGCAGCTGAGAACAAAACGATCCCAAGCCCGATTAAGTTAAGGCTGCCGAGCAATAATCCACCTAGGAAAAGAAGCGGGGCAACACCAGATGCAAAGTTCACGACAGGGAAAATCTTATGTCTCAAGACAAGCGCACCATAGGATTCCTGATGCTGCAAGGCATGTCCAACCTCGTGTGATGCGACTGAAATGGCCGAAATGGAATGGCCATAATACACTGGTTCAGATAAACGAACCACACGCTGCGTCGGGTCGTAATGATCAGTCAAAGTTCCTCTTACCGGTTCAACGGGTACGTCGTATAACCCGTTGCGATCTAAAATATATCGAGCGGTTTCAGCACCTGTTTTCATACTGGCAGCTTCAACCTTTGAATACTTTTCAAAATTATTCTTTACTTTAAATTGTGCCCAAAAAGACAATCCCAATGCGGCAAATGTTAAAAAATAAAAAAACAGCATGCTCATCAGCTTCCTTTTTATTTTATATATTTATTTACAATTTTAATGACTTTTATGTAACGTGTACAGCAAAAAGCACTAGGTCTTTTTAAGGGGAATCACTACACCAATGAAAAAGAAGAACATTCCGATGCATGCTGTATAAAATGTCACCGTTCCATATAGGTCTTGAAAAAAACGAAGCCACGAGAAATCATTCATAAAATGGTTTACCGCATTTAAATCAAACACGAGTAAAATCACCGCAGATGATAAAAAGTGTGCGCCGATAAAAAGAAGTACGGTCTTTTGAACAAACGACATTCGCATTCCCTCCTCCTTCTCTCTTATTTTAAGATATGGGTTCTGTTTCAATACATGACGATGATGAAAAATTGTTTCCTAATCGGGCATACTGACATTAGCAGTCTCCCTGAAAGGACGAGTTCGATGAAATCAAACCGTATCTTCATTGCCTGGCTAAGATGGCCTCTTTATGTTCGCATTGCGATCATCATCTGTTTCTTGCTTCTCTTTTTTGGACAATTAATCGTCATACTTGAACCAAAGCAGTATCATACGATCTTTGATGGGATCTGGTGGGCTCTCATTACAGTCGCGACGGTAGGCTATGGTGATTTTGTGCCGCAAACCATACCCGGACAAATCGCAGGTATGGCGCTGATTCTGATCGGGGCAAGCTTTGTAACGGCTTATTTTGCCACGCTTGCTGCCGCTGTATTTAGCAAACAGCACCATTATGTAGAGGGGAAGGTGGCTTTCAAGGGGAAGGGACATCTCATCATTGTCGGCTGGAATGAGAAAACGAACAAACTGCTTCAATCGTTTCAAACCATTGATCCCGCCATGCCGATTGTACTCATTGATGATTCCTTAAAGGAAGGACCTCTTTTAGAGAATGTCCATTTTATTAAAGGCCATGGTACAGAGGATGCCACACTTCGCAGAGCAAATATTATGAGTGCTGATACATTGATGATTACCGCCGACCAGCATGAAAATGAAGTGACGGCTGATATGCAGAGTGTCTTAACCTTGCTTGCGGCAAAAGGATTAAATCCTTCGTTATATTGTTTAATTGAAATTTTAACCGATCGCTATGTGAAAAATGCTGAGCGGGCTGGAGCCAATCAAGTCATCCACACTTCTGATGCAGTGAATCATCTATTGGTGGAGCATTTTCTTTTAAAAGAACAGCTCATGGCGTTAAAAATCAAAAGAAACATGACCCTCCATAAACAGATCACCATCATTCCAGTACCGGCTTCATTAGCTGGAGAGACATTCTTAACGGCACTTCATCACTTTCTAGAGCACCATGTCATCATTGTAGGCGTACAAAAAAAAGAAGGACCCATGATGAATCCTCCTTTTGGATATGAGCTTCATCCAGAGGATGAGCTGATCAGCTTTTAAAGCAGTGCATCTTCTAATTCTTTGACGAGTGAAAAGCCAATTTCGGCATAAGCCTTTGACACATCTCCGTCTTTCTCTTTCGGTTCTTGGAATTGGTTAAAAGATGCCCCTACATTTCCAACCATCGCATGGTCATCTAATTTATCTTGATAGACATGCTTTAAGAGAAATGGATGTCCCATTTTCACCACAACGCCTGGCTGATCCAGCTGTCCTTTCTCGGCTGTAAACGGAACTCTGAGAAAGGTATAGCCGTCACGGTTGTCAATTTTATAATCAAAATATCCATGATCATAATCCCAATTCCCATTAATGACATATCCGAGCGGCTTCATGTTTTCTTCTAAATGGTACAGTGAAAAGCTTTCACCAGTTAGCCTAGATGGTACATGAATCATACAGAACCCTCCTTTTTGTATAGGGTTCGTTAAAGAGAGGAATTCATACATTTGCCTTTCGTGATTTGCACATTGTTTGTAAATGCGGCATCAAATAAGGCCTGGCTGGATGATGCATTTGTCTCGTTCGCACTGCCCGCTCCTGATGTTTCTTTCGTAGCACTCATTGGACAAATCCGCCCAACATTCCCAAAATTAACGATGGCCTGCCCGGAAATGTCATGGATATAAATATGATTTGTTCTCATCGCTTCATCAACCTCCTCCATTGATTATTCTATGTACAGAGCTTAGGGAGGCTTGCACTGACACCATGAGAACATAAAAAAAGGCACACCTTATGAAAAGATGTGCCTTTTATTCTTATGATTGTTTGAGACGGCTCTCAAGTTCTGCCTTTTTCTCTTCGAAGCCCGGTTTTCCTAATAAAGCAAACATGTTCACTTTATACGCTTCTACTCCAGGTTGGTCGAATGGATTGACGCCTAGTAAATACCCAGACATCGCACATGCTTTTTCGAAGAAGTACACGAGATATCCGAATGTATAAGCATCCATTTCAGGAATCGTCACAATCAGGTTCGGTACTTTCCCATCAGTATGAGCAAGCATTGTGCCTTCAAATGCTTTTTTATTGACGAAATCAACCGTTTTTCCTGCAAGATAGTTTAACCCATCAAGGTCTTGTTCTTCTGCTTCGATGACAAGTTCATGTCGTGGCTTGTCTACATTCACGATGGTTTCAAACAAGTCTCTTCTTCCTTCTTGTACATATTGACCAAGTGAATGAAGATCCGTTGAGAAGTTGGCAGATGAAGGATAGATTCCTTTTTCATCTTTCCCCTCACTTTCACCGAATAACTGCTTCCACCATTCTGCAAAGTATTGTAATCCTGGCTCATAGTTAATCAGCATTTCAATTGTCCGTCCTTTATTGTAAAGAACATTACGAACAACCGCATATTGATAAGCCGCATTTTCTGAGAGCTCAGATGAAGCGAAGTCTTCACTTGCTTTCGCAGCACCTTCCATCATTTGATCAATGTCTGCACCGCTTACAGCGATTGGCAATAGACCAACTGCTGTTAAGACGGAATAGCGTCCGCCGACGTCATCAGGGATGATAAATGATTCATAGCCTTCTTCAGTTGCTAATGTTTTGAGTGCCCCGCGTGCCTTGTCAGTTGTCGCATAGATGCGTTTTTTCGCTTCTTCAGCACCATATTTTTCGATAAGGAGCTTTTTAAAGATACGGAACGCAATGGCTGGCTCTGTTGTTGTACCAGATTTTGAAATCACGTTAATGGAGAAATCGGCATCTTCTAGCAGATCCATTACATCTGTTAAATAAGAAGAACTGATGTTGTTTCCAATAAAGATGATTTGCGGTGTTTTGCGTTTGCCTTTTGGCAAAGTATTATAGAAAGAATGGTTTAAAAACTCAATGGCCGCACGTGCCCCAAGATAAGATCCACCAATTCCAACAACGAGTAATACATCAGAATCAGATTTAATCTTTTCAGCACTTTTTTGAATGCGGGCAAATTCTTCGCGATCATATTGCTTCGGTAAGTCAACCCAGCCTAAATAATCACTGCCAGCACCCGTTTGTTCATGAATATTATGATGGGCCACCTTCACAAAATCTTTTAAATATGTAAGCTCATGTTCTTGAAAGAAAGGTAACGCTTTCGAGTAGTCAAATTGAATATGTGTCATCGCTTGTAAGCCCTCCATTACGTTAGTTCTGTCCCTTTCACTTTAGCGGAACTAGCTATTGAAATCAAGTGATCGTCATTGATGCAGCAAAAAGCCGCTCCTCATGAAGAGAAGCGGCCATCCAAATTATAGAGAAGCTTTCAAAATCGCTAAAATGTCATCACGGCCAAGTTTCATAAAGTTACCAAAACCACCATATTCCATTTCTTTTGCTGCGATGTCAGCAATTTTGTCCAGTTGATCTTCACCAATATCATAATCCGCTAAACGGCTCGGTGCACCGAGGCTTGTCCAGAAGGCTGACAGCTTGTCGATTCCTTCTAATGCGATGTCACGATCCGATTTTCCTTCTGTCTCAATGTCAAACATGTTCAACATGAGGTTTTTAAAACGTTCGACATTATGATCAAGTGTATGACGCATCCAGTTTGGGAAGAGGATCGCAAGTCCACCCGCATGCGGAATGTCATAAACAGCTGATACTGCATGCTCAATCGTATGTGATGCCCAGTCGCCAAAATAGCCCATTTGCAGCGTGCCATTTAAAGCAATCGTTCCTGCATAAAGGATGGTTTCACGGTGCTCATAGTTTTGTAAGTCTTCAAGTAGCTTTGGCGCTGTCTCGATGACTGTTTGAAGAACAGCAAAACACATCCGATCTTGTAAAGGCGTGTTTTTGACATTATGGAAATATTGTTCAAATACATGGCTCATCATATCAACCATGCCATACACCGTTTGATTCTCTGGCACAGAATATGTGTGCTCAGGATCTAAAATTGAAAAAGCAGGGTGCGTGACTGAACTGCCCCACACGTACTTTTCATTTGTTTCCCAGTTCGTGATCACAGAATCCGGGTTCATTTCTGAGCCTGTCGCTGCAAGTGTCAATACTGTGCCAAATGGCAGTGCTTTTTGAGCGGTCGTTTTCTTTGAAATAATATCCCAAACATTCCCGTCATATTCAGCTCCAGCTGCAATGGCTTTTGTACAGTCGATGACACTTCCCCCACCAACTGCTAATAAGAAATCAATGTTCTCATTTTGGCAAATGTCGATCCCTTTTTGCACTGTAGTGAGGCGAGGGTTCGGTTCAACTCCTGACAGTTCAAATACGTCAGCCTCTGCTTCATTTAAAGTGCTGATGACCTTATCATAAAGACCATTTTTCTTAATACTGCCTCCACCATATACAAGAAGCACTCGCTTTCCATAACGAGCGAGTTCGCTTTTTAGTCCGTCTAGTTGTCCTTTTCCAAACATTAATTTCGTTGGATTATAGTAAATAAAGTTCTCCATCTGTTCTACATCTCCTTAAAACATATATATCCAAAAACATGAAAGACTACTGTAACATATGTACATGCAGAACTCAAAAAAGATAACTGCTTAAAAGCAGCTATCTTTTCCATGTTCGATTATAAAGAAGCGTTTAGAATAGCTAGAACATCTTCCTTGTTCAGCTTTTTAAATTGGCCAAATTCACCACGTGCCATTGCACGGTCTGCAATCAGATCAATTTTCTCATCGTTGATGTCATAGTCAGCTAAACGGTTTGGTGCTCCTAAACTTGTCCAGAAAGCAGAAAGTTTTTCGATTCCTTCTAAGCCAACTTCTTCGTCTGTTTTGCCCGCAGGGTCTACATCGAATACACGCACTGCTAATTGTTTGAAGCGACCTGGGTTTTCTTGAATGACATGTTTCATCCAGTTCGGGAACAAGATCGCAAGTCCGCCTGCATGAGGGATGTCATACACCGCGGATACCGCATGCTCAATATTGTGAGATGCCCAGTCTCCGCGTGCGCCCATTGAAAGCATTCCATTCAGTGCAATGGTGCCTGTGAATAAAATCGTTTCACGAAGCTCATAGTTTTCCAAATCATTGATCAGCTTTGGTGCTGTTTCAATGACCGTACGAAGAAGTCCTTCACACATACGATCTTGGTAAGGTGTATTCTCCGTGTGATGGAAATATTGTTCAAACACGTGAGACATCATGTCGACCATGCCATAAATCGTATGGTTTTTTGGCACAGTAAATGTATTGACTGGGTCAAGAATAGAGAATTTAGGGAAGACAGCTGGACTGCCCCATCCGTATTTCTCATTTGTTTCCCAGTTTGTGATGACTGAGCCAGAGTTCATTTCAGAACCTGTCGCGGCAAGTGTTAATACTGTACCAAATGGGATGGCTTCCATTGGGACATGCTTACGAGTGACGATATCCCAAGCATCTCCATCGTATTTCGCACCAGCTGCAATCGCTTTGGTTGCGTCAATGACACTACCGCCGCCGACTGCCAAAATAAAATCAATTTGGTTCTCTTTGCAAAGCTCAACCCCTTTTCTAACTGTTGTTAAGCGCGGGTTTGGCTCAACACCAGCAAGCTCAGTGATTGCAGCTCCTGATTCTTTTAAAATGCTGACAACTTGGTCATAAAGGCCATTTCGTTTAATGCTGCCTCCACCATATACAAGCAATACGTTTTTTCCGTAGTGTTTTAGTTCATCTGAAAGGGCTGATACTTCTCCCTTTCCAAAGATTAATTTCGTTGGGTTCCAATAAGTAAATCGATCCATGTGATCTCCTCCTCGCGCTACATTATGCGCCTCTTTCATTCCAAAAGTAAAGTAATTTGCTTTCATCCATTTTCTTACGCATAGTTTGGCTAAAAATCTGCAAAATATAAATGTATTGATACTGTAGCGAAAGGAGGAATCACGATGAGTGCTATTCAGCGTATTGCCCTCGTGCTCACGATTATCGGTGCTATTAACTGGGGACTAATCGGCTTTTTTCAATTTGACTTAGTAGCAGCGATCTTTGGCGGTCAAGGTGCTGCATTATCACGTATTATTTATGGTCTTGTTGGAATTGCAGGCCTTGTCAATCTTGGTCTGTTGTTCAAACCTAGTGAAGAAGCTGTCCGCCGTGACGAGCCAAATCCAGAGGTCCGCTAATGAAAAAGACATAAAAAAAGACTGCCTATGAGGCAGCCTAAGGCACCGTTTGAAGCGGTGCTTTTTTTATTTCTTGATAAGGTCTTTACGGTTAGATTGCTCAATCCACTCTTCAAGTTTATCTTTCAGTGTATTGAAACCTTGTGGTGCAGCAGCTTCTTCTTTCACTTGCTGTGGTCTTTGTTTCTTTGGTTTGCTTTCTTTTCTTTCTGGTGCATCTTGTGTCGCACGGATAGAAAGGCTGATTTTACCAGCATTTTCATCAACAGAAAGAACTTTTACTTGTACTTCGTCACCAATTGAAAGGTGCTCGTTGATGTCTTTTACAAAGCCATGTGTTACTTCAGAAATATGCACAAGTCCTTGAGTTTCTTCATCTAATGCAACAAACGCACCATACGCTTGTAATCCTGTTACTTTACCAGTGTAAACACTGCCTACTTCAAACTTTGTCGCCATGATAACAACTCCTAAATAAATGTTTTAATATTCGTTTATACGCAATTAAAAACTATATCACAGAACGGTCTTTTACGCAAAATATTTTTTAATTGGGTTTAGATCAGTTCAAAAGGGGGAATACCTGAAAACAAGAATGCTTTCTAGTATTCCCCCCTAATTTGAGAGGCATGAGTCCAGATGGATTGATGCCTTTTTTTATTTTAAGATAGCAGGTGCTTCTTCTTTCACTTGTCTATTCTGTAAAAAACGCTGGATTCTTGAAAGTGATTCCTGCAAGTGATCGAGTGACGACGCATATGAACAACGAATATGTCCTTCACCACTTGGACCGAATACATTTCCAGGGACAACCGCTACTTTCTCGCTAAGCAGCAGCTCCTCAGCAAATTGTTCTGAAGTCATGCCTGTGCTTTTAATGGACGGGAAAGCGTAAAACGCTCCGTTTGGCTGGTGGCAAGTGAGTCCAAGTTCATTGAGAGAGCCGACAAACAAATTACGGCGCCTTCTGTAGCTTTTCTTCATTTTCTCCACATCTTCAAGTCCATTTTTTAATGCTTCTTCTGCGGCATATTGTGCCATAGCTGGTGCACACATCATAGAATATTGATGTATTTTCAGCATGGCATCACGGAGGACTGGCGGTGCTGCCACATAGCCTAAGCGCCAGCCCGTCATAGCGAATCCTTTTGAAAAACCTGAAATCAAAATCGTTCTTTCCTTCATATCTTGAATCGCCGCCACACTCGTAAAAGCTTCATCGTACGTCAGCTCTGCATAAATCTCATCTGTGATGATTAAAAGATCATGCTCCTTTGCAAACTGAGCAATATCTTCAAGCTCTTCTTTCGAGTAAACAGACCCTGTTGGGTTTGATGGAGAGCATAGCAAGATGGCTTTTGTTTTCGGCGTCAGCTTCGTACGAAGATCAGCAGAATCGGCTTTAAAATCTTTTTCAGCCGATGTACTTAAATAAACCGGTACACCGCCCGCAAGTGTCGTAAGAGCCCCATATGCGACGAAACAAGGCTCTGGGATGATTACTTCGTCCCCGTTGTTTAAAATGGCGCGAAAGGCCAAATCAAGCGCCTGGCTGCCGCCAACGGTAATAATGAGTTCTTCTTCAGGACTGTACTCAATGTGAAACCGCTTATATAAATAATGGCTCAATTCTTTTCGCAAAGAGAGCAACCCAGCATTTGCTGTATAAGAGGTCAGTCCTTGCTCTAAAGACATAATACTGGCTTCTCTCACATTCCAAGCTGTCACGAAATCCGGTTCGCCGACCCCGAGGGAAATAACCCCTTCCATTGTGGCTGCCAAATCAAAGAATTTCCGAATACCTGACGGCTGAATGCTTTGTACCGTTTCAGATAAATAAGACTTTTTCATTTAAGGAGACACCACGATTCTTTTGTCATCGTCCCCTGTTTCAAAGACTTTCCCATCATGCTTATATCTTTTCAAAATAAAGTGGGTAGTGGTTGAAACAACAGAATCAAGTGTCGATAATTTTTCAGATACGAAGCGGGCGATATCAGACATGGATCTTCCTCTGATCACAACAGATAAATCATACACGCCTGACATTAAATACACGGACTCCACTTCTTGGAACCTGTAAATGCGTTCAGCAATTTCATCAAAACCGACGCCTCTTTTTGGGGTCACTTTCACATCAATCATCGCTGTAACGCCTTCGTGTCCGTCTACTTTTCGCCAGTCAATCATAGTCGAATAATCAATAATGACTTTTTGATCTTCCAGCTTTTGAATAATGGCTTCTGCTTCTTCTGATGTCACACCTGCCATTTTTGCAATTGTATTTAAATCGGCGCGGCTGTTTTCATCTAAAATCTCTAATATTTCAGTTTCTTTTTCGGTTAGTTTCATCGATTTCACACCTCTGATTGTAAAAAGCTAGTTTTAAAAAATCTTCTGAACATTATAGCACGTTTTTCCCATTATGCTAAGCAGGGAAAAGATTCTAATCGTAGCTTAAAATCCACTTTTTAGGGTACAATACAGTCACCTAACAGAGAGTGAGTATCAAATATCGGAGTTGATGAGTGTGGACATTGTACAGCCATCCTATATGAAAAGTAAATTCGGTTTAGATATCTATTACGAACACTATCCAAATGAAGGTAAGAAGACATTGATTTTGATTCACGGCCTTTTCTCATCTACCTTCAGCTATCGAAAGCTCATCCCGCTTCTGAAACAAGACTTCAATTTAATTGCGATTGATCTGCCTCCATTCGGGCAGTCCGAAAAATCAAATACGTTCATTTACAGCTATCGCAACATGGCAAAAATCATCATTGAACTAGCTGGTTATTTGCAGATTCAGCATGCGATCCTCGTGGGGCATTCCATGGGGGGACAAATTGCTTTATATGCTGCCTCTGAGCGTCCCGACCTATTTGAAAAAGCCGTTCTTTTATGCAGTTCAGGGTATATGAATAAGTCCAAAAAGTCGCTAGTTTACAGCACATATATTCCTTATTTTTATCTCTATTTAAAAAGAAAGTTGTTCAAGCAAGGTATTATGAAAAATTTAACCGCTGTTGTGCATGATCATTCGATTATTGATCAAGAGATGGTGGACGGATATTTAAAGCCTTTTTCAGATGACCAAATTTTTAGAGGTATTTTTCGTTTGATTCGGCACAGGGAAGGAGATTTAGCGTCAGATGTCTTAAAGAAAATGGAGACACCTGTCCTGCTGATTTGGGGGGAGGAAGACCGGATCGTTCCTATTCAAATTGGCGAAAGACTGCACAAGGATCTGCCGCATTCAACCTTTCACGCATTAAAAAAAACCGGGCACCTCATCCCTGAGGAAAATCCGGTCTTTGTGTCTGATCAAATTGGTCATTTCAGCCTGTCTTAAAACGAGCAGGAGCTACCTTCTCTTATGACAAAAAGCTGATTTGCGATATGCTGGCAGCTTTCCATCGGAAGAAGCTGATCAAATGAGTGATGGTAAATGGCTTGAATGTCTTTCGCGAAAGATAACGGGTCTTCTGCGTCGTATAAGGCACTGATGACGTCAGCAGGCTCCGTTTCGTAAAAGTCCTCTCCATACTGAAAAGGGTCCCATGCCTTAATGATTTGAATCATCTCTTCCACAACTTGACTATCTTTCATGGGGATCACCGCTTATAATAAATTTTGTGATGTTTATTTTAGCACAACCAAGAGTGGTTGAAAAACGGCTAGAGGTGGGTTTCATGAATTTCGACGAACAGATCATACGTAAAGGTTCAAAATCAGTCAAATGGGATCAAGCAGAGTCTTTGTTCCTGACAACAGATGCGCTGCCAATGTGGGTCGCAGATATGGATTTTAAAGCGCCCCAAGTCGTGCTTGATGCTTTAAAAGAACGATTAGATCACGGTGTATTCGGCTATGCATTTCAGGATCAGGAAACGCAGCAAGCAGTAGCTGACTGGCTCAAAAGAAGACACAGTTGGACGATACAAACAGATGCCGTCACCTTCACACCAGGTATCGTGACAGCACTTAGTTTTGCGGTACAAGCCTTTACAGCTCCGAATGATGAAGTGGTCATTCAGTCACCGGTGTATACGCCCTTCTACCAAATGATTGAAAGAAATGGACGTATCGTCTCAACCAATCCTTTAAAAATAGAAAACAACCGTTACATGATGGATTTTGATGATTTAGAGAAAAAATTAAGCAGACCAGAAGCAAAGCTGATGTTTCTTTGTCATCCGCATAATCCTTCAGGGAGAGCTTGGTCAAAAGAGGAATTAAAGCGTGTAGGAGATCTATGTGTACAGTACGGTGTCACCGTCGTGTCAGATGAAATTCATTCCGATCTGATGCTTTACGGACAGCCGCATGTGCCTTTTGCCAGCCTTTCTGATGAGATAGCTAACATCACGGTAACGTGTATTGCACCGAGTAAAACATTTAATTTAGCTGGTCTTCAGGCATCTGCCATTATCATTTCTGATGAAGAAAAAAGAACCCTTTTCACCAATGAATTGCAAAGAAATGGATTGTCTAAACTGAATGCCTTTGCGATTCCTGCCATGGAGGCGGCCTATCGCCACGGAGATGAGTGGCTTGATTCACTTGTTCTTTATCTCGAAAATAATATGAAGATCGCAATGGATTATATTGATGAATATCTGCCGAGCATGCGTTATATGAAACCAGATGCTTCTTATCTATTATGGCTGGATATTCGTGATTATGAGCTCACTCAAGCAGAATTGAAACGTAATCTGCTGAAAAAGGGCAAGGTCATACTAGAGCTCGGAAACGTATATGGGCACGAAGGAGACGGCTTTATTCGAATGAATCTAGGCTGTCCTGCCGGAACAGTGAAAGAAGGTCTGAAGCGCCTTCATCAAGCATTCACTCTATCATCCGAATAAAACCATTTCTATCAAAAGAACATCCTAGCGGGTGTTCTTTTTAAAGAAAAAAACCCTCCTATTATCATATCTACTTTGTACATGAAATGATATAATGAGAGGAATTACAATTATTTACGAGGAGAGCATTTAAATGGAAATGTTCAAGGATTTTCTGCTCCATGTATCTTTTATTCTATTTCCAATCTTTTTATATCATGCACTATGGCTAAGCCGGACCCCTGCTCATTTCCCTAAAACGAATAAACTGCTCATCACCATATTTGCATCCATTTCATCAGCACTATGTATTATGTATCCAGTTGGTTCGATTTTAGATTTGCAGACTGGGCTTCAATCGATTCCCCTTGTACTGGCTATTTTATACGGGGGATATACCGCCGGAATCGTCGCTATCTTGGTTAGTTCAACCGTAAAGTTCGTGATGTATGGCTCTTTTTTATGGGTTGGATTGATTGTTGTACCGATTTACTTTTTCATTCCTTTCCTGCTTTACCGGAAATGGCGCCAATATTCTAAGCAGAGAAAGCTGTTATACGGAGTCCTGATTGCGTTATCAAAAGGGATGTTTATTTACATTGGACTGCTTGTGGTCAGCTTAATAGAGTACAGCCCTGCATTCATTATGCAGCAAAAGCTGCTCGAATTATTTTTCTCAACTCTTTACTACATATTCTTTCTTGTGCTGAGTATTTATTCCATTGAGTTTGTGAAAGAGAATGCGCAAATGAGAACACAGCTTGTCCAATCAGAGAAACTGACGATTGTGAGTGAACTTGCAGCAAGTGTCGCCCATGAAGTTCGCAATCCACTGACGGTGGTGAGAGGATTTATCCAACTGCTCTTTTCAAGTGACAATACGAAAGAGCCGTCAACCAATAAAGATTATAAAAATCTCGTTTTATCTGAACTTGACCGTGCGCAGGATATTATTACGAGCTATCTTGATATTGCGAAACAAAATTATTATCAAATTGAGTCTCTCAATTTATCTAAATTACTTGAAGAGTGTGCATCGCTGATGACATCCTATGCGAATTTTAAGTCGGTCACGATTCATCAATCGATTGAACCAGACTTATACATCCAAGGTGATGAAACGAAAATCAAACAAGTCATGATTAATTTAATCAAAAATGCAATTGAAGCAGCGCCCGAACACGAAGGTAAAATCGAACTGTTTGCTTCAAAAGAAAATCATCGAATCTGCCTTTATTTCGTTGATAACGGTGTAGGCATGTCAGAAAGCCAAATGAAAAAGCTTGGTGAACCCTATTACACATTGAAAAATAAAGGAACAGGGCTTGGGCTGACAGTAACATTTTCCATCATTGAAAATCATCATGGAACCATTCGTTTCAAAAGCTCATTGCAGTCTGGTACAACAGTCACCGTGAAGTTTCCTGAAGATACAAGAAGAAAATGATCAATCCATTTTTTTTGTCCTTTTTTCATCGATCTGCTCCTGCTTCTTAGAAGCACGAACGATCAGACGAAAGCAAATAAATGCAGCAGCAAAGAAAAGCACCGTCGTGATTGCCGCAGGGATATACTCCCTTTTATCTTCAGGAAAATACAGTAGAAAGAATATGATGAACGACATGATTCGCTCTTCCCCCTTTTGCTCGTTTACTTCACTATATTGGCTAAAAGAAAGGAAATACCTTCTTATGCGAACGAAGGAAATGGAGGAATTTCATATGACAGACATTCAGATTGGACAAATCGTGAAAGGTTTTTACAAAACAGGTGTTTACATTGGGGAAGTGACAGCCATTAAACCATCTACTTATCTCGTTCAAGTAAAAGCGGTTTTAACACACCCCACTCAAGGTGACCTGCATCATCCAAAAGAAGCGGACGTACCTTTTTTTCAGGAAAGACGGGCTTTGGCCTTTAGGGAACAGACGAATATCCCTCATCATATGGTCAAGCCTTATGATGGCGACATACCTAATTATCAAGTATCGCTGAAAGATGCCGTAGACAAATTGAAAAAAGGGCTCAGTGCGGATGATTCCAAGTGGGCTGAAAAATCAAGAGCGTGCCTCTCTTCTCTTGAAAAAGATTATTTTCCAGAAGACGCCCGCTAATCTGCCGAATCAAAAAAGTGAGAGAAGTCAATGAGTTCACCAATTTTGGTTGTTTGCGGATTTTCCACATAGGATCGATCTTTTTCAAAAAGGGTGAACAGCTGATAAGTGGTCATGGCATCATCGAGTGCTTTATGATGCTTACCAGCTCCTTCACTGCCGTACTCCTTAGCTGCTTTCCGAAGTCCTGTGAGTGTTCTATCCCCAAAAAAGGTTTTATATTCAAAAGCCAGATCCCTTTGATTCCCCTTAAAAGGAAAACCAATATGATTGAGCATACAGTTTTGCTTCAGTACCTTCATGTCCATATTTCCCCATGTGATAATCTCACAGTCTTCTCCCCCATCGAGTGACACGAGCTTCTCGATAAACGCCTCAAAAGAAATCCCGCTTTCTACATCCTGCTGCGTAATGCCAAGGAACGATTTACAGCGCTTTGTCAGCTTCGGGAACTTTTTCGGTTTGACATAGCTTGAGAATGTGTCTATGATCGTTTCATTTGATGCTTTGACGACACCGGCCTCAATGATTTCCGGGAAAAAATTTTGCGGATGATATTTCCCATCAGGCATCGTAAATTCAAAATCGACCACAAGCAGCGTCTTCTGTTCCATCAGTCTCACCCCACTTTCTCGTCTGTTTTCCATCCTGCTACTATTATATTAAGACGGACTTTGAAATCACTTCATTTTCGTGAAAATAATGCAGATTCACTATGCCCAACCTATTCATCAGATGAAAGATCGTTTATTTTCCTTTATAATTATTAAGGAACACGAAATAAATAAAGAAGGTGGTCTTTATCACAAACAGGAAGAAAAACTTGTACATCATGTGGTTTGTGAACTTTTTTGTATCTGCCAGCATTACAATGATCGTCCCTTTTTTATCACTTTACATAGAGTCTCTTGATAGCAGTTATTCGAATGAATTTGTTCAAAGATGGAGCGGCTATGTCTTTGGGGTTACGTTTTTAACAGCCTTTCTCATTTCTCCAATTTGGGGACGGATTGGTGACCGGCATGGCTATAAAAAGATTTTGCTCATTAACGGCATTGGGATTGCAACAAGCATTTTATTAATGGGGCTTGTTCAAACCGTTTATCAACTATTTGCGTTAAGGCTTTTCATGGGGCTTGTGACAGGCTTTATTTCGACTTCGATGGCACTGATTTCTGCACAGACCGAAAAGGCAACAGCCGGTAAGACCCTTGGTACGATGCAGATGAGTAATGTCGCCGGAGGGTTATTCGGTCCATTAATGGGTGGATTTATGGCAGACAGTGTCGGATTCATTTATACATTTTTCTTAACAGCTGCTGTCATATATGTGTCAGCGATTGTCATTATCTTCGGTGTGAAAGAACAGCCGATCCGTTCAAAAGAAGCAAAACGGGTTTCTTACTCACGGAAGGATGTCCTTGTCCATATTTTCAAACAGCCTTTACTTGTCGTCACCATGCTGCTCACATTTATTACGCAAGTCGGGAACTTTAGTATTCAGCCGCTTTTAGCCTTGTACATTCATGATTTACACGGCCCAGTCAACCTTGCCTTTTATGCAGGACTGGCGTTTTCTGCAACGGGGCTTGGCAATTTGCTGTTTACACGGAAATGGGGAGACCTTGGAGATCGAATTGGTCACGATAAGGTGCTGCTAGCCCTTCTCATCCTCTCCTCCATTTTATTCATCCCGCAAGCGATGGCGGATTCCTACGGGATGTTAGTGATCTTCCGTTTCTTATACGGGATGGCACTAGGCGGCATCATTCCTTGTACGACGGCCTATATTCGCATCAAAGCGCCTGCCTCTATGCAAGGGGAAGTGCTTGGTTACAATGTCAGCTTCCGCTTTCTTGGAAATGTCGTCGGACCCGTCATAGGTGGCATTGTGGCGAGTCATTACGGAATTCCAGCTGTCTTTTATGTCACCGCCGGCATTTTCCTTTTCGGGGCATTATTTTTATGGGCGGTCCGCTCACAATCAAAGTCAAAAGAGAGGAGTGTCTGATCCATCATCAGATACTCTTTTCTTTCTGTCTAAATGCCTTGTTTACTAGACTTCACGTCTATTCTTTTCTAAAAATAACCTTCTCGTAATCGCAAAAGAATGGTACGATATGGCTAGAAATCCGAAGAAAGTGAGTGACCTCATGTTTCGTGCAATCATTGGATGGTTATTACTTGTTGCCCTCATTCCATTATTTGTTCTGACTTTTTATCTATCAAAGGAAGAAGCCGCAAGTGTAAAACCTGTTAACGAAGTGCTTGATCAAAAAATCAAGCTGGAAAAGGTAGACTTTTCCCAAAACAGTTATATGTATGATCGAGATGGTTCTCTTATCTCTGAGATCGTATCAAACGATGAGAACCGTGTTTTCGTGAAGTACGATAAAATTCCTGATTCCGTCAAGGAGCTGTTCCTCCGATCAGAGGACCGCAACTTTTATGACCATAAAGGCATTGACTTTATGGGCGTGATTCGTGCCCTTGCCGCAAATGTGAAAAACCATGGCATTAGCCAAGGCGCTAGCACCATCACACAACAGTTATCCCGTAATTTATATTTAAGTCATGAACGTTCATTCAGCCGAAAGTTTACAGAACTGCTCTATTCCTATGAGCTCGAGCGAAAATTTACAAAAGAGGAAATTCTCGAAAGCTATTTAAATACGATTTATTTCAGTAACGGGGTTTACGGTGTCGGTTCTGCGGCTAATTACTATTTTGATAAGCCGCTTAGTTCTTTGACGCTTGCACAGATGGCATTTATTTCTGCGATTCCTAACAACCCTACGCTGTATGACCCATTGAAACAATTCAAACATACAAAAAAACGCCAGGAACGGCTGCTTGGTATTTTAGAAAAAGATGGTGTCATTACTAAGAAGCAATACAAAAAAGCAGTGAAAGAAAAAATCAGCTTGTCCTTAAGTGAAAAGAAAAATCTTTACCCTGACTATGTGACATACGCCAATGAAGAATTTACCGATCTGGTGTCTGATCAGGAAGGCTTTACAAAACGATTGAAAAAAGCCAAAACACCTGGCGCAAAAAAGGCAATTCAAAAAGAATTATCAGAAAAGGTTAGTGCATTGCTTCAAGATGGTGTGAAGATTTATACAGCACTAGACCCTTCCTTACAACAAAGAGCGGTTTATCAGCTCAATGCACAATTGCCTTATCAAGGTGTGGAAGGCGGTTCAGCAGTCATTAACCACCAAACCCATCAAATCGTCGCACTTGCTGGCGGGAAGAATTATAAAAAATTTGATTTCAACTACGCCTATCAAGCGCAAAGACAACCAGGTTCCGCCATTAAGCCGCTGTTAGATTATGGCCCTTATATTGATCAAACCGGTGCCACGGCATCAAGCAAAATCAGTGCCGGCAAGTTTTGCAGTAGCGGATATTGCCCGCAAAACTATAATCATAAAACGTATGGAACTGTAACACTTGAAACAGCCTTTAAGAACTCTTACAATACACCAGCGATTCGTATGCTTGATACAGTCGGTGTCAAAAAAGGCTTCAGCTATTTAGAAAAGTTTTCATTCGAACATATTGTCGCAGATGATTACCGTCTCCCTTCTGCACTTGGAGGATTTACAAAAGGCTTCTCGCCGCTAGAAATAACCGATGCATATACCGTGTTTGGCAATCAAGGTGCCTATACGCGAAATCACTCCATTACAAAGGTCACAGACTTAAACGGCAAAACCCTTTACAAGTGGAAAGAGTCGCCGAAGCAAATCTATTCTCAGCGTACAAATGAAACAATGCGCAAGCTGCTTGCCTCTGTTGTGAAAAGTGGAACAGGGAAAAAGGCGAATTTCAATTCTCCTTATATTGGGGGAAAAACAGGGACATCCAATGACTACAAAGACATTTGGTTTGTTGGCCTGACAGATCAATACACAATGGGTGTATGGGTAGGAAGAGATAGAGGAACCGTTGAATCTATTTATAGTTCAAGCCCGCACTTACGTATTTGGAAACAAACTATGCAATACGCTAGATAAACAGGAGGTTTGATTGCGATGCATTCAACACAACCCTCTCACTTCATTTTATTTGACGGTGTCTGCAACGTGTGCAGTGGTGCTGTTCAGTTTATCATCAAGCGCGATCCGAATGAGCGGATGATGTTTGCTTCTTTACAATCAGATACAGGGCAGCGTGTTTTAAAAGAAAACGGCTTGCCTTTAGATGAGTTCAATTCATTCATTTATATTGAAAATGGGACCCTTTATATGAAGTCAACAGGCATCTTAAAAGCAGCGCGGCATTTAAAAGGGATATACAGATGGAGCTATTTACTCCTCGCGATCCCTCGTCCAATCCGTGACTGGTTTTATCAACTCATTGCAAAGAATCGCTACAAATGGTTTGGTCAAAAAACATCCTGCATGATGCCTACACCTGATATTCAGAAGCGGTTTCTTCCATAAAAAAAGCATCCTCCATCATCGGAGGATGCTTTCTTTCGTCTGATTAAGCTGGCAGACTCGCCATCACACTGTTATAAAGCTTAATAAATAAGTACAAAATGCCGATCAAAAATGTGGCCCAAAACAGCAGATTAAACATCATAAACCCAATTAAATTCAGCATAGAAAGTGATTGATAAATGCGTACCACAACCCAGATAAAATAGACGAGACTTGCTAAAACAAAAAGTCCAACAAGCAAAATGAGCTGCTGCGTCAATAGAAATGCAAGTAAGCTGGCAAACAAATAGACAACCGATGCAATCCGAATTTTCTTTAAGTTCTCCCCTTCAGGGTCCTTTGCAAAAAAGAGCAGCGCCAACTCTAACACCGTATCTGCAATGAGTTTTAAAGCAGATAAAATCATAAAATAAACAAGTGCAAATGCGGCAAATAAAGCAAGACGAATGCCCTGTTCAGAGAAAAATTCCAGCATTCCTTTTAAAATTCCTGCTTGGGTCAAGAAGTCAGTCGTGATACCTACTGTAAAAATAGAAAAGGCAGAGCTGAATAGCAAAATTGAAATCAGCGGAAAATATCCAGTCAAATATGTATTTTTCATAAATAGATCCTTTCTCATAAGCTCATTTTTATTATGGCTCACTTAAAACGGATTGACAAGATGCTTTCCAAGTAAACTGGAATCTAAATCAAATTTGTGATTTTGCACGTACATTCCTTCACAAACTTACATTTTCCCGTTAAAGTATTACTATTACGAAAAAATTGCGCGTTAGGGGTATACTCGTGAAAAAAACTTTAAGACTGCAAACACGGCTGACGATCTTTGTCTGTATTGTTGTCCTGATCTCCCTCTGTATCACATTCTTTACGATCTGGTCAGAAACAGCCAAGAATATTCATCAGCAGGAACGTGATATCGCCCTCTCCACTGCCAAAATGGTCGCAGAGGCTCCGATCACAGCAAAATCATTGGAAAAAGATCAATCATATACAGCACTGCGAAAATATACAACAAGTGTTCAGCGTATTACCAAAACCGAATTCGTTGTCGTCATGGATATGAACGGTATCCGCAAAACACATCCGAATCCGCAAAAGATTGGGAAGCGGTTTGCTGGCGGTGATGAAAAACCGGCATTACAGGGTAAAGAACATATTAGTACCGCATCTGGAACACTTGGCAAGTCCATGCGTGCCTTTGTTCCTGTTTATAACCAAGATGGCAAGCAGCTCGGGGCTGTGGCAGTTGGTATTACATTAAAGGAAATTGATTTAATTATTCATCAAAGCCTGCTCCCGCTCTACTTTGTCACATCGCTAAGCCTTTTATCTGGCATTATCGGTGCACTCATTGTGGCACGTAAAGTAAAGAAGATTATGTTTGGACTAGAGCCAGATGAAATTGCCACATTATTAAAAGAACGAAGCGCTATGCTAGAATCAACAAAAGAAGGCATTCTTGCCGTCGATCAGCACGGTAAAATAAAGCTGGCAAATGCAGAAGCTAAACGTCTTTTTCATAATATGGGCATTATGGTTGACCCTAGAGAACAAGATGTACAGGCCCTTCTTCCTTCAAGCGGCTTAAAGCAAGTAATCGAAACACGGAAACCGCTGCTTGATCGCGATGTCAGAATGAACGGACTGGAGCTTGTCTTTAATGAGGTGCCGATTACGGTAAAAGGGGAAATTGTCGGAGCGATCGCAACCTTCCGTGACAAAACAGAAGTCAAACACCTGGCTGAGCAGCTGAGCGGGGTGAAGATGTATGCCAATGCACTTCGTGCCCAGTCACACGAATTTATGAACAAGCTTCATGTCATTTTAGGATTGGTACAGCTAAAGAACTATGATGACCTTGGCACCTATATTAAAGATATTGCGATTTATCAGCAGACAGAAACAAATGAAATCATCAACCATGTGAAAAACTCAGTCTTAGCCGGGTTTTTACTAGGAAAACAAAGCTACATCAGAGAACAAGGCGCAGCTTTAGAAGTCAATTGCAGTACACAGGTACCAAACTCGGAGGACCCAGCAGTCACGCATGACCTTATTACGGTCATCGGTAATCTGTTAAATAACGCACTCGATGCCGTTTCCCATACAGAGAACAAAAATATCTCCATCTCATTCAGATATGTCCAAGAGCAGCTTCATATTGAAATTACAGACACAGGGGTCGGTCTGACAAAAGAAGAACAGGACATTATGTTTGATCAAGGCTTTTCAACAAAAGGAGAAGACAGAGGATTTGGCCTTTATTTTGTTGACCAAAGCATCAAAAAACTGAACGGACATATGATCGTCACTAGCGAAAAAGGAGAAGGAACGACCTTTAGTCTCCGTATTCCATATAAACAAAAGGAGGATTCACATGATTAATGTGTTGATCGTAGAAGATGACCCAATGGTCGGGGAGCTGAATAAACGCTACTTGACCCAAATAGAAGGATTTGAATTAAAAGGGATTGCCACCTCATTTCAGAAGGCACTAGACATCTTAAAATCAGAAATCATTCACCTTGTATTGCTTGATATTTATATGCCTGGACAAAATGGGCTCGCCCTATTATCAGAAATTCGTCAGCAAAATCATTCCGTTGACGTCATCGTCATTTCAGCTGCAAATGAAGTGGATGTCGTACAGCAAACGATGCGAAACGGAGCTGTCGACTATTTAATCAAACCTTTTGAGTTTGAACGCTTCCAATCAGCACTGGCAGAATATAAAAGAAAACATGCCCTATACCAAACGATGAACAGCATCTCTCAAAATGATTTAGACGCGAAGCTTTTTCATAAAAAAGCAGAGGCGGAAAAAGTCCTGCTGCCAAAAGGCCTGACGAAGAGCACACTCAAACTCA
Organism: Bacillus sp. 22483; assembly: GCF_052044605.1. Taxonomy (NCBI): domain Bacteria; kingdom Bacillati; phylum Bacillota; class Bacilli; order Caryophanales; family Bacillaceae; genus Bacillus; species Bacillus sp. 22483. Next base: position 292,481 of record NZ_JBQENU010000004.1, on the reverse strand, counting down.
TCTGGACAAGCATCCAATCATTCGGTCAGCAGGCTTTCACGACCGAAGACCTAGCCAATCATACTGAAATCTCCCAAGTTTCGATTAGAAAATATTTGAAATTTCTTGAGGATATCGAAGTGGTTGATGTGGAGATGGCATACGGGACAATCGGCCGCCCTGTTTTCCAATATAAACTGAATACAAGCAACATGAATTTGATTCAGCAATATCTTTAATTTGACACATCTGACCTTTCACAAAGGCCAGATGTTTTTTTATGGCATACGATGTCACAAACCCCTTGATATCAGTGGTTCCACTGTAGTAGAGCACATCATAAAAGCGGCATTATATCATATTTCAGCACATAAAAAGACATCGAATTTAGCCTTTTAACATTTTTTTAAAAATAAAACAAATTTCTATTTATTTATTCGATGGGAAATGATAAATTATGATTGATTAGTTCAACGAGATATAAGTCTGATGTCTTACATCTTCTCTCCTGTTTCCATCAATTTTAAAAGAATGCAGGATAAAATACCCTTTTCACAAGGATAGGGGAAGGCAAGAGTCGGTCTTTTTTCGCGAGACTTTTCTGAAACTTTTAAATTTTATAGGGGGTTATGTTTTGAAGAAGCGCAAAATTGGACTTGCATTGTCCTTAGTCGTAGCAGCAGGAACCATCCTTGGAGCATGCGGCAACTCTGGCTCAAACAGCGGTGAAAACAAAAAAGATAAAGATCAATTCACTGTTGCAATGGTAACTGATGTCGGTGGTGTCGATGACAAATCGTTTAACCAATCTGCTTGGGAAGGTTTACAAGCATTTGGGAAAGACAACAATTTAACAAAAGGTAAAAACGGCTTTGATTACTTACAATCCAAAACGGATGCAGATTATCCAACAAATTTAAATACACTTGTTAGACAAAAATTTAACCTGATTTATGGTATCGGCTATAAAATGGAGAGTGCCATTTCTAAAATAGCTGATCAGCGAAAAGATTCCAAATTTGCAATTGTGGATGCAGTTGTTGATAAGAAGAACGTAGCTAGTATTACATTTAACGAAAACGAAGGGTCATTCCTTGTAGGTGTTGCAGCGGCTCTTTCTACAAAATCAAACAAAATTGGTTTTGTTGGCGGCGTTGATTCTGAATTAATCAGAAAATTCGAAGTTGGTTTCCGTGCAGGCGTTGAAGCAGCTAATCCAAAAGCAAAAGTTGAAGTGAAATATGCTGGTGCATTTGATAAAGCAGACATCGGTAAAGCAACAGCTGAAAGTATGTACAAATCTGGCGTTGACATTATTTATCATGCAGCTGGAGGTACTGGAACGGGTGTCTTTACAGAAGCAACCAATTTAAAAAAGGCAGATCCAAATCGAAATGTTTGGGTCATTGGTGTTGATAAAGACCAGTATGACGAAGGTAAAGTACCTGGAACAAAACAAAGTGTCACTCTTACTTCTATGATTAAGAAAGTAGACACAGCGGTACAAGACTTAACAACAAAAGCAAAAGAAGGTAAATTCCCTGGTGGCGAAGTCATCACGTACGGTCTGAAAGAAGGCGGCGTTGACATCTCTCCATCTCAAGAGAATCTTGATAAAGATGTATTGAAGAAAATCGAAGAATGGAAACAAAAAATCATCAAGGGTGAAGTGAAAATCCCTGCAACACGTGATGAACTAAAAGATTTTAAAGCTTAATTTGTGCATCGGGATAAGCGCGTCTTATCCCCTTGCCTCTCCTTTACCTCCTCTTTATTCGTAAAAGGTGGTAAAAGAAAAGCTGCAGCCTTGTTTTGCAGCTTTTCTTTTGCTAGTTTTTATCTTCATCAGCACCCTAAAAAAGGAGCGGTTAAACCTGTGGATTATGTCATTGAAATGTTGAATATACGCAAAGAATTCCCTGGCATTGTAGCAAATGATAACATTACGCTACAGCTAAAAAAGGGCGAAATTCATGCGCTGCTTGGTGAAAACGGCGCTGGAAAATCAACGCTTATGAACGTGCTTTTCGGACTGTATCAGCCTGAAAAAGGTGAAATCAAGGTACACGGAAAACCGGTTACAATCTCAAGTCCAAATGATGCAAGTGATTTAGGCATTGGAATGGTCCATCAGCATTTTATGCTAGTTGATACATTTACTGTGGCTGAAAACATCATTTTAGGAAAAGAACCAAAGAAATTTGGAAAGATTGACAAAGAACAAGCCATTCAGCAAGTGCAGGAACTTTCTGACCGTTATGGACTGAAAATAGATCCTGCCGCTAAAGTATCTGACATCTCAGTCGGTATGCAGCAGCGAGCAGAAATCTTAAAAACACTATACCGCGGCGCTGACATCTTGATCTTCGACGAACCAACAGCCGTCTTAACACCTCAAGAAATAAAAGAACTCATACAAATTATGAAAAACTTAATCAATGAAGGCAAATCCATTATTTTAATTACCCACAAGCTAAAAGAAATTATGGATGCCTGTCATCGCGTGACCATTATCCGAAAAGGGCAAGGTATTCGTACACTTGATGTGGAACACACAAACAAAGACGAGCTTGCCAGCTTAATGGTCGGCCGCGAAGTCTCATTTAAAACAGACAAAAAAGCAGCCTCCCCTGCTGAAGAAGTCTTGCAAATTCAAGATCTCACTGTCAAAGATACGCGAGGAATTGAAGCCGTGAAACAACTCAATTTATCAGTGAAAGCTGGTGAGATTGTCGGAATTGCGGGTGTAGACGGAAATGGTCAATCTGAATTAATTGAAGCCATTACAGGTCTGAAAAAATCCGAATCTGGCACGATCATGCTAAACGGGAAAGCCATTCAAAATCTCCCGCCTCGTAAGGTCACAGAATCTGGTATCGGACACATTCCTCAAGACCGTCATAAGCACGGACTTGTCCTTGATTTTTCAATTGGAGAAAATATTTCCTTACAAACGTATTATCAGCGTCCATATTCGAAGTTTGGCTTGATGAATATGAAAAATATTTATCAAAAAGCAAAACAAATCATTGCTGAATACGACGTACGGACACCTAGTGAATATACAGAAGCACGTGCGCTATCAGGGGGTAACCAGCAAAAAGCCATTATTGGCCGTGAAGTGGACCGAAATCCTGATTTATTAATTGCCGCACAGCCGACACGCGGACTTGACGTCGGAGCCATTGAGTTTGTTCATAAGCGTCTGATTGAACAAAGGGATGCAGGCAAAGCCGTTCTGCTCATCTCCTTTGAGCTTGATGAAATTATCAATGTCAGTGATAAGATTGCCGTTATTTTCGAAGGCAGCATTATTGCCATTGTTGATCCAAAAGAAACAACAGAGCAAGAACTTGGTCTGTTAATGGCTGGAAGTACGCAACAGGAAGTGGGGAAAGAAGCAAATGTCTAATCGCTTAACAAATCTGCTGATTCCGCTTATAGCCATTTTACTTGGTCTTTTCGTTGGGGCCATCATTATGCTGGCAAGCGGTTATAGTGTCATCGAAGGTTATAGCGCCCTTTGGAATGGCGTATTCGGTGAAACGTATTATATGGGAGAAACCATCCGACAAGTCACGCCTTATATTTTATCAGGACTTGCTGTTGCCTTTGCATTTCGGACAGGCCTCTTTAATATCGGGGTAGAAGGTCAACTTCTCATTGGCTGGATTGCATCTGTATGGATAGGAACAACCGTCCATGCACCTGCGTATATCCACCTGCCTCTTGCACTGATCACTGCAGCTGCTGCTGGTGCATTATGGGGCTTTATTCCTGGGTTTTTAAAAGCACGTTTTTATGTTCATGAAGTGATTGTCACTATTATGATGAACTACATTGCACTTCATGTGACTAATTTTATTATTACAAATGTTCTTACAGATCATAAAGATAAAACAGATAATATTAATTCGACTGCCTCATTACACTCTGATTTTTTTGAAAAAATCACTGATTTTTCAAGCATGCATAACGGAATCATTGTAGCTGTCCTATCTGCCGTTATTATGTGGATCATTATCCAAAAAACCTCTAAAGGGTTTGAATTGCGTGCTGTTGGTATGAATCAGCACGCATCCCAATATGCTGGAATGAATGTGAGAAAAAACATTATATATTCCATGCTCATTTCTGGTGCCTTTGCAGGTCTTGCAGGTGCGATGGAAGGGCTCGGAACCTTTGAATATGCATCAATAAAAGATGCCTTCACTGGCGTTGGTTTTGACGGAATCGCTGTTGCCTTATTAGGCGGAAATACAGCTATTGGTGTCGTCTTAGCTGCATTATTGCTTGGTGGATTAAAAGTCGGTGCTTTAAACATGCCGCTTGAATCTGGCGTACCGACTGAGGTCGTTGATATTGTGATTGCGATCATTATTCTTTTCGTTGCCTCAAGCTATATCATCCGTCTTGTCATTCAACAATTGAAGAAAAAGGGGGGAAAATAAGTGGGATTTCTGCAAATTCTTGAAATCATCGTCCCGGCTACACTCGTTTATGCTGCACCACTTATTTTAACCGCTCTTGGAGGCGTCTTTTCAGAAAGATCAGGTGTCGTCAATATCGGTCTTGAAGGTTTGATGGTCGTCGGAGCATTTTCTAGTATTATCTTTAACTTAATGTTTGCTGATACGTTTGGTGCCTTGACCCCGTGGCTCGGTCTACTTGTTGGTATGGCCATTGGCGGCGTGTTCTCACTCATTCACGCTGTTGCCACTATTACGTTCAGAGCAGATCAAACGGTCAGTGGTGTTGCGATTAACATGCTTGCCCTTGGTGCTACGCTGTTTGTTGTCAAACTGATTTATGGAAAAGCACAAACGGATAAAATTACAGAACCTTTCTATAAAGGAGATATTCCCCTTTTAAGTGACATTCCAATCATTGGTGATATTTTCTTTAAAGATGTGTATTATACGTCCATTCTCGCATTAGTTCTTGCGGTTGTCGCTTGGTTTGTTTTATTTAAAATGCCGTTTGGCTTACGACTTCGTGCAGTCGGAGAGCATCCAATGGCAGCTGATACAATGGGAATCAAGGTATATCGGATGCGCTATATCGGCGTCTTCATTAGTGGTCTATTTGGCGGTCTTGGTGGAGCCGTGTATGCATCGACCATCGCTCTTGACTTCTCACACGCCACCATTACAGGACAAGGCTTCATTGCGTTAGCCGCCCTTGTTTTCGGGAAATGGCACCCATTTGGCGCTATGGGCGCTGCTTTATTCTTTGGATTTGCACAAAGCTTAAGCATCATTGGCTCTCTGCTTCCGCTGTTTCAAGATATCCCGAACGTGTACATGCTCATTGCACCATATGTGCTGACGATCCTAGCTCTTACTGGCTTCATTGGACGAGCAGACGCACCAAAAGCACTTGGTACCCCTTATTTAAAAGGAAAACGATAAATAAATACCATGTATGTTCAATCCCCTGAAGGACAAACTATCTTCAGGGGATTTTTGTATGATAAAAACGACAAAACCCCCGTTTATTTTACTTTTATTACACTTAATTTAGTTTAATAAATAGATGAGTGTCACAGAATCTTCTACAATTGAGACAAATAGCATTTGGGGGTGTTTATGTGGCTAATACACAACAATTGAAATCGATTACAAACGATTCTGACAATAATAAAAGCGTTTTCCGAAAAATTCTTTCTTGGAAAATTGGTGTTATTGATCTACCTGTGTATATAGTACTTGCAGCGATTATTTTAACTGCCGCTTATTTCAATAAAATTCCAGCAAATATGCTTGGTGGTTTCGCTGTTATTATGATTTTGGGGATTTTCCTAGGAGATGTAGGACAACGTATTCCAATCTTAAAAGATATTGGTGGACCGGCGATTCTTTCTTTATTCGTACCATCGTTCCTGGTCTTTTTTCATGTTCTGAATCCAAACTCGTTGGAAGCGGTTACGTCTCTGATGAAAACGTCGAACTTCCTATACTTCTATATATCTGCTCTTGTAGTAGGTAGTATTCTTGGGATGCAACGAACTGTTTTAGTACAAGGCCTTATTCGTATGTTTGTTCCTCTTGTTGCAGGTACAATTACAGCTGTAGCTGCTGGAATTCTAGTGGGTCTTCTAGTTGGTTACACACCGCATCATTCGTTCTTCTTTATCATTGTACCGATTATTGCCGGTGGTGTCGGTGAAGGAATATTGCCATTATCAATTGCTTATTCACAAATTCTTGGTGTATCAGCAGAGTCATTAATTTCTCAATTAATTCCGGCTGCTGTCATTGGGAACGTCATTGCCATCATTTGTGCTGGCGCAATGAAAAAGCTTGGTGAAAAACGTCCTGAACTAAACGGGAATGGACGACTTGTTAAATCAAAAGAAGCAAATGAAATCTTTGAACAGCCTGACATGGATACTAAAGTTGACTTCAGCTTAATGGGTGCAGGTGTACTTGTTGCTTGTACAACCTTTATCTTTGGCGGCTTATTAGAAAGTTTTGTTCATATTCCAGGACCAATCTTAATGATTGTTCTTGCTGCATTAATCAAATACTTAAACGTGATGCCTCAGCATTTGCAAAACGGCTCACAGCAGTTCTACAAGTTTGTATCGAAAAGCTTTACATGGCCTCTAATGGTTGGTTTAGGAATTCTATACATTCCACTTGATGATGTGGCCACTGTTATTTCGATTCCTTTCGTATGTGTATGTATTGCTGTTGTTCTAGGCATGGTTGGTTCTGGTTACTTTGTTGGTAAATTCATGAACATGTATCCAGTTGAATCTGCCATTGTGACTGGCTGTCACAGTGGATTAGGCGGTACTGGTGACGTTGCGATTCTTTCAGCTTCTGGAAGAATGGGCCTTATGCCTTTCGCTCAAGTCTCTACACGTCTTGGCGGAGCAGCAACTGTTATTTGCGCAACAATCTTACTCAGAATGTTTACTTAAAAAAGAAACAAAAAGCATGTCCTTTTCATAAGGGACATGCTTTTTTTTATATTTCTTTTCTCCCATACATCCTCATTCATCAGCTAATACAATTCGTATATACTCCCGAGGCTGAAAAGGATACTGTTTCGCCTGCGGATAGGTCATATGGAGGAGTTGTTCAGAAAATAGCGGCCATTCACTCCCGGCTTGCCACCTTTTTTGATCATTTCGTTCAATCAAGAATGCTCCTCCTAAAATCGTGCAGAATATGCTTAAGCTGATGGCGATCTTTCGTTTCATTTGATCAGCTCCTTTAAGAAAAGCATGTACGAAATACAAAACAATATACAACGAGTTTCATTTTTGATAAAATATTTTTTGTGGTCAAAAGAACTCAAAACAAATTCAATTTGTCGTAAATCAGTTCAAACCAATGCACTATGTCTGTATTTACGCTATAATTTTAATTACCAGTTCTTTAGAACGTGAATTTATATTGATCAAAGGAGGTTCATTTTCTTGCAGCTTATTCACTTCGCCATCCTATCACCTTTTTTACTTGCCTTTGTCGTCCCTTTTCTTTTTAAATACGTAAGGCGTATACATACAGGATGGTTTGTTCTCATCTTGCCTATTCTTTTATTTACCTATTTCATCCAAATGCTCCAGATCACCTCGAATGGACGAACGTTGTTCTCACAAGCTGAATGGATTCCCTCTCTAGGGATGAATTTCACTGTGTATGTAGATGGTCTCAGCCTGTTATTTGCTTTACTCATCACAGGTATTGGTGCACTTGTGGTACTGTACAGTATTTTCTACTTATCAAAGGAAAAAGAACAGCTTGGCTCTTTCTATACGTATTTATTAATGTTTATGACCGCTATGCTCGGTGTTGTCCTCTCTGATAACATGGTCGTACTTTATTTGTTCTGGGAGCTAACAAGTATCTCTTCCTTCCTCTTAATTGGGTATTGGTATAAGCGTGAGCGTTCTCGTTACGGAGCAACCAAATCACTGCTTATTACTGTGTTTGGCGGATTATCTATGCTTGGCGGCTTCATCCTCATTTACCTGATCACTGATTCATTCAGTATTCGCGAAGCAGTCAATCAGCTTCAGCTCATTATGGCATCACCTTATTTCATCCCTGCGATGGTTCTCATTTTACTAGGGGCCTTCACGAAATCAGCGCAGTTCCCATTTTATATTTGGCTGCCTGATGCTATGGAAGCACCAACCCCTGTAAGCAGTTATCTGCATTCTGCTACTATGGTCAAAGCCGGTATTTATCTGGTTGCCCGCTTTAGTCCGATTTTTGCTATATCAGAGGTGTGGTTTTGGACCATTTCGATTGTCGGACTTATCACACTATTCTGGGGATCTTTCCACGCCGTTCGGCAAAATGATTTGAAAGCCATTCTGGCCTTCTCGACAGTGAGTCAACTCGGTATGATTATGCTCATGCTAGGAGTAGGCGCAGCTGCCATTCATGAAAACAACCCTGCCTTTTTTGGCGCAGCCGTTCTTGCTGCTATTTTTCATCTCATTAACCACGCGACTTTTAAAGGAAGTCTCTTTATGGCAGCAGGGATTATCGATCACGAAACAGGTACACGTGATATTCGCAAATTAGGTGGATTAATGACCATCATGCCAATTACCTTTACAATTACGTTAATTGGTACATTCTCGATGGCTGGACTCCCGCCTTTTAATGGATTTTTAAGTAAAGAGCTATTTTTCACAAGTATGATTCGGATTTCTGACATCAGCTTTACGGATGTTTCAACATGGGGGGCTGTCTTCCCTGCTATCGCTTGGCTCGCTAGTGTGTTTACGTTCATCTACAGTATGATGATCGTCTTCAAAACATTTAGAGGCCGTCTGAATGTCGATCAATTGGAGAAAAAACCGCATGAAGCACCGATTGGTATGCTGATCCCGCCAATTATTTTAGCTGCACTTGTGGTCACGTTTTTCTTTTTCCCTAATATTCTTGCCTATTCTGTCATTGAACCTGCCATTCAAGCGATCATTCCAGAAGCCATTCAAACAGGAAGCCGCTTTGCCGTAAAAATTGAAGCGTGGCATGGATTCCAGCCAGAGCTTTACATGACAATTGGTGTAGTTGCGCTCGGTACCATTGGCTATTTAACGCTGTCAAAATGGCGCCCAATGTACAACATATTTAAGGAAAAATGGTCATTTAACGCTTTGTATGATCGTTCACTTATAGGTGTAGAAAAAGGGTCATACCGCCTAACAAACAGCTATATGACAGGATTCCTTCGTGACTATCTTGTCTATGTATTTGGGTTTATGATTATCGTGCTTGGCAGCGTGATGTTCTACAAGCAAGCCTTCTCATTTCAAACTGAGCACGCTGCATCAATCGGCACGTACGAAGTCATCCTTTCACTTGTGATGGTCGCAGCGACAGTCACGACTGTATTTGCTCGTTCACGCTTAACAGCTATTATTGCGCTAGGTGTTATGGGCTACACGCTGTCACTATTCTTCGTGATTTTCAGAGCACCTGACCTTGCGCTGACACAGCTTATTATTGAAACCATTTCTGTCGCGCTGTTTTTACTTTGCTTCTATCATTTGCCAAAGCTGAGTCTGAAGCAAAAAACACGAAGATTTAAATTAACAAATTTGATCATCTCATTAGGTGTTGGAGTCGTTGTCACCTGTCTTGCTTTCGCTTCAACAAGCCAGCAGTCTCTTGACACGATTTCAACGTACTTCATTGAAAACAGCTACAAACTGGCTGGCGGAGACAATATTGTCAATGTCATTCTTGTCGATTTCAGGGGCTTTGATACACTCTTTGAGATTACAGTGCTGGCCATTGCGGCACTCGGTATTTATGGATTATTGAAGGTAAAAGCACAAGGAAAACGGAAGAGAGGCGTACGGCGATGAGAAAGATTGATACGAATGATATGCTCTTACAAGTCACTACTAAAATTACAGCATTCATCATCTTGCTTTTCTCACTTCACCTATTTCTTGCAGGACATAATAATCCTGGCGGAGGATTCATTGGCGGCTTGATGAGTGCTGGTGCTGTCGTCCTTCTGCTTTTAGCCTATGACCTTAAAACAGTGAGACGCATTTTACCATTTGACTTTATTTATGTGGCTGGTGTCGGTTTGCTCGTTGCCATCCTAACAGGCATGGGATCTTTTCTGTTCGGAGCACCTTTCCTATCCCATGCATTTGATTATTTCCAACTGCCGTTTCTAGGGAAAACAGAACTGGCGACAGCAGTCCTGTTTGATATCGGTGTGTATTTAGTTGTTGTTGGTGTCACCATGACCATTATTCAAACGATTGGAGAGAAGGAATAATGGAATTTCTAATGTCTATTATCGTCGGAATCATTTTTATGGCAGCGACCTATTTAATGCTTTCAAAAAGCCTTCTGCGGGTCATCGTCGGTACTGCCGTTTTAAGTCACGGCGTCCATTTGCTTCTATTAACAATGGGCGGTTTAAAAAAGGGAGCACCTCCTATTTTGAAAGAGGGGCTCACATCCTATGTAGATCCATTGCCACAAGCATTAATTTTAACAGCCATTGTCATTGCTTTTGGTGTAACATCCTTTTTGCTCGTGATGGCCTTCCGTGCCTTCCAAGAGCTGAGAACAGATGACATGGATCAAATGAGAGGAAATGATCAGCATGAATAATCTCGTGATCCTGCCTATATTAATACCATTACTAGCTGCTACATTATTGATTTTTATGAATAAAAACACCATGCTGTCGAGAGGCTTTAGTGTATTTGCATCTCTTTTAGCCATTATCTGTAATGTCTATTTGGTCCAAACGATTTTCACAAACGGCATACAAACCCTTTATTTGGGTGGCTGGAAAGCACCGTTTGGCATTGCCCTTGTGGCCGATCAGTTTGCTGCACTTCTTGTGCTGACCGCTTCCATTGTTGGACTTGTCACAGTTCTTTTTTCCTTTCAAACGATTGGGAAAGAAAGAGAGCGGCTGTTCTATTATTCTGGTGTCCAATTCTTGTTGGCTGGCGTCAGTGGTGCCTTTTTAACAGGAGATATTTTCAACCTGTTTGTCTTCTTTGAATTGTTGCTGATGGCATCTTATATGCTCATTGTTCTGGGTGGTTCAAAGCCTCAACTTCGTGAATCACTGAAATACATTGTGTTTAATATTATCTCATCGGCATTATTTATTGTTGGCGTAGCGTGTTTATATGCAGTCACAGGCACACTGAACATGGCTGATTTAAGTGTGAAAATAGCTGAATCTGGGCAAACAGGGTTAATCACCGTGATTGCCATTCTGTTCCTGATTGTATTTGGCTTAAAAGCTGGGGTCTTCCCGCTTTATTTCTGGCTGCCAGGGTCTTATCATGCACCGCCGGCAGCGATTTCAGCTTTGTTTGGTGCACTGCTGACAAAGGTCGGGCTATATGCGATTGCCAGAGTCTTTACGCTCATCTTTATACATGATACAGGTTTTACACATACAATTATGGCCTGGCTAGCCGCTCTAACGGTTATATTCGGTGTCATTGGCTCTATCGCCTATTCTGATGTGCAAAAAATTGTGATTTATAACATTGTCACAGCTGTTGGTGTCATTTTGTTTGGGATTGCGGCCAATACACCGGCATCACTTCAAGGCGCCATTTATTATCTCATTCACGATATGGTGATCAAAGGAGCTCTATTTATGCTCGCAGGGGCACTGTTTGTGTATGCTGGAACCAATCATCTGAAAAAAATGGGTGGGCTGATTCAATCCCAGCCTCTACTCGGCTGGATGTTCTTCATATCGGCTTTATCACTTGCGGGTATTCCTCCGCTAAGTGGATTTGTTGGCAAGCTGAAAATTGTTGAAGGTGGGTTTTCTGCTGGGTACATGACGTTCTCTATCCTTGTTTTACTGTCCAGTCTTCTTGTCCTTTATTCTGTTATGAGGATTTTCATGCTCGCGTTTTGGGGAGAGGAACAGGATATGCGAAGAAGAAAGCCATCCATTAGAGGAATGGTGTATCCTGGGGTACTGCTTGTTATCTTATCGCTTGCGATTGGATTAGGCACAGAATTCATTGCACCTTATATCAATCAAGCTGCGGAAATGCTTTCAACACCAGAAAAATATATTCAAGCTGTGCTGAAGGAGTAGATGAACATGGCCTTTCAAATATTATTAAACGCTCTCCTCGCCTTTACATGGATGTTTATGAATGATACATACAGAGCTGCAGACTTTGTATCAGGCTTTGCACTAGGGATGATCGCCATTTTTATGCTACGGCGATTCTTCCCTCAACGTTTTTACGGCTATGCCCTTTATGCGATTTTCAAGCTCGTCATCATTTTTATCAGAGAGCTGCTTCTTGCTAATTTGAGTGTACTCAAGACGGTGTTATCTCCAAAGCTGAAAATCAAGCCTGGTATTTTCGCCTTTCGTACAGATTTAAAAACAGATTGGGAAATCACCATACTGGCCAATATGATTACATTAACACCTGGTACACTGGTCATCGATATTTCCGATGATCGTTCGATTTTATACATTCATGCGATGGATATTGAAGATGCTGAAAAAGCCATCCACGATATTCGGGTATCATTTGAAAAAGCGATTCAGGAGGTGAGCGGTAAGTAATGGAACTGATCTTGCAAATGTCACTTGGAATTCTTGCGCTGTCTACTTTGCTTTTTGTCATACGGGTCATCAAAGGACCTTCTATCCCAGATCGCGTTAGTGCGCTTGATGCGATAGGAATCAATTTAATTGGGATGACAGCCATCGTGTCTATCTTACTGAAAACCACTACGTTCTTTGAAATTATTTTACTGCTCGGTATTCTTGCCTTTATCGGCACTGTCGCTTTTTCCAAATTCCTTGAGAAAGGGGAAGTGATTGAAAATGATCGTCATCGCTAAAGCGATCGTGATTTTCTTTATTCTGCTTGGCGCCATCCTCTGTTTGATTTCAGCCATTGGTGTCCTTCGCCTGCCGGATGTTTACACACGTATGCATGCTGCATCAAAAGCATCGACACTTGGTGTTGTTCTCATTTTAGTTGGTGTGTTCTTTCATGAATGGTTTCTTGCAGGGATCATCTCTGCGAAAATCCTGCTTGGGATTGTCTTTATCTTTCTGACCGCACCAGTCGGCGCTCATTTGATCGGAAGAGCCGCTTACAACACTGGTGTGAAAATGGACAAACGAAGTGTCCAAGATGATTATGGCGGTTTCCGTAACTTTGTCATTAAACGAAAAGAAGACTCTTATTTATAAATGAAGAATATGACATTCAGGTCTTGTTCACTTTACCTGCATGTTCATAAAAGGGTATTAAAAAAAGCTTCCGCTGCACCGGGAGCTTTTTTATATGCGATCAATGACAGCAAGTGTACATCTTGACGTACAGATATGACGGTCTCGATCATCTTTTATATCGATTTGGAATACCATTGTACGCCGTCCTACATGTACAGGAACAGCTGTAGCTGTCACCACTCCATCACGTACAGATTTTAAATGATTGGCATTGATTTCAATACCTGAACAAACCTGCTTCGTTAAATCCAAATGAGCAGCAGCACCCATGCTTGCCACTGTTTCTGCTAGAGCAGCTGATGCTCCTCCATGCAGTAATCCAAATGGCTGTTTTGTTCGGTGATCGACTGGCATTGTCGCCACGCATCGTGACGTATTGCATTCCACAATCTCAATCCCCAGTGCCTCAAGCAGTGTATTTGAACCACTCACATCCATCAAGGCCCTCTCCCTTCACACGTTTACAGCACACTTTCCGATTTTGCAATTAACACCGCTTCCGTTCGAGATCCAACATTCAGCTTATTAAAGATGGAGGTCAAACTGTATTCAATCGAGCGTTTGCTCAAATGAAGCACATCGGCGATCTCTTGGTTTGTGTACCCTTTTTCCACTTCTCTTAAGATTAAACATTCACGCTCTGTTAACAGCTCATGATCCGTCTGCTGCGCCTGTTCTGGCTTCTCTTGCTGCTGTGAAATTAATTTCTTTAAATAGGATAGCTGAATGACAACTTCTCCTTGCAATGTGCGGTGTATGTATTCAATGATTTTGTCTTTTGTCTCTGTTTTACTTATTGCACCATGCAATCCAGCTCGAATGGCCTCTTCGAAATAATCATCTACTTCATATCCTGTATAAATGATAATTTTCACTTGTTGATTCGTTTCTAGAATTTGTTTGGCAATGTCCATTCCATTGATATCCCCGAGATTTAAATCCATCAAGATCACATCATAGATGGAAAAGTCATGCGTCTTTAAAAAGGCGCCTTCTGCATCAGGACTTAAACAATCGACTGATAGCTGCTGATCTGATTCTAATATGCTTTTTGTCCCTTCCATGACAGCCGGATGATCATCAATGACCAATATCTTCTTCATGTCTTCCTCCCTTTAAATCACTCACTTCCATTTTATATAAAAGACTTGGCAGATGCCAAGTCTTATTCCTTAAGAAATCGTTACAATTCCATTTCAATTTTCACCTTGAGCCCTTTTTCAGGTGCTGTGTGAATTTGAAGCTTTCCATTTAGAGCTTTGACTCGTTCCCTTATGCCAGAAAGACCCATGCTCATCGTGTGCTGATCAAGCTGGCTTGCATCAAATCCGACTCCATCGTCCTCATAATGGAGAACAACTTGATCTTTAATACAAATGAGCATCACTAAGACTTGGCTGGCCTTAGAATGCTTCAACGCATTGGATAACAGTTCCTGCACTATCCGGTAAATATTCAGCTGTGAGTCAATATCAATGTCCAATTCTTTATCAAATCGGGTTGTATTCAGCCTAATATGAAATGGCGCTTCCTCTTGAATTTGCGAAGTCAGCTTCGAAATTGCCTTCACTAACCCCAAATCATAGAGGAGCTGCGGCCGAAGTTCATGACATGTTTCTCTCGTGGTTTGAATCACCTTAGACATTTGTTCATTCCATGAGATCAATGAATTTTCAATAGATGTTGGGCATTGGTTGTTTTGGAAATTGGTTAAGAACATCTCGGACTGTCTCTTCAGTGAAATCAAATCCTGCAGCACAGAATCATGAAGATCCCTCGCTAAATCTGAGCGCTGCTTCTCTTCCATGGCGAACATGACTTTCTTCAGCCAGGCGGGATTGGCTTCCCGCTGTTTCAAATCCTCAAGATGTTCCATCAGTTCTTCGATCTTGACGACATTTTCTAAACTGACACTTGTGTAAAATGCCAATGTTTTCAGCCATGAGATTTCATCGCGGGTCAATTTCGGCGTCTGTATATTGGATAAGCAGCAAATCATAAACGAGTGACCGCCCCGCTCTCCAATTTTCATCATAAACCCTTTATCAAGCTCGATGATTTTCCCAACTTCACCTAAAATATCTTGAAATTGATCCACGTATTCTTTCCATAACTTACTATCATTTGTTGATTCATCAATTTCAATCATTTCTCCATTAGCCTTCACCTCTAGCACAAAGGCTTTATTCACAACGAGCACTTCTAAAATGGTGTATTTCAAATGATACAGTACTTGATGAAGTGATGATGCCTCACGAATAAGCTGCGTAAATTTAAACACGCTGTCTTGGTAATTATACTTCTCTGAAAAACGTTTCAAACGAAAACGGAAATCTAAAATTTCTTTAAAATAAAAAACAGCCAACATGAGTGTATATGTGATGAATGCAAGCTTCAGTGTGTACTTTAAATCTTCTGGTTTTTGCAGAATATAAAACGTGACAACAACTAAAATGGTCGGTGTAATGGCAATAAATCCATAGTATTTAAGTCTACTAATCAAGAAATCCATATTGTAAAGTTTGTTCGTCATGAATTGATACACGAGTGAAAAAGGAATGAGCAATACAAAAGAAGTTAAGAAAAAGGGATCTACAACATAAATACGAAACAAAACATATGGAATTGCAAATAAAAAAATAAACGGACAAAATGCTATGATATTAATCATGACAAAAAACTTTAAAACAGACCCCTGCTCTGTCTCTTTATATTTCTGCATTCCATTAATAATGACTTTGAATGACATGATAATAGAAGCAAAAAAGAATAAAAGATTTAAACTCGGCATGTATCTGGCTATCGCCGAATCAATTGGAACAAACAGCTCTATTACTAGATTAGTTATAGGAAGACTATATAAAATATAAATTGTTTTTCGAGTCGTTATATGCAGGTCAAACTCTTTGAAATATTGATAAATGAAATGAATATAAAAGATAAATACACTTGATAAACAAAATGTGATGACATAATGGCTAAATCTATCACCAATACCCGAAGTACCTGCACTAAGATATCCGATACAAATCGTTAATAAAAATAAAACTAAAAGAAATGCTGATTTTCGTTGGATCTCTTTGTTAATACGAATGATAAAGAAGATACAAAATAAACATATTGAATACAGGATGAGAGGAATTATATAGACAAATAAACTTTCTTGACCAATCAATGTCTTATTTTTTAGGGTGATCATTTGGTTGCCTCTTTGAATATCAATTCTTTGCACATTCCTAAGCTCACCATTGATCAAATGATCTTTATTGTTAGCAGATTCTCCATTGATTTTAAGTATAATATCTCCTTCTTCTAATCCTGATGTGTAGGCTAAAGAAAGATATTCGACTTTGACAACTTCTGCTTGACCATTCTTGTTCTCCGCAACACGTGCTCCATTAAAAATATCAAATACATAAATATATGAAACATAGATCACAAATAAAAAAGACAGAAAAACCAAAAAAGCAGATAGTTTCGTATAAGTTATCTTCATGTATAAAACATCCTTAACTGGAGAACTTTTAAATCATTTTTAAATGAATAGTATCATTTATAGTACCATATATAATCTGCAGACATTTGCCCTTTTTTTATGCCTTGAATGATTGCTTTCATCGTTTCCTCATCTGTGTGAATTAAACTTGCATTCCCTAAGTCCAATTCATTCACAACACTAGGATTTTTCACTAAATATGCAATAACATTTTGAATGTTCAATCATTGCCCTCCTTTGTCATATATGCATATAATTGTTCCTTTTTCGTTTTAGGCAAATCAAGTTGTGCAATTCCTTGCTTCATTTTTAACAGCATAATCTCTCTCATCGATACCATGTACTGAGTCAAACCAGCTTCAAGTAACTTTTGCTTCAGTTGAAACGGCTTTTGCTCTGACTCATCCAGCCGGTTAGAAAAGAAGGAAAGAAGCTCTAGACTGACATCGTTAAAATGTCTTTGTAAATAACTAAATGCCAGCGTTTGTTTTTTTTGAAAATCTCCGTTTGCTTTTGAAAATAACGCAAAAAAATCGTTACTGATTTGTCCAGCAACACCATAATATATCGAATAAGATTCTACAGTGGCATTCATTTTTCTTGTCGCTAAATAAACACCCAGTACGCTAGAAAGAGCTGTTAAAGATCCAGATTTTTTCCTTAAAACCTCTACACACTCTTCTTCTGTTCCATACAAATGACTCAAATCCTCATGCTGCCCTTCCATAGACATTTTGATGAAGTGGAACAGTTTCTCTATTAGTTGAGAATTATTTTCACAAATTGATGTGATGAATTGGATACTCACCGTATACAAATACGTAGAAGCATTGATGGCCACTCCTTGGTTTACGTTCATCCAAGGATACGAATCATTATCCTGATCTTCAATATCATCTAATATATCGGCAGATAAGATGAGAAGTTCAATCCCTGCTGCCAGTTTTGTAATCGCTTGCTTGTCTTGTCCGCCAAATGCCTCATAATGTTGGTAAGCTAATTGCCCAAAAGGAAATTCATTCTTTATATCTGTAAATTCGAGAAGCAGCTTTTGTAAATCATTTTGCCTGACTGCATGTTGAATAAAATCAGACATTTTCTGCTTGATTTTTGTATTCTCTAGATAGTTTAGCATACTCGATCTTGATCCTCACCCTCTCGCCTCTTATTTTACTAAAAAGAAATAAGCAAATGTCCACTGACATCACTATTTAACAATTATATAATAATATATCCTTTTTTTGTATGTATTTGGATAAAAAAAAGACTTGATGGTTATCAAGTCTTTAAGAAATTTTCACATATTCATATTTGTCGTATTGATCAATGCTTTTGTTAATGTTATGAAGAGAAGCCGTTGTTTCTCTAATTTCGTTTTCAAGTTTCCATAATAGTTGTTTAAGTTCTTCGATTTCATACTTTTCCATCGATTCCACTCTCCTTTTTTGGAAGATCAATGTATTTGTGTATGTTGATTGGGTCATAAGTATTTGATCTGTTACTAACAGTGTAAATGCTATTGAGTATTTTTTCACCGAAAAGTATGCACAAAATGTGTGCGTGATACCGCAAAATTCAATAGGTCTTTTTTCATCATTTTCAGACTTTTCAAATGATACTTTTATCTCAATTTCAAAGGAAATACGTCATTTTTGCGACATGAACAGGCATCATTCGTCACAATTCTCACGATACAGAACGTACGATCCCCTCTGTTTCCTCGGTTTTTCATGTTATAGGTCAGACGACAGGCTCTACTGTAGACACCGCAATTTTTTGGCGACATTCACCGAAATTGACCGCAAAAGTACCTATTTTTATGATGAATATGCAAAGGTAGAAAGATCATTTTGATTCTTTATTCGGATTTTCTTCATACATTTAGAACAGATATCCGTCCAAATTCACTTCAATGAGAGAAGAGGTGACCATGTGTTTTACTATGTTCCTTATCCGCCTTTGCAGGTTCCCGCAATAGGGAACGCATACCCGCGAACACCAATGACTTTTCCTCCAGTAGATGCTCATGCGTTTCAAAAGGCTGCAAAGGAATCAACCCGTCTCGTGGCTGATGCATCCCTCATTACACAGCAGATTTCCGGTTCGCTTTCGTTTGGACAGCGAATCATGGAAGCTGCTGAACGTGCTGACACCGCAAGTGTGATTCGAATGCTGAAGCAGATTGGGGTGAAAAGCAATATCGATATCCGCTTTAGTCCAGAAGGCATCCGTATCTACTTATCCCTCTCTTCCAGCAGGCTTTTTCTACTTTTACAGTGGGGATAACAAAGAAAGAAGCCGCTCTAGTGTGAGCGGCTTTTCTTAAGATTCAAACATTTTATGACACCATTCAATGGCTTCTATATAACAGCCGTAGGCTTCCTGCTTAGGGAGACTTCCACCTAACATCTCATCATCCCATTCATTTCGTTCAATACGTTTGGCAACGTCTAACACAAGGAAATAGTCATTTTCATAGCCAAGCAGTGCCTCACCTACTTCATCCGAAAGAGGCAGTTCTTTCACAAGTTCAGTAATGTCCGCCCTGACAAGCGTATCAATGAGTGAAAACATACCTGTTAGCATATAAGAAGCGGGATGCTCTCGTTCAGTCCGACTAGCAATGAGTTCACACGTTTTGGCACGAATGAACGACATTTTGATGATTTCCTTTTGGCTTGAGTTGGCTTGGACATTCAGTTCTTTAAATGAAAGGATAAAGATCCATCGCCGTATTTCATTAAACCCAAGCAGAATAATCGCCTGACGAATGCTCTTGATTTGATAAAGACGTCTCATGCCGCCAGAATTCAGCATTTTTAATAATTGATATGAAAGGGAAAGATCACTTTCTATAAAGTGCGTCACGGTCTGAATATTCGGCTGCTCCTTGCTCAGCTCATTCAATAGCTGATGGTATGCGTGGAAGCTAGTCGATAAGGCTCGTCCCGAAATGACGTGCGGCTCACTAAAGAAATATCCTTGAAACAAATGGAAGCCAGCTTCTAACGCTTCTTCATATTCTTTTCGCGTTTCTACCTTTTCAGCAAGGAATCGAAGTCGATACTTTTTATATGTATGTAAAATGTCTCTTCGTTCTTCACATGTTGTTTTCAGAAAATCAATTTTTAAAATATCAATGCAATAGAGGAGTTCATCGAGTAACTTGTCATGAAAATGTGTTCCGCTCAGAAAGAAATCATCGAGCGCAATCGTGTATCCCCACTTTTTTAATTGCTTACATCTCATAATAAGTGCCGGGGTAATCGGTACATTTTCTAATATTTCGATCACAAGCTGATGTGGATCAAAATAAGTGAGCAGATCAGACGAAAGCAAGCTTTCGGTGAAATTGATGTAGCATCGTTTTCCTTCTGTCAGTGTTTCGATGCCAATGTTTAAAAAACTATTGATAATGAGGTCCGTTGTCGCTTGATCACCATCTTCAGCGCTATATGTATTGGTTTCACTATCTCTATAAAGCAGCTCGTATGATACGACTTGTTCTTTTCTGTTAAAAATAGGCTGCCTTGCAACAAACACCCTCAACTGCTCCATTCCTCCTTTATGCAATGACAAACAAGATGTGCTTTCAGTATACCAAATGATTGCCCATAAGGTTCATTTTGAATCGTCTAACATGAAAAAAAAGAGACCATCTGGCTTGATGATCTCCTTTCCCTGGGTAATCAGCTTTCATAAAGCTCTTTTTTGATTTTATTTTTCACATCATGGATAAACTGCATCTTATTATCCCAGCATTTTTGACTCAAATCGACTGGGTATTCTTCTGGTTTGCTGATTCGTTTGTATTCCTCCCAGAAGAGTCCGAGACTGTCCTGCACATATGCTTGAATCGTTTGGATATCTGGATTATCATACACCAGCTTCCCTTGGTCAAAAATTGGGACATGAAGGTCCTTTGCCACAAAATTTGTCACAAATTTACTGATAAATGTATGAACTGGATGGAACATTTTCAGCTTATCTTCACTTTGAACATCTTCTTCTTCAAGGGCAATGTAGTCTCCCTCAGAGTGATGATTCAATTGATTGATAATGCGATACACTCGTTTACGGCCTGGTGTTGTCACTTTCTCTGGATTAGAAGAAATTTTGATCGTGTCATTCATCTGACCGTTTTCTTCAATCGATACAAGCTTATATACAGCACCAAGAGCTGGCTGATCGAACGCGGTAATCAGTTTCGTTCCAACACCCCATACATCAATTTTTGCACCTTGTGCTTTTAAGTTCATAATGGTGTGTTCATCAAGATCGCTTGATGCAATGACTTTGGCGTCATGGAATCCAGCTTCATCCAGCATCGTTCTCGCCTTTTTAGACAAGTAGGCAAGGTCTCCGCTATCAAGTCTGACCCCAATAAAGTTGATTTTATCACCGAATTCTTTCGCTACCTTAATCGCATTTGGAATGCCTGATCTGACCGTATCATATGTATCCACTAAAAAGACACAGTCTGTATGTGTTTCGGCATATTTTCTAAATGCAGTATATTCGTCACGATATGCTTGTACAAGGGCATGGGCATGTGTGCCTGATACGGGAATATTGAAGCGTTTCCCTGCACGGACATTACTTGTTGCCTGAAATCCGCCGATCAGTGCTGCTCTTGCTCCCCACATGGCTGCATCCATTTCATGCGCACGTCTTGTTCCGAATTCTAATGCTGTCTCATCTTCAATGATTCCTTTAATACGAGCCGCCTTTGTTGCAATTAGCGTCTGGAAGTTCACGATGTTGAGCAGTGCCGTTTCAATTAGCTGCGCTTCAACAAGTGTTGCCTCGATGCGCATAATAGGTTCATTCGCAAAGACAATTTCTCCTTCTCGCATTGAATGAAGTGTCCCTGTAAAAGACAATCCGCTTAAGTATTCAATGAAATCGCTTTTATAACCGAGTTCATCTTTTAAATATGCAAGGTCGCTCTCGGTGAAGGAGAAGTCCGATAAATATTCAATCGCTTTCTCTAAACCAGCAAATACAGCGAAGCCGTTGTCAAATGGAAGCTTTCTAAAGAAGAGTTCGAAGACTGCCTTCTTCTCATGAATGCCGTCTCTCCAATACGTTTCTGCCATGTTAATTTGATAAAGATCTGTATGTAGTGATAAACTGTCGTCAATAAACCGATGCTCCAACTTCCATTCTCCTTCCCTTACTTAACCACTTTCGCACCAAGCGTATGCTCAAAGTGAGAAAGTGCCCACTCGTGCCCCGCTTCATTAAAACTCGCTACGGCATTCTCATGAATCACAAGTTCAAAGCCTTTATTGTACGCATCAACAGCTGTATGAAGTACACAAATATCGGTACACACTCCGGCTAGGTGAAGTTCAGTGATGCCACGCTCGCGCAGTTTCATTTCTAATTGAGTGCCTGCAAAAGCAGAGTATCTTGTTTTTTCCATATAATAGACATGATTTAAATGTGTTGACGTGTGAAATAGTGAACTTAGTTTTCCGTAAAGTTCAATTCCTTCTGTCCCGCGAATATTATGGGGCGGAAATAACTTTGTCTCTGGATGATATGGATCTTGCTCTTCATGATGATCGACGGCAAAAACAACAAAGTGTCCTTCATCAATAAATGAAGAAGTGATCTCTGTGATCTTCGACTCAATCGCCTGTCCAGGCTTTCCGCACGTCAGTTTTCCATCGTCTGCAACAAAATCAACTGTATAATCAATACAAATCAATGCTTTGCCCATCCGCATCTCTCCCATATGCTCTTTTGAATCATTATAGCTTATTCATTTCACTAGGGAAACCTATTCAACAGATTCACGAGAAAAAGCTTTTTGAAAAAGCTCATCTTCTATATAGATGTGCTCTTGATTGATCGCATGCGGCACCTCTATCACAAGCCCAAAAGGTGAATGTGACTCGTGATGGTTGACCACTTTAAAAGAACAACCAGCGGCATTTGCCATTTTCACATATGGAGAATAAGAAGCATATGACAATTCACCATTTAAAAGAACAGTGGCCTCTTGGTTTGCCTTCAATACTTGCTCTACCTCTTGATACGATTTATGTCTCGATACTTGCCCTTTTGTCAGAGCGAGAAGAGCACGTTCTCTTAATGAGCCGAGAAACATTCTTCGTTCATCTGGTTTTGTTTCAGCATGTCCAAATATCCCTTGCTGCAAATAAAAGTCTACGGATTCTTCTTTCATTGCTGTGTTCACTCCTGGTTTCTGAATTTACATTTCTGTGACCCAGTGCACAATTTTTTGTGCAAGTTCACGGGCTTCGTCTATTTCTACTCTTTTGTTTAAAGATTGTTCTAGTGCTTGCTCAAGCTGCGTTTTTTCGTCTTCATACGCAATAGAAATACTCCATTCTATGTCAGGTACAGCGACAAGCGTTTTATATTCTTTTTTATTTTCATGTAAATATACATTGTAGGTTGTTGGTTGCCCGCTTGTCAGATGCGCTTTTCTTATTTTCATTTGATGTGTTTTACCCCCCTTTTTCTTCTTCCTTCTTCTATCCATTGTACCATAAAAAAAGACAGCTTCTGAAAAGGAGACCCTTTCAAAGCTGGCTATGCGTTAAAGCTCTTTTGCTGGCTGATCAGGTTTGAATCCCAAACAAATGTGACGTTCGGATTGTTGAAAAATTGAACAAAGTCTCCTGCATTATAGGTACCTGAACCACCAGCGGAATGATCCACACTTTTTGGCGAAATGGCAAACACATCGCCGAAATGTGCAGAGCCGTTTCCTATCACACGGTCAATATGAATGGGTCCAACAATTGCTGGCATCTTTCCACCACCTTTACTACCCTCATCATATGCCTAGCGGAACAATACGTGTCTATCCAACATAAAAAAGACAGCTGATATGTCCTATGATCAGCTGTCTTTTATGCATTAAATGATTGAGGCTGGCCAAACAGTGTAAAGTCCCAAAGCATGGTGGCATTCGGATCGCTTGTCAGGGACATATAATCACCTGAATTAAAAGCTCCCGCTCCACCGGTCGAGTGATCTACAGCCAAAGGGGCAATGGCGAGAACGTCACCAAAAGTAGCCGAGCCGTTTCCGCCTAAAGACTCAATATGGATGGGTCCAACAATCGCAGGCATCTTCCTTCTCCTCCCTATTCGCTTATGTGAGTTATGTTATGCAAAAAGGGAAAAGTTGTGCATCTGCCCTAAACGTTTAAATGCTGTTCTTTTCGAGAGCGCTGACGCAGCTGAACCAATCTGACAATATTGAGTGTGATGGCTTTCAGCAGCGCATAGACAGGGACGGCAAAAATCATGCCAAGGATTCCGCCAAAACTTCCTGCCCCAATTAATAGCAAGATAATTGTTAACGGATGTGTGTTGAGACGTTTTCCAATGATCAATGGAGAAATGACGTTTCCATCGACCTGCTGAACAACAAGAATGACAATAACAGTCACAACCGCTTTTCCAGGCGAATCAAGAAAAGCAATGAGCACAGCTGGTGCCGCACCAAGATATGGCCCAAGATATGGAATGACGTTTGTCACCGCAATAATGATGCCGAGAATGAGCGCATATTTCACACCAATTAATAAGTATCCGATAAAACAAGCAACTCCGACAAATAAACAAACAACGATTTGCCCTTGTATGTAAGCAGCAAGCGTATCGTTTAATTCTTTAAAAATCTTCAATCCTTCCTTACGATAAGGCATTGGCAAAAATTGAACGAGCTTGTCCGGAAACTTATGCCCGTCTTTTAGCATGTAAAATAAAATGAATGGAACGGTAATGACAGCGAGGGCAATATTCGCAATCACGCCAAACACCGCCGACATACTGGAAGCAATATTTTCCGGTAAATCTTTTAATGTCGAAACGATCGACTGTTCAAACTTCGAAACAGACACATAATCTTGGTTCATCATCCACGTAAATGTTTTAGAATGCGAGAAATCGTTGATAAATTTCTGCATGTCCGTGACATACCCCGGGAAGCTTTTGACAAGTCCACCCACCTGCGTGACAATGACAGGTCCAGCAGCATTGACAATAAACGTGATAAGCCCGATGAATAGGAGATAAATAATCAGAATGGCGAGCGTCCTAGGTATCTTCTTCGACAAAAATCGAACAATCGGATTAAAGATGAAAAAGAGAATACCTGCCAGTAAAATAGGAACAAACAACGTTGAAGCAAATAAAATGATCGGCTGAAATAAAAACGAAACTTTTGTTGATACGTACACAATTAGTAAAACCAGTAATATTTGGAATGTCCAAAAATGAACTTTAGATTTTAACAAAGATGCTCCTCCTGTTACATATTGACCTTATTAAAAAACTACTATTCAACCCACCTTCTGTCAACTGCTTCTTGTTTTAGAACCATATTTTTTGAAAAAAAAAGAACAATTGGTATATCATGCACTTTTTCCAGATATACATTCTGTAAGCATTGAAAAAAGCAGACACCTGTGCGTCTGCTTGTTACACTCTTTCACTGTGATCAGGCATCACCGACACGATTTGCTGGATCCGCACATAAAACACTGATTTTGCCCCCGCCTCAATCACAATATGATCCGGCATCACTTCCTTCAACTTTCCACGTACTGTATCTTTCACTGTTTGAACAATCAATCTCATACCGACTACTTTCTGCAATGTTTGATAAACATATGGATCAACTAATGAAACAAGCTGTGGACTTCCTTGTTGTGCCATGCTACCTGCCCCTTTACTTGTGTATTTACCCACAGCGTATGCAATGACCCATGTGAGTGTCACTCAGCAAACCCACAACATTATTACCGTATTTTTACATTTCATATTTTTTTACAATTTTTAGAAGTATAATAGATTGGTGCTGCCAACATCTTAAATTATTTGAAGAGGTGAATGATCTTGAAAAAATTAATCTGTATCGTTGCTGTCATGCTCTTACTATCCTCTGCAAGTTATGCGCACGCAGGCACAATTGGAGATGCACCTGGTACACCAGGGAAGTGGTTTAAAGGAGAAGAACCGGTACAAAAAGACCTGTCAAAACCCCCACTTGTTTTTGTTCATGGCATAAACAGTTCTTCCTCCACATGGTCTGATCGAAACGATATGGCAAAACAAGCTGTTCTGAACGGATACGAAAGCGCGTTCATAGATTTATATCCAGATCAGGACATGAAAAAGAATGGGAAACTATTAGCAGAAAAGTTAAAAGAAATCTATGAATTTTTCGGCAGAAAACTGATCATAATCGGTCATAGTAAAGGCGGAGTGGATACGCAGGCTGCACTCGTGTATTACAACGCTCATCCATATGTAGAGAAAGTCATCACACTTGGCTCTCCACATTATGGGACGCAACTTGCGGATTTAGCCTATAGCAAAGGCGGAAGCTGGCTTGCGCAAATCCTTGGACAAAAGAGCGACGCGCTCTATTCTCTGCAAACCGGGATGATGGCAGCTTTTCGAAGTGAAACCGACCGGTTGGAGACGTTTCCTCATAAATATGTGACCTATTCTGGTTCAGAATGGGGAACCTTTGGCGGAGTGCTTTATTTAGGCGGCATGTATTTAAAAAGCTTTGGGGCAAACGATGGCGCTGTGACGGTCAGCAGCACAAAGCTAGCATATGCAAACAATATTTTAACAGGAAAGTGGGATCACTTTTCGATCAAAAACGGCACAAGCATGTTCCCCGTATTTCAGGCACAGCTGCGTGCAAGTACCGCAAGCGCTGAAAGTGAAGACGAACAAGAGCAAGAACCAGTCTCTTCGGAGCTAAATACAAACGTTTATGTGAAAGGTGGAGAAAGTGAAAAGGATAAAACAGAAGCGTTCTATGTAGAGGAAGGAACGAATGGCCTATCGATTCAGTGGTTAAATGAAAGACAGGAAGCCAATCCGGAAATCGTTGCGCCAAATGGAGATGTCTTAACCAATTTGACGACATCCGAAGCATCATTCCCATATGAAGGCGCCTATTCACACCATGTGCAAATCAATAAACCCGTTCCAGGAAAATGGACGATTCGATCAAATTCAGGAAAAAAGGATCCTTATTTGCTACTTGTATCCTTTGATTCACCATTGAATGAAGAAATTAAAATCGTTGCAGCGAAATCAGGAGATGCATCGACACATTCGAGCAAGCTGATTAAACGATTAAGCAAAACTGTAGAGACCACATATTTTAAAGATGCCGAGAAGGATCATCCACTGAAAACGAGCTCTTCATCAGCCGTTCAATTGAAAAAAGAAGGTGCTTATTCCGTCACGGTCCATTACTCAGGCCTCACTGCATCAGGAACATCGGCATTTAACCGTACTGTGATCCGAACATTGTATGTGGATCAGCACGGAACGATTCATGGAGATATTCCATATTAAACAGAGCGTTTCATGGGCTGAAGCGCCTGCTGCACCTTCTCATCCAAATCAGCAATTTTTTTGAGCGCAAGTGATTCATCTATTTGTCTGTAATGATGGTGTCCACCAGGCTCTTCGTCCATTTCATCTGCTTTCTTCACAATTTGCTGGAGTGTGTCCTTATGCAGGTCGCCCTCTGGCAAATATGAATCTGTGTGAAGCAAAATCGCAAGGGCAATCTCTTTGGCTGCTTTTGGTTCCTCGCCGAGCCGTATGAGCAGTTTATGTGCCCGCTCTGCCCCTTTAATGGCATGAATATCATTCCGTCTATATGTCTCGTAATCCCATTCTCCGCCTGCTGTATACCATTCATAGTGGCCGATGTCATGCAAGAGTGCTGCTTTCACAGCAAGATCCGGGTTAATCCCCGCCTGCATCGCCAGTTTGAATGCGTGATAAGCACAAGCAATAGCGTGGGCTTTTCCTGAACGATTTAAATATTTTTGAGCGACTGGATGGGTGTAAACATCCATTAATGTAACCTTTCTCATGGAAACCCCTCCTTATCTATATTTTTAGCATCCTAACATATTCTGAAAAGAAATTCAAATGTTCTGTCATATTTCCGATGAGTCTCAAGTTTAGCTTATGCTCGATAAGCTGTCTTTGCTTGTACAATACGAAAAAAGCAGCCGTTATGACTGCTTTTTTTCATACTCACGGGCATCATATACACAACCACCAGCTGGGTCATCTGCTAGAAGGTCGAGTAAAATACCGGTCACTTCATCTGGGCTCTTTAGCGTACCTGTTTCATGTAATTGCTGAAACCGCTCAATTTGTTCAAAGTCCTGTTTGGAGGATTTCCGAATCTCTCCCTGCATATCCGTATCAATCGTACCGGGTGAAAAGGAAAACGTGATGACAGGATAAGCTTCGTCCTGCTGTTCCTCATGTAAAGTCCTCATAAACATATCAAGCCCTGCTTTTGAACTGCAATAGGCACTCCATCCTTTGTACGGGTTTTTAGCTGCCCCAGAAGAAAGATGCACGATGGTTTTCTTCCCTTCAAGAGATTGTGTCTCCCTCACAAACACATGGCTGAGCAAAACAGGGATGACAAGGTTCAGCGTATAATGCTGATGAAGCGTATCCTCTCCGCCTTGCCCTGCACGTTTGATAGGAGTCACCATTCCTGCATTATTGACAAGCAAGATGTCATCAGCGTCTGCGAGAGTTTGCGAGGACAAGATGCCCTGAAGCCACTTTGCAGCCGATTCCTCATCAGTGAGATCGACCTGTGAATGCGTGAGGTGTGGATGGGATAGTGGCGACTCACTTCTTGCAGCGGTATACACGTTATCCCCGCGTGAAAGTAGCTGTTTGACAAGTGCTAAACCAAATCCTTTTGATCCGCCTGTGACGATTGAAATTCGAATGACAATCTCCTCCCTTGATAACACTATTTTAAATAGTGAATCGGTATCACATCAAGCAATCTGCATAAAGAAAAGCCTGCCCCTTTTTAAAGAGGCAGGCTATTTCTTTTCCGTCTTCACATTCACCTTTGGAATCAGAATGATCATGACAATGATGCCAAAGGCGATCAAGATGCCAAAAATGATTGGCAGAAGCGCCGATCTCTGCTTTTCATGATCATCGCCAGAAGGAGTTGATACAGCCGAATCGCTGAAAGAGATATTCATCTCTTTCATCATACGAGCTGGCGTTTTAGGCGGATTGTCTTTCAGATCACTAAAAATTTGCGGCGAAAGTTGACCATCAGAGGTCTTAGGCGGGTCAGCAAAGTGAATGTCCGTTTTGACTTTAGATGTTGTTTTGCTTTGTTCGTATTTCGTTTGATCCCTCAATATACTCGAATTAATATTGAGGTTCTTTTCTTGATATTCATTCGGCTTGACATTCGTATCCGTATCTTCACCTGTAGCAGCAAAAGCAGCAGGACTGAGGAGAAAAAGGGATATGACACCAAGTGCCATCCCTTTGACGAATAGATTAAGCCTCATGAGTGACATCACGTTCCTCTGTTTTGTCTTTCCATAGCTTCTTCACTAGTGGAATGACCATGAACAATATCGTTAAAATCAGTAGCCCTGTGATGCCCATACCGAAGTTGTCTCCATTTCCATATTGGATGGACAGATACACGTCTATCACTGGATTTGTAAAATGGAAGTTTGGCATGACCAAATCAATTAACGGTGCAACAAAGAAGAAAATAAGCGCCGTTGCTGCCATCCATCCGGCAATTGAACCGAAAAGGAAAGCTGTGCGAATAAAGGCAGAGCATGCCACTAGCAGCAAAATCGTAAAGATCGACCATTGAATGGCTTGGTCATCAGCTAGTTTGTAAATGTTGAGTCCAAACAGGCTGATCATGAGCCCGACTAGCAGATTTAAAATACCAAACAGTGCACCTTTGACCAGCATTGGCGCTGACGCATAGTACGAGCTAAAAAAGCCAATCAACAAACTGCTGATCATCACAATAACCAAAATGACTACTGGCGGTACAGTCTGCGTTTTTTCTTCTGGCACATCGCCGCTAATTTTCAGCGGATTGGCTAAATGGTTATACACATAGTTGCTGTTGCCTTGATCGTCTAAAGTGTTGCCTAAAATACCCTTTAAATCTTGTTGAACAAGCTTCGTAGAATTGACATTCTTACTCCAGTTTTCGTTCAACGTATCTGCTTTTTCTTGAACGGTTGTGACACTTTCTTCAATATTATTCGTATAATCCGCCACCCCTTTTTGGCGGTCAGTTAACGAACTCATATTTTCAGAAAGACGAAGCACTTCCTGACCAATTGAATCCTGTGCACTCACAACAATCGAACTGCCCGCAAGGTCTGCCGTATACACAGCATCTCCTTGATCAGCCATTTGTTCAGCTACTGTGTCCGCACTTTCAGAAATGGCATTTAACTCCTGTTCCATGCTTGCCTGCTGAGTCGAAATGTATTCTGCGTAGCCATCTGAGAATTTTTGCATCTCATCAATAAAGGTAGACACATCATCATTTGACGTCAGCATTTGATTTTTGAGTGTATCCCAGTTTTCCGTTTCTTCTTTTTTGATGGAAAGGATGGACTGGATTTCATCTCCTTTTGTGTCTAGTAGAGATGAGTTGTTTGTTGGTTGATATAGATTCCCAAGCATCATCTCTAGCTGAGACAGTTGATTGGAGTATTCCATTAACTTTTTGGTGCTTGTTGAATTTGTTTTAAACTCTTGATCAAATATTTTCGTATTCACAGTGTTGCCAATCGGCGAGTTTACTCGTTTCAGCTCTTGCACTTTGTTTAAAATAGAGGATTCCTGATTTTTGATTTCATTCGGAATGACGTTATATCGATCTTGTAACCTTAGAATCATCTTTTCAAGCTTCTCTACTTTTTTCGTGAGGCTTTCAAGCTCCTTACTCATTTGACTTACTTTGTCTTTCAATTGGTCGTTATGAGCGGCCGATTTTTCTTGAATCTTCTTTTTCACTTCTTCTAAACGATTAGACAGTGCTTTTAGGTCATCTTTTGATTGATTCGTGCCGCTGTTATCTGGCTGAACAGCATCCTGACCATTTTCACTCTCTTTCTCATCTTCATTAGTAGGAGGTGCAGTCTGATCTTCTAATTGATCAGCTAGATCGTTCATTTCCGATGAAATTTGCGAGAGTTCATTTGTTTCATCATCTAAGTTAATGCCAATCTCTTCTGGGTTCTCGTTATCTTGATCTGATTGCCCGTCATCATCAGGATCAGCTGGCTGCTCGGGTGCGTTCATTAGCTCTTGCCTTTTTGCTTCTAGCTTATTCTGCAAGGCGATGATCTTACTTTTATAGGCCTCTAAGTATTGACCTTCATAATTCTTCAAAAGTTCTTCTTGAGACGCCTTCACAAGGTCCGTTAATCCCGACGATTGCTTAGGAATTGCGTCTTCTCTTGCCTTTTGAACAGATTGAATTGCGCTGTCCGTTGTTTTAAGCTGACTTTGGACCCCATTGATATCGGTTTTGAGTCCGCCCATTTGATCGCTAAAGCTGCGGGCATTTTGGTTTTGAATCTCCGCAAGCTGTTTGAGTCCTTGCTGGATTTGTTTTTTACTTGTAGATTGCGCTTTGATCAAGAGATCCTTTTGTTTGTCTTGATACTGCTGATATTGATCGACTACTTTTACGAAATCCTTCAGCTGACTTTTCGCTTCTTCTGTTGTACTTAAACCGTCTTTATACTGTTTTTGTGAATTGGCCATCGCATTTTTTAGTTCTTCTATTTGTTTCTTCTGCTGCTGGACGGCATCAGATAGTTTGTTTGAATTTGGCTTATAGAAGTTGTACATCGTGTTTTGGAATTCGACCTCTTTGCCAACAATATGCTCAAACTCTTCTCTGACATTGCCGATTTCCTGTGATACAAAACTCCAATATAAAGTCGACATTTGTTCATTCATTTTCTTTTGAGCATTTTCTAGCTCTCTTTGTACTTTTTCTTTATTCACTGCATTGAGCTGATCTTGGATTGAGAATTGGATAGATGCCTTCTCAGGATGATCCTTATCATAGCTCAGCACATTTTTAGAGAAGTCAGATGGAATATAAAGAACTGCATCGTACTTTCTATTTTTCAGGCCATTTTCTGCCGCACTTCGATTGACGACTGTCCATGTGTAATCTGGACGCTCTGATAATGCCGCCACCACATCCTGTCCGAAACGAGCGGTATTTTCACTTTCGCTCGCCCCCATATCCTCATTGACCACGGCAATGTTACGTGTGGCATTCTTTTTCTGTTTTGCCGGATCATCCCCAATGAGATGGAAAAATAGAACCGGCAAGACGAGAATCAGTATCATGGTCGACACGATTTTGATGGAGCTTTTTTGCTGCTCTGTCATTGAACACTCTTCCTTTCTACCGCACATAAAGGAACCTGGATTTTCTTCTCTTTCCCGTTTTCAACCAAATATCCGAATCCTGGCTGAATCTCTGGTTCTTGTCTTGCATACGGAAGCGGTATGATGTTTTGCTCTGATTTTTTCATCAGTAACATGGCATGACGAACCTGTTTGATTTCGTTTGTGAGTGCATCATAGCCTTTACTGAATTCGGTATGATTTCCTGACGCGATCAGGCTGAAGCCTAAGTGTGCATATGACTTCATGAAATCAGCCAATTGATCTTGAAGACGCGGGTCGATTGTCTGCTGAAAACGCGTAATGCCATCAATCACAAGCACAATTTGAGAGAACGACAACTGATCAGTCTCTCCTCGGCGCACAGCTTCGACGTACATCTCTTCACGCACCTTGAATAAACGATCTATTTCCTCTGCCCATTCTGTGATATCATCCTTTGTTTCAAGGTAATCAATGTTCTCTTCTTTTGCATAATGAGAGAGCCCCCGATCAATCGAATCAAAGACGGCCAGCTTCTCAGGTTTTGCTACTAATAGCTGATCAAGCATTAGTTTGGTCACATTTGTTTTCCCTCGCTGCGTTTGACCGATGATGAGGCAGTGTTTATTCTTCTTCAAGTCAAAGTAAACAGGTGCAACAGATTCCTCATCTAGTCCGACTGGAATCTCATACGGCTGTTTTTGTCCTTCTAAGCGACTCTCTAGCTCCCAAATGGTCAGCTTATCAGGAAGCATTGGTACAGGTTTTGGTTTTTCAGCTGATTCAAAGCGAGCATCTAGAAGCTGGATCTCTTGTTTTAAATGCTCAAACAATTCGAGATCGTTCTCTCCTTCAACTGGCAGGAACATTTGTGCAAAGTAAAGCTCTTCTTTGTTGATAATGACTCGTCCTGGAATTGGCTCTAAGCTGAATTTCGGTCTGCCAATAATGGAGTATGCTTCTCCTTGATCCATTAAGTAATGGACAATCTTTGTTTTCAAATTGTTCATAAGCGATTGACGGACTGCGTTGACACGAGTCGCTGTGATTAAGAAATAAATGCCTAACGATTGTCCATCACGGCTTAACTGAATAAATTCAGATTCGAGTTCATGCATTTCGTCTTTCACAATGTCAAAGTTGTCAATCACGATAAATATGAATGGAAGCTTTTTCTCATTCAGCGCATTGTACATTTTGATATGACTCATTTCCTGCTGTCTAAATAAACGCTTGCGATATTCAACCTCTTCACGAAGACGCTTCATCGACTTTTGAATCTTTCTCATTTGATCCATTAAGAAATAATCAGCCGTATGCGGAAGTTTGGCAAGCGGTAGCAAGGTGCCGTTACCGAAGTCATAAATATATGCATGCCATTCTTCAGGTGAATATCTTTCTGCGAAGCTCATAAGCAGTGTGGTTGCAGCAAGTGATTTGCCGTAGCCGGATGAACCGAAGATGCCAATATTTCCATCCTCCATCATTTGATAAGAAAGTGGATGCTGGCTTTGCTGATCTGGCTCATCGACAAGAGCGAAATGGAAGACGTGCTCTTCACTTGATGCATAACGTGTTTTTGGAATCCGTTCTTCGAGCGGTGGAAGCCATGGACTCGGAAGCTTTTCAATTCCAAGCTCCTGCTGCATACGTTCAATTTCATCCACAACAGCGGAAATTTCCGTCACTGTCTCTTTTTTCACAGCCGGCTCTGTACTTACCCCTGATAATGGGATCAGTCCAGTGTCCGTTACAATGGCGATGTCATCTTCTGATCCGTAGCCATCTTCCATATACGGTGCACCGCTCCAAGCCGACTGGAATAATTCATAGATTTCATTGTTCCCCACTTGTAAATATCCACGACCTGTCACGGTAATCGACGCTGCATCACTATTTTTCAAAATTTCCTTACTGTCTGATGCATCTTGTACCTTTAATGCGACTTTAAAGCGGGAGTTACTCCAAATTTGATCATCAATGACCCCGCCGGGCTTTTGTGTCGCCAAAATGAGATGGACACCGAGACTTCGTCCAATCCGCGCGGCACTGACAAGCTCTCTAATAAAATCTGGCTCTTCACTTTTTAATTCAGCAAACTCATCAGAGATTAAGAACAAATGAGGCATCGCCTGTTCCGCCTTTTTCTCTTTATAGAGTTTCGTATAGTCATTGATATGATTCACATGATACTGATCAAACAAGCGCTGTCTTTTCTTCAGTTCACTTTTAATAGAGGCAAGCGCTCTTTCACTAAAGTTTTTGCTGCCTTCAATGTTTGTGATCGTACCAAGTAAGTGCGGAATATTTCGGAACGGCTGCGCCATTCCGCCTCCTTTGTAATCAATGAGCAGGAACGCCACTTCATGCGGGTGAAAGTGTACAGCCAAGGATAAAATATACGTCTGTAAAAACTCACTTTTTCCTGATCCCGTTGTTCCCGCTAATAGACCATGTGGGCCATGTGCTTTTTCATGCAGATTCAGATCGACAATATCGTTTTTTCCTTTATAACCGATAGGCACAGATAATGACTTTGCTGTTTCAGATGTCAGCCATTTTTCGCGAATGCCAATGTCATCTACCTGTTTGGCATGAAACAGATCAAGGAAGGAAACCGTTTCTGGAATTGAGTTGGTCATCCCGACTTGATGATCTAATGTTCTTAAGGTTCTGGCAAACAGCTCATTGTCCGCTCGCTCATGTGCATCCAGCTGAAATGGAATTCGTACGGCCTTCTTATGCTGAATGAGAATATCTCCTTCTTCTTCGTTAATGTAACGAACAAGCGTTGAAATATTTTCAGCCAAGCTTTCCTTTGTTTCTGCCGCAAAGATAATTGAAATGCCTAAATCCGTCCGGCTGCCTTCTAGGTATTCTAAAATCACATGTTCCGCAATGAGTTCATGGTTTGTCACGATAAACACAAAGTGAGGCGTAAAGATTTTTTTCTCTTTTTCCTCTTCCAGATCACGCTCTCGTAAAATTTCATAAATAGAAGACAAGAGCTGATCACGTGTTTGTTCGTTATATATAAACCCTTTCCCGTATGTATGAGGAAGTTGGAAGTGCGGCAGCCATTTCATCCATTCCCAGTTCTCATACTCCTGTTCATTAAAGATAAAAACAAATCTCAAATCATGATAGCTGTGCGAGAAAGCAAGCTGGCCGACAAGCTGGTGAAGCTCATTTTTGACAATTGCCGGTTTTCCTATTAATCCGGTTGGACCGTCCGCAAGACCGAACGTAATCGGTACATCTTTTACCTCGCGATAGACGTTTTGCATATGCTGGGTTTGTTCCATTAAGTCATCGATGTCACGATTGGCCATATCGCCGCCGCTCGTCGATAATTCATAACTTGAAGGAACTGCACCTGTCCCTAGACGCAGCTGTAAAAAATCATCACTGACAAGCGTCTTTTCCCAAATACGCCCGCTGATTTCTGACGTCAAATATTTCATTTGTTCAAAAGACGGGTAATGATACGTTAAAATAAATTGTTGACGGTCATACAGCTCTTGCAGCTCTTTCCGCTTATTTTCTAAGTAAAGAGAGTAAACGCGTTGCCGCTTCTCTTCTCGTCTTTTGCGCTGTGATTTCTCTTTAAAATATTGAACGGACGAAGTAATTAACGTCATAATAAACATCGCCATTGACACGACAATAAAGATGCCTCGCGGCTGTACAAGGGCCACGATCCCCATGACAATCAGCATGACAAGCGGCGGAAGAACTACGAGCCAAAGTCCTCTGCCATTATTTTCACTCTCCTGTGAAGGAAAGCTGAAAGACACCCGGTCATCTGGCAGATCGTAAATCAAACGTGGTGTTCGTCTATATAAAGGATATTTTTGTTTCGTTTCGGTACTCGGCGGCCTCGTTTTTTCTAAACGTGTTTGAAATGGTTCAAATGCTGTTACTTGCAATAAATCATCATCTTTCAATGACAGCGTCAAAAAGTTCCAAAACAGCTCATCTCCAGCAAGAAGCTGCTGTGGACCGTGCAACTGTTTCCCGTTCACATAGATCGTTTCATCTTGGGGAATGACATACCAAGTGCCTTCTATTTTTTCCAACGTGAAGGATTTGGCATCTTGAAACATTGAATGAGCTTGTTCCTTCCACACATCCGCTTCATCTATTTCTTCACTTGAAATAGTCACTTCGACTCTATTTCCTAGGTAATAAATGGATTGATCATGATGTGAATCCATCAACATGAGTGTGAGTGAACCAACCTGATATGGTTCATGTGGAAGTAAGTGACCTTTCTTTTTTTCGCCCTGATAAAGAGAAAAGCCGTCATTCGTTTCATCTGGAGATAAACGAATCAACCCTTCATCAAACGAAAGGGAAGGAATCGTTACCGTATGCTCTATTTCAGGTCCAATCACAGCTTCTCGGTTGAACTGCTCATCTAAACGGACGGTTTGATAATCTTCCTCATAAAAAACCCATAGAAGACTCAAACGCTCCACCTCCTCATCGGACAGCACCAACTGTCAGTTGTATCGAAAGAATTATTTTTTCTCATCTTTTTTCGTCTGAGAGGTTTTCTTTTTTGCATCAGATTCTTTCTCTTTTTTCTCCTGATCGGCTTTTGACTGCTCTTTTTGTTCAGCTGTTTCATCTGTTTGGCTTGCATCTGAGGAGTCATTGGTGCTCGTCTCCGTTGTTTCTTTTTCTTCATACTTCGCCATTTCCTTAATGATTGGATCTAGCTGTTTTTGTTTTTCTTCAGCAGATAGGCTGTCGTCATTTTGAATTTCATTGCGGTAGGCGACGAGTGCTGTGAATATGTATCGGTCGTCCCCGAGCACCCTTGCAATATCCAGAGCTTCCTTGCTATTGCCTTGTCCAATATGAATCCAGAACAGGAAGTATTGCGGGTCTGTCTGCAATGTGTACGTATCCGTGATTTCTTTTTTGTGCTGGTCAAGCAATAGATTCCCTTGATTCGTTTGCACATACGAAATGGCCAGTTCATATTGAAGAGAGACTGGCATTTGATCGGCTTTGTATTTTTCGAGCGTATCCACCACTTGGCTGTACTGTTTGTTGAGATAATACTTGTTCGCTTCCACATACGCTTCTTGTTTCGGCATGGCGAAAAAGAACGTGTAAATGGTATACACCAATGCAGGAATCAAAAGAACAAGGAGACCAAGTCCAATGTATCGTTCGATCTTCCATTTCTTTTTTGGAATGGTTAAGAGCGTCTTTTCTTTTGCTTCGATGGCTTCTATTTTTTGTTGAATCAAAGCAGACAATTCTTCCAGTGACTGTGTATCACTTATTTCCTTTGCCAGCTCAGATAATTTCAACGTATCATGATAAGCCAAATATTCTTGAAACTGATATTCATGGTCCACCACTCGAAGAATGACGGCTTTGACCTCTTTTAACAGACGATGTTGGTCGGTTTCATATGGCGGGATGCTTTCTTTAACCCCGTAATGCAAAAATGCAGGCGCTAAGCCTTGATGAAAAACAATGTTTTCAGGAGAAACAATAGGATGCAGCCGCTTCACGTCGTGTTTGCACACTGCATCGACAAGCTGGTATGAAAAAATCCATTTGCTTTTTTCATCCTTTGCATGGATGAAACGAAATTCCTGATAGGCAGGAGGCGGTTGAATCGAAATGATGACCTCACCTTCGGTTAATTGGATCTCTTTTTTAAATGAAGGATTGATGTCTTTAATCGGTGCCGCTTCTAAACCGTCTAAGAGTTTAATTGTCTCTCTTTGAAAAATGAAGGTGTAAGTGCCTTCCTCTTTTTTCATGACTGCTTCTAATTGTTCTTCTAAATAGGAACTCTTTTTATCTGCCATTTACAAAAGTCCTTTCATAGTATTTCCAGCCTGTCTCCTGTGGTGATTCCACAGTCTGACAGCTTATATTCGCCTGAAAACACAGCTTTCTTATTGACTACACGCACCCATCCGCCATCTCGTTTAGGTAGTGAGATTTGTTTTGCCTGCCAGGCGATATGGATGACTTGTTTAATATGTAAATAATTTGATAGTCTCAAATCAAACACACTGCCATCATAGTTTTTTAAGTCGATGGTAATATCGATATACACAAATTTCCACCTCACAAAATAGAAAGAGCGCCGGCATCAACTGACAGACTCGGCGCTTTTTCTGCTTTTCACACTTAGAAAGGAAATCCCTTTGATTAGCCGCGGATTTGGCTAGCGATGTCTTGGTCAGTGCTTTCAAGTGTATTTGCAGTTTGATCAAGCTGATTGCTGACATCTGTTAATAGATCAGACATTTTGATGAATGAAGGTTTAAGCTGTTCGTATTGATCAGCGAATGCTTCACTAGAAGCACCTTCCCACATTCCTTTTAGGTCAGAGATCATTCTATTTAGACGATCAACTTGGTTTAACACTTCTTGACTTTCAACACCATATTGCTTAGCGGTCGCTCTTAGTTCTTCTGGGGTTACGCGAATAATTCCTGACATATTCCTCATTACCTCCCGTGCATAGCCGCCATATAATGGGCTAATCCACTTATTTTTTGACGTTATTATTATAAAAACAGAAATGATACACAGTCAAACAAATCTGTTTTTATTTTACAAAATGAGTCTATGGAATTACTGTTTTTTCGCTCTTTATCTAGTATTTAACAGTTTTTTGGTCATATATTCTTAATAAAAGGGCGTGCACTTCCATGAATCTTTCCGCCTATTGATTTTTTACTACATTATTATTGTACTATTTCTTTTTGTGATCAACGCATGACCAATGTGCTCATTTTTCAAGCTTTTTGTTTTTTTAATGATTATGGCATTTTTTTGTTGATTTACGTACCTGATTCTCTTCATAATGTAAG
Organism: Bacillus sp. 22483; assembly: GCF_052044605.1. NCBI lineage: Bacteria > Bacillati > Bacillota > Bacilli > Caryophanales > Bacillaceae > Bacillus > Bacillus sp. 22483. Next base: position 253,641 of record NZ_JBQENU010000004.1, on the reverse strand, counting down.
TACGTGAAATATTCGAAAAAGCAGGGGTTTTTTATGACAAAAAAGACAGATCCATTTAAGTATAGCCTTGATCGTTTAGAGGATGTGGCAGACCAAATTAGTGATGTGCTCAATTGCCCTATTACTATAGAAGATACTCATCATCGATTATTAGCCTATAGCACACATAATGATTTCACTGATCCCGCCAGAACTTCAACCATTATCTCCCGCCGTGTACCGGAAAAAGTCATTAATCGGCTTTGGAAAGACGGTATCATTCCTACACTCCTTAAAACAGATGAACCGCTTCGCGTACCTCAAATTGCAGAAGTCGGTCTATCCAGCAGGGTTGCCATTTCCATATGGAAAGACAAAGAGGTGCTCGGCTTTATCTGGGCAATTGAATCCACGCAGCCTTTTTCAGATGAAGAAATGGACCTTCTCAAGATGGCAGCACATGCCGTGAAAAACAAATTACTCAATTTACAAATTCGAAAAACGAAAACAGAAGAACGCAATCAGGAGCTATTTTGGAAGATGCTCACAGGACATATTCATGAAAAGGATGAGATGCTTGATCTCTTCTTGAGACTTGGGATGAGGTGTCCAGACACGTATGCCATTATTATCTTTCGCCTTCGTGATGAACTGACAGAAGATACGGAAAAGAAGCTCTCCTATCTACTTGAAACAACGCAGCAAGTGCAGGTGCTTTTAACGACTGTTGATTTTAACGAATTCATTATTCTTGTCTCGCCAAAAACAGAACATCCGCTTCAAGATATTAAACAATTCACAAGCGGCATGCTAAAGCAGTTGTCTGATCGGTATCAGCTCCATGACGTTCAAGCGGCCATTGGTGGAATTTACGATCACATTACTCATATTCAGCCATCCTATAAAGAAGCACTGGCCGTCTTAAAAACAAAAGAACGCTTTCCTGTGGAAACAGAACAATTGAACAGCTTTTCTGAACTGGGTATTTATCAATACTTAGATGTGCTTGCTGAAAAACGAAAGGGATCGTCTTATTCCAGTTACTCTTTATCAAAGCTTGAGGATTACGACCTCAGGCATCATTCCAACCTCGTCGAGACCCTTGAACGATTTATTGATTGTGACAGCAACGCCAATATCGCCGCAAAGCAGTTAAATATTCATATCAACACACTGAATTACAGACTGAAACGGATTACGGACATTGCAGAAATTGATTTAAAAAACATGAATGAGAAGATGACTATTTATCTTGATATGAAGCTAAAAAACGTCCCTTTGTGAAATTTCACAAAGAGGCGTTTTTTAATTTTTTCATTCAACCGAAGAATTTTCTAAACTTTCAGGATACACTAGACATACAATATCAATAGATAAGCATAGGAGGAATTGATATGATCATCGGCATTCCGAAAGAGATTAAGAACAATGAAAACCGGGTCGCATTAACACCAGGAGCAGCATCTCAATTGCTTTCAGCTGGACACCAGATTTTAATTGAAACGAACGCTGGTTTTGGAAGCGGATTCACTGATGACGATTATGTATCTGTTGGTGCAGAGATTCTTGATCAAGCGAAAGATGTGTGGGTATCTTCTGATATGATTATGAAGGTAAAAGAACCATTACCAGAAGAATATTCATATTTCAGAGAAGGTCTGATCTTATTTACGTACCTGCATCTTGCAGCAGAGCCCTCCTTGGCTGAAGCATTAAAACAAAAAGGTGTGACAGCCATTGCTTATGAAACGGTAACGGACGGAAAATCACTCCCTCTATTAACGCCAATGTCTGAAGTTGCAGGTAGAATGGCTGCTCAAATTGGTGCTCAATTTTTAGAAAAGCCAAAAGGCGGAAAAGGCATTCTGCTCGCAGGCGTGCCAGGAGTATCGAGAGGGAAAGTCACCATTATTGGCGGCGGTGTCGTTGGAACAAATGCAGCGAAAATGGCGATCGGACTTGGCGCAGATGTCACCCTTATTGATGTAAATGCGGAACGATTACGTCAGCTGGACGATCAGTTTGGTCATCAAATGAAAACGTTAATGTCTAATCCTGTTAACATTGCAGATTCAGTGAGCGAGGCAGACCTGCTTATTTGTGCGGTTCTCATCCCAGGTGCCAAAGCTCCAACCCTTGTCACAGAAGAAATGGTGAAACAAATGAAGCCTGGTTCTGTCATTGTCGATGTAGCCATTGACCAAGGCGGGATTGTGGAAACAATCGATCATATCACAACACATGATCAGCCTACTTATGAAAAGCACGGCATTTTACATTATGCTGTTGCCAATATGCCAGGAGCGGTTCCGAGAACATCGACAGTTGCTTTAACAAATGTCACGGTCCCATACGCACTGCAGATTGCAAATAAGGGCGCTGCAAAAGCGATCAAAGAAAACAAGGCGATTGCTGAAGGCGTCAATGTGATGAACGGACATATCACCTATGAAGCTGTCGCTCGTGATCTCGGCTATGATTATGTGCCTGTTAGTAAAGCCCTTGAAACCTCTTCCATGACCGAAGCTTAATATCTAACCCGCCCTTTTCAGGGGCGGGTTTTATTGTTAACCTAAAATAAAAATAAGTTGACAAAAGAACCTCTTCCCCTTAATCTATTTGTACAGATAAGACAGGGGGAAATATCATGCAAAAGAAGACAAGAACAGCTGACTTTGTGCTCGTCGGGATGTTTGCTGCACTCATGGCTATCGGAGCCAATATCACATCCATTGTGCCATTTTTACAGGTCGGCGGAATCCCACTTACGATGCAGCCGTTTTTTTGTGTGCTTGCTGGTCTTTTGTTGGGCAGACGACTTGGCGCATTGGCCATGATTGTCTATGCTCTTGTTGGGATCGCTGGTGCACCTGTATTCGCACAGTTCTCGGCGGGTCTCGGCGTTATTTTAGGAAAAAGCGGTGGCTTTGTGTTATCATACATTCCTGCTGCTTGGCTTGCCGGATTCATTCTTGAAAAAAGACAAAACCCTGGTTTTGGCCGCTTTTTATTTGCAGCCATTGCAGGAACGACCGTGATGTATGTGATCGGGACAACTTATACATACATCGCATTAAATGTATGGCTGAACGCACCAATCTCTTATCAAACTACATGGTTCTTCATGATTTGGTTTATGGTAAAAGACTATGCGCTGACCATCCTCCTTGCGATGCTGGCACCTAAAATTTATCGATCAGTTTCAAAAGCCACATCCTTTCGAAAAGAACAAACAGCTTCCTAATATCAGAAAAGGTTCCTTTACTCTATGAGTAAGGAACCTTTTTTCATTTATAGCATAATTGCCGCAAGCCAGCCGAACAAGACGAGCGGGATATTATAAAAAGCGAATGTTGGGACACATGTACCCCAAATGTGGTGATGCTGTCCATCCATATTCAGTCCAGATGTTGGTCCGAGTGTACTGTCGCTTGCAGGTGAACCTGCATCTCCTACCGCCGCAGCTGAACCAATAATCGCAATAGTCGCCATCGGGCTGAATCCTAAGTGTAAACAAAGCGGGACAAAGATCGTCGTAATAATCGGAATCGTTGCAAATGATGAGCCAATGCCCATTGTCACTAGCAGACCCACCAGTAGCATTAAAACAGCCGCTAAGCTTTGGCTGTTTCCGATAAATTGAGAAGACGCCTTGACGAGAGATTCAATATCTCCTGTTTTCGTTAAAACATTGGCAAATCCAGCTGCAACAAGCATGACAAATCCGATAAATGCCATCATGTTCATGCCAGATGTAATCAGCGCATCTGCTTCATCGCGTTTCATCATTCCCGTTACAAACAAGACAAGCAAGCCTGCAAGCGCACCGAAGATCATCCCTTCGACTCCAAGGCTTTGAGAGAGATATAACTGAACAATAAGTGATACAAGGATCGCAAGTCCAGCAAAGAATAAGCTCTTTTTTGTATATGCTGATTTTTCTACATCCGTAATGTCACGATTCTCATATGTTTTTGGCTTACGATAGACAAAGAGTGAAACGATCAAGCCAAGAACCATGCCGCCTACAGGAATCAGCATCGCATACGGAATGTCTGCTAAATTCACTGTTAAACCTGCATCTTTCATGTTGTCACGAAGCATTCCGTGAAAAATCTGTCCAAAACCGACCGGAAGCAAAATATATGGTGCAGTAAGTCCGAAAGTCATCACACATGCTAGCAGTCTGCGGTCAATTTGAAGCTCGTTAAACACCTTTAATAATGGCGGGATTAAGACCGGAATAAAGGCAATATGAACAGGAACAACGTTTTGAGAAAAACAAGATACGATCAAAATGACCAGAATAATGAGCACTTTTGATAATGTTTTTCTTCTTGAATCGCCTTCTTTTCCAAGAAGCTTCACAGCTCCTTCGACCATGGCATCAGGAAGACCCGTTTTCGTCAGTGCGGCTGCGAATGCACCTAATAGTGCGTAACTAATCGCCACTGTCGCATTTCCGCCAAGACCGTCAGTGAACGCTTGAACTGTTCCCCCTAGACCTAATCCACCTGCAAGTCCGCCCGCTAAAGCGCCAAGTGCCAGCGCAATCACGACATTGACCCGCAGCAAGCTTAATATCAACATTAAAACAACCGCTAAAACAACTGCATTCATGGTGAAACCTCCGAAATCCTTTAGTTTACTAATGTAGTAGATAATTAAAGTACCAACGTATGTTACCATAGAAAATTTACTTCGTCAAATGGCGTATGTCCTACATAAAAAGCTCTGCCAGTTGGCAGAGCTCAGATTGTTGACAAAGGGCTAAAATGAATTTTATTTTAGCCCTTTGTCTTCTTTTCAGCGTGATAGAAAACCTTTGCAGTCTAGGAAGGACGAGCATCGGCGCGGAGCGAATTTGACATTCGTGAGCACCGAAGCGCAGGACTGACACCGAATGCGAGGGTTTGTCTACACGCTGAGCTCTGCCAGTTGGCAGAGCTTCCGTCGTTATTTCTTCGGTTCAAATCGTTCCACAAATGTCGCTAATGATCTGACCATCACACCTGTTGCTCCTGTTGGTCCAAAGCATGAAGGCTTTTCTGTCGTAGCTGTTCCTGCAATATCTAAGTGTACCCAAGGGGTGTCTTCAGCGAATTCTCCGATAAATGCACCTGCCATGATCGCATGGCCATCACGGCCTGGTGAGTTATTCAGATCAGCCATTTTGCTGTTTCTTACTCGTTTTTTATCTTTTTCGGTGATTGGCAGCTGCCAAATCATTTCCCCACATTCTTCTGATGCCTCTTTAAACTGGGCATACAGTTCATCGTTATTTGTCATCACGCCTGTTGTCTCATTCCCAAGTGCCACAATGACACCGCCTGTTAATGTCGCAACATCCACAAGCACAGAGGCACCATGCTGCTTCGCATAGGTCACACCATCTGCTAAAACAAGACGGCCTTCTGCATCCGTGTTAAGCACTTCGATTGTTTTGCCGCTTAGTGAGACAATGACGTCATCTGGCTTCATCGCATCTGCTGAGACCATATTATCTGTTGAGGCGATGACCGCAATGACATTCTGCTCTGGACGAAGTTCACCGATGATTTCCATTGCGCCTAAAACAGAGGCTGAGCCGCCCATATCAGTTTTCATCCCCACCATACTTGCTCTTGGCTTTAAGGAATACCCACCTGTATCATACGTAATACCTTTACCGACAAGGCCGATGACGTCTGTCCATTCTTCCTTGCCTTGATATTTCAATACAATCAGCTTCGGTGGTTCTGTTGAGCCTCTATTAACGGCTAGAATAGCGCCCATTCCGAGCTCTTCCATTTGTTCTTTATCTAAAATTTCAATCTCGAATTCATATTTATAAGCAAGCTCTGCCGCATAGGATGCAAGATCAGAGGACGTGAGCATGTTCGGCGGCATATTCACAAGTGTACGAGCCGAATTGACCGATTGTCCGTAGACTTCGCCCACTTTCAGACTTGCCTGAATTTCGGCAGCATCATGATCCGTTGTTGCATAAACAAATTCGATAAAGCGATCCGGTTCATTCGTTTTATGTTTAAAATCTTGTAATTCATATGTAGCTAAAAGGCAGCTTTCAGAAAGGGCATGGGCTGCATCTTGAACAGGCAGATCCTTTCCTGTAAATGTATCAAGCAAAACCGAAACTGCTTGCTTTTTATCTTGATGAAGCTTTTTAAATAAATGCGCAAACACTTCCTTTGCCTCTTCAAACGTGTAATCTGACTCCTTCCCAAGCCCGACAAAATAAATGCGTTTAATGCCGGTTTCAGGGGATGGGAAAAATTTCGAAAGCTGATTTCGCTTAGACGAAATATCGCCTTCTTTTAATAATTCAGTGATTCTTCCTCCATGTAACTCATCCATTTCTTTTGCTTTTCCTGATAATTGGCTCTTTTGAAAAAGTCCGATGGCCAGTGTATCTTTATGTTGCAACTCATTTGTCGAGAAAAACATATTTATCACACGCTCCTTCAATGAACTCCATATTTCACATTGGAACTTCTATTATATCAAAATTTATGTGCTGATACGATCATTGCCAGCCTGTCTTCCCTTGAAGAACATTTATATTTTGGCACGCGGAAGGGTATCATGAAAAAGCGGCAGCGATCTATAGCAGCCTGTCCATGGTCTCCTCGTTCCACATCTACTTTCTTTAATGTTATAATGAACATGGACTTGGCAACAGTTCTTACTGCCATCATTTTTTTATCTTACTAGGGTAAATACTTTATCATTTCGCACGTTATTTTTTCTTAAAGAGAGGATGTTTCTTGTTCATGAGCGTACTGACGAATTTTCCGCTGCTTGCCAGCCTTGCAGCCATCTTTTTTGCACAATTTGTAAAAGTACCGATTCAATTTATCATTTCTAGACGACTAGATTGGTCGCTCATTACAAGCACAGGCGGAATGCCAAGTTCACACTCCGCAGCAGTAACAGCACTCTCAACAGCAGTTGCTTTAGAGCACGGGCTAGGAACATCTATTTTTGCCATTTCCGCCATCTTTGCCATTATTACAATGTTTGATGCGACAGGTGTTCGCAGACAGGCAGGAGAACAGGCAACTGTCCTGAACAAACTGGTCACAGATTTTAACCGGTTTGTTGCCGAGGCAAAGAACTTCCCAAATGCGGAAGAAAAAGAGAAGCAAAAGAAATTGAAAGAGCTTCTTGGGCATAAGCCGATTGAAGTCTTCTTCGGCGGCTTAACAGGAATTTTGCTCACACTCATCTTAGATTATTACTTCATGTAGAAACGAAAAAGCTTTGGACCTTTTGAGATCCAAAGCTTTTTTATTCTTTATTGGCTTGAAACTGCTGCCGGAACACTTGCATCGATTCTGCTTCATTCAACTGATTTAAGTCTTTTTCTGTCAGCGTTCCTTCACCCTTTTTAATCACATAAACGTCCAGCACTTTTTTACCCCATTCTCTATACACATCATCAACCGTTTCATAATATAAATCAAGCTTATGACCTTTAATCGCTTTCCCAGTATCTGCGACTACACCATAACCATAATTGGGGATAAACAGGACAGTTCCTATCGGAAAGACAGATGGGTCCGCTGCCACGGTTGAATATAAATCACGTTTTACTTTGACGCCTGAATATGTAATGCCATATGCATGATGTTCTTTCGTCTTACCTGTTGATTCTACACCTGCTGTATAACCTGTGGCGACAACCTTTTGCTTCGGATAATCGTTCCAATTAAATGCTTCTTCGAGAGAAACAGCACGCAATTCGTCACTTTTCACCGCCATCGTCTGCCTTTTTGGATGCTTTAAAAAAGAAGATACGTGCTTACCGGCATCAGTCTCTTTCACCCATGCAGCTAAATCACTTGGTTCTACGCCAGATATGCCCGTAAAGCTTGTCATCAAGGCAAGCATAAACAGAGCTGTCATGAACAATCGTTTCATCCATGTTTTCATTTCTATTTGTCACTCCTCTACCCATCTATTTGTTTCCAAACAAAATGGAAACTATGCAAAGGAGAAACAAAAAAACCCACTTGCGTATAGACAAGTGAGTTAAAACATTTGATAGCCTCTTTTACGAAGAGCATTGATGACAAAACCTGAGGCAATGGCACCAATCAGACCACTTAATAAAATAATGATATCTGCCGCAGCAAGAGAGACGATGCGGTCTCCTATCCCGGAAAAAGCAATGCCTGGTTCTCTTACATAAGCGATCATCTTTTGATTATTGATAATGAAAAGGCATACAATTGGATATAAAATTGCCATAATCCATGACATTCTCAGCAGCATATTCAGCAAAAAGCCAATGCCGAAGAATAACACGAAAAATAAAATAACTGAAATGATAACGACTGGTAAACTGATCACTTCATCTCCACCCCCAAATATCCCATCATTAGTTTAACTTGGAAATAGAGATGAAGTCAATCAATGGAAAAAGCCGTAAGATTAATGCTTCTTTCCTGTCCCTTTACATTCCTCACATGTTTCTGATCCGCCGAGCAATAACTGAAAATATCCTTTTCCTGAACAATACTGACAAGTTGACTTTTTTTCTTTCGTTTGTGCATTCATATTGCTCACTCCTTAATCTAAATTTTCTGATAATTCATCATAACATATTTTTCTGTCCAGTACCAAGTGAGAAAATATTCCGTAAAACATAAAAAAAACGTGTACCACAAGGATACACGTTTTTGTCTATATCGGTTTAGAAGAACTTGAATTTTCCTTTTTTCAGAACAAGTCCTGGTCCCCCAACCATGAATAATGAACGGTTGTCGATGATTTTTTTCATTGCAGAAGCTTTTGTTCCTTGAAGTTTTTTACCAAACGCAACACCTACAGCGTCGTGTTCACCAAGAGAAGCAACTGTTCCTTTGATGTCTGGCTTAAAGCTTTCAAGCGTGCCACCTTTTACTAGTGCTGCAAGGTTTTTCGCTACTGTTTCACCTTGCTGCATCGCAATTTGTGCAGTAGGTGGGTATGGACGATTAATTTCTTCATTGATGATTAATGAGCAGTCACCGATGATGAATACATCTTCATTTTCTGGTACACGAAGATCTGGAGACACTTTTACGCGGCCGCGCATGTTTTCAAATCCAGCTTCTTCAACGATTGGGTTACCACGTACACCAGCAGCCCAAACAACTGTTTCTGCTTTGATTTCTTCTGTATCATCGTCTTTTCCAACAATGATGCCTTCAGGCGTACATTCTTTGATCGCTGTACCGATTTTGAACTCAACACCTTTACCTTGAAGGTAGTTCATCGCATAGTCGATCAATTCAGGATCAAATCCTGGAAGAGCTGTTGGTGCAGCTTCTACACAGATAATACGCACGTCTTTTTGATCAATATCATACTCTTTGCAAAGCTCAGGTACACGGTTTCCAAGCTCACCAAGGAACTCAATACCTGTGAAGCCTGCACCGCCGACAACGATTGTCAGACGCTCTGGACGCTTTTCAGCTTCCGTATTATATGTCGCAAATTGAAGTTCAATGTGCTCACGAAGCTGACGAGCAGAGTTGATGTTAGAGATTGAGAATGCATATTCTTTCAGTCCTGCAATACCAAATGTTTCAGGAACAGCACCAAGCGCAACAACAAGGTAGTCATAAGAAAGTTCGCCATCTGATGTCACAACTTTCTTCTCTTCCTTATTAATGCTTTCAACTGTTGCTTGTACAAAGTTGACACGGGAACTGTTAATCACATCTTTGATTTGATAACGACAACGGTCATGATGAAGAGTACCTGCACTTGCTTCATGTAACCATGTTGTTTCGTAATGATAATTATGCTTGTTCACAAGAGTAATGTCCGCATCATTTGTGCCAAGCTGTTTTGTTAATCTTGTTACAGTCATTAATCCGCCATAACCTGCACCTAATACAACGATTTTCGGTTTATTCACTGGAATCACATCCACCTTTTTTAAATTTGCTGTAAAACGGATAAAGAATTACATATCGTTATTCTCAACCGCTTTGCGGCATTTTATGAAATTTAAACAAAAAAATAAGTATGTGAAAATCTGAACTTTCACCTACAAAAAACGAAAGCATTTGACCGTATCCGACAAAAATTCATAAAAAATTAATATTTAGTTCCCTTAACAATAATAGCGAGTTCTGCTCCTTTTTTCAAGGCTTTAAACTGAAAATCCTTAGGATAAACGGTCTTTCTCTCTTTTTTCCCCTTTTCACAGCATCGGCATCAAAAAACGACAAGTTTTTCAAAACAAGTCAAACGACGATATGTGGTATGATATGATATAGTGATAACAATTTTCATTTGGGAGGATTAAGGAATGCAAGAAGATTCTAAGGTATATGACATTACCGTTATCGGGGGCGGCCCAGTCGGATTGTTTACTGCGTTTTACGGAGGCATGAGACAGGCAAGTGTGAAAATCATTGAAAGCCTTCCTCAGCTCGGCGGTCAACTATCCGCTCTTTACCCTGAAAAATACATTTATGATGTGGCTGGTTTCCCAAAAATCCGCGCACAAGAATTAATTGATAATCTAAAGGAACAAATGGATAAATTTGATCAAACCATTTGCTTAGAGCAAGCTGTGGAAACGGTTGAAAAACAAGCAGACGGTATCTTCAAACTCGTTACGAATCAAGAAGTTCATTATTCAAAAACGATCATCATTACAGCTGGTAACGGTGCATTCCAACCGAGAAAGCTTGAGCTAGATGCAGCAGAATCATTTGAAGGAAGCAACCTGCATTACTTCATCAATGACCTGAACCAATTCGCTGGCAGACGTGTTGCTGTTCTTGGCGGCGGAGACTCTGCGGTTGACTGGGCACTGATGCTTGAGCCAATCGCAAAAGAAGTGTCGATTATTCACCGTCGTGATAAATTCCGTGCACATGAGCACAGTGTAGAAAACTTGCACAACTCGAAAGTCAATGTGCTGACACCATTTGTGCCAACTGAGCTCATTGGGGAAGACCGCATTGAACAAATTGTGCTTGAAGAAGTGAAAGGTGATAAAAAACAAGTACTAGATGTGGACGACGTGATCGTCAACTTCGGTTTTGTTTCCTCCCTTGGACCAATCAAACAATGGGGCCTTGAAATCGAAAAGAACTCTATCGTGGTCAAATCCACGATGGAAACAAACATCGAAGGCTTCTATGCGGCAGGAGACATCTGTACGTATGAAGGAAAAGTCAAATTAATCGCAAGCGGATTTGGTGAAGCACCAACTGCTGTGAACAACGCCAAAGCTTACATGGACCCGAAAGCTCGTGTACAGCCGCTTCATTCCACAAGCTTATTTGAAAATAAATAAGAACGGATCAAAAAAAGGAGTTCCATCTGCGGAACTCCTTTTTTGTTTATTTAAAAATCCCAATATAGGCATTCGCCATTCCAAGTACCATTGCAGCAAGTAACACCACAACAATTCCTGCCACAACCAAAATCACCCGATCCTTCACACGTTCCTTTTTCGGAAGCGGCTTGTCTATCCCGCAAGATGGACATGTTTTTGAACGATACGGAATCAGTTCATGACAGTTCCTGCAATTGATTTGTTCACTCAAACCTCAGCAACCTCTTTTCTGATGACAGTTTATGTTTGGTTCTCATGATACTCTTTTCGAGTGGAAATAGCCAGTTGTGAGGACAAGCTGTAACAAAATTGAGCGATTTATGAATTGTTTGAGAAGAAATGGAATCAATGAAGGTTTGATTGGTTCAGCCGATATAAGAAGGAGAAGATCGTCATGAAGTCATGAAGGATAGGTGGAAAGATGATAAAACGTTTCATGATTAGTTTGAGCTTGTTACTGATGATTGGTGGTTCAGTTGAAGTGTTTGCAAAAGACTATAACAAACACTATGCTCAATTCGCTGCCGGATTGAATATGGATGTTGATCAGCTAGAACCTTTTTTAACACATGTGTCTACTTCGATTTTAGATGCTGGTTTGAGTGATCAAGAAATCAAACAGATACTCACCAACGTTCAAAAAATGAATAAAAACAATGAAACAAAAAGAATGGGCACTTTTGAAGTGGTGTACCATGAAAAAACAGCAAAGATTAAAATTGAAATTGAAGTCCATGTGGAAGATGGCAATAAAGAAGTGGTGATCTATATGTTTAGCACCCAAGAGTTGGTGGATGTCTTGGATAAAGAACTTTTGAAAATAGAAGAAGCTATATAAAAAGAGATGCGGAATGAGTGTCTTTTTTGGTCACCTTTCCTCTTCAAACAAAAAGCCTCCTCATTCGTGTTGTTTACAATAACAAACGAACAAGGAGGCTTATTATTATCCATGATAAGTTGTTAACACTCTTCCGGCGTACCGGTATTCGTAGCTGTTCTGAACGAAGAACCGCATCCGCATGACGCAATCGCGTTCGGATTGTCAATCGTGAAACCGCCGCCCATTAGTGATTGTTTGAAATCAATGATGGTGCCGTTCATGATGTCAAGGCTTTCGGAGTCGACAAGAACCTTGATGCCGTGCTGTTCGAACTGCGTGTCTTTTTCTGAGACTTCATGGTCAAAGCCCATTCCGTATGAAAGACCGCTGCAGCCGCCGCCTTTTACGCCCACTCGTAGGAACGCATTTTCTTCTTCATGTTCTTTCATCATATCTTTAATCTGCAATGCAGCAGCTTCTGTAATCGTTACTGGTGTACTCACGATCATCCCTCCTTTTGACTGGATGTTTCTTTTCAATTATAAACGTGATGTTGCCTTTTCTCAAATAAATGGTTTAGAGATAGAATGTGCCGTCACAAATTGTTTCAGCAGGTCCTGTCATCAGCACATGGTCATTGTCTTTCCAGCGAATGATGAGGTCTCCGCCAGCTAGATGAACGGTCATATCCGTTTCTTTTTTCGCATGTCCATTGACAATCGTTGATACAGCCGCAGCACATGCTCCTGTTCCGCACGCTTGCGTAATCCCTGATCCTCTTTCCCACACGCGGAAATGCAGTTCCGTTTCACTGACTCGTTCCACAAATTCTACATTGACGCCTTCTGGAAACATGTCATGCTTTTCAATGATTGGCCCAAGCGAATCGAGCGGCGCCTGTTCAATGTCTTCTAAATAGAAAACGATATGGGGATTCCCCATTGAAACAGCTGTTCCATTTAAGGTCGTCGTGCCAAAATCAAGCGGTTCATTAATCGTTGTACTGGCCGGTTCACCAAGCATTGGCATCGCTTCTTTTTCAAAACGAGGTTTACCCATATCTACTGTCACTAACTGAACGTGACCATCCTGCACATGAACGGTCGCCTCAACGAGTCCTGACAATGTCTCAATCTGGAACGTTGTGTCTGTTACGATTTGATGCTCATACACATATTTTGCAACGCAACGCAGACCGTTACCGCAGTTTTTCCCCTCTGATCCATCATTGTTGAAAATGCGCATCTTCACAGGTGCAACATCTGATGGGCAAATGAGGATCATTCCGTCTGAACCGATACCTGTATAAACAGAAGAAACCTGAATTGCTATCTCTGACAGCTGCTCTTCTGGAAGCTGTTCCTTCATCTGATTGACGTATATATAATTATTTCCTAGTCCGTGCATTTTCGTGAATTGAAATGATGTCATGAGCGTCCTCCAAAAATGTTGTTTCTTTATAGTATAAAAGGAGTCGATTCAGGAGACAATCTTATCATCCCCCGTTTTTCATACATAGAAGCTCTTTGCTGCCATGGCAAAGGGCTTTTATTATGCATATGTCTCTTTTTCTCTCGTGTGATGCTTCATTTTGATGATATTTTATTAGCATAACATATTGGATGCGCTTTCTACATTTTCCCCTAAAAAACGGAAACTGAATATATGAAAAAAATGCACCTCATGACCCATGTGGTGCATTTAAAACATGTCGTTTTCCTCTATAAAAGCATAAATACGCTCGACTAGCTGCTCTGCATTTTCTCCAGAAACAAATTCTCCATTCACAAGGGCAAATGGGGAGTCCATACATTTGCCGCAATAGCTTAAACAACCGTATTCCATTACATCTAAGTTTGGGTCTTTTTCAAGTTTCTCTTTTGCTTCTTGAGACCCTTGTGCAAGATTACTTACACAAAATTCGATCAGTGGAAACACTGTGCTTCACCTCACATTTGCCTTACTATCCTACCGAAATTCCTTCTATTAGTCAAAACATGAGCTTCAATAAATCGTTACGCCTATTCCCCGTAAAATGTTTTACTATTTAGGACTAAGTAATGAATATGTAGGTTATTTTGAAACAATTATTGTGGTTTCACAGTAAATTCGATATAATTTTATTTGGTATTTTAACTTAAAGTTTTTTAGTATAAGTGTTTTTCAATGTCTAGGGGGAAAAGGAGAATCGTCATGAAAAATTTAGTCTTGATCGGCGGAGGTTACGGGAATATGCGGGTTCTCCACCGCTTATTGCCAAATCAATTACCTGATGATGTTACTATCACATTAATTGATCGAAATCCTTACCACTGTTTAAAAACAGAATATTATGCACTTGCTGCTGGAACGATCTCTGATCATCACATTCGAGTATCTTTTCCAGAGCATCCGAAGCTGGATATTCAATACGGGGAAGTAGAAAAAATTGATATTGAAAACAAACAGATCTTATTTAGCGACCGTGAGCCGATTCCATATGATGATACGGTAATCGGACTCGGCTGTGAGGACAAGTATCACAATGTCCCTGGTGCGAAAGAACATACATACAGCATTCAAACCATTGATCAGTCAAGACATACGTATAACAAATTAAACAATTTGAGTGCAGGTGCAACGGTTGGTATCGTCGGTGCTGGACTTAGCGGGGTAGAGCTGGCCAGTGAACTGCGTGAAAGCCGTTCTGATTTAAACATTATTCTTTTTGATCGCGGAGAACTGATTCTTTCCAGTTTCCCAAAAAGATTAAGTTTATATGTACAAAAATGGTTTGAAGAAAATGATGTAAAGATCATTAATTGCGCCAATATTACGAAGGTTGAAGAAGGAGTTGTGTACAACCATGACGATGCCATTGAAGCAGATGTCATCGTGTGGACAGCAGGAATTCAGCCAAGTAAAGTCGTGCGAGATATGGATGTTGAAAAAGACGCCCAAGGCCGTGTCGTCTTAACTCCTCATCACAATCTCCCTGGAGATGAGCATGTCTATGTCGTAGGTGACTGCGCAAGCTTGCCGCACGCACCAAGTGCACAGCTTGCCGAGGCACAGGCAGAGCAAATTGTGCAATCTCTACAGAAACGCTGGAAGAACGAGCCGCTTCCTGAGACTTACCCGCAGTTTAAGTTAAAAGGCGTACTCGGCTCTTTAGGGAAAAAAGCCGGCTTTGGCTTAGTAGCGGATCGCCCGCTTGTTGGTCGTGTTCCAAGACTCTTAAAATCTGGACTTCTTTGGATGTACAAGCATCACAATGGATAAAATGATGTGAATTTTTTCTCAAAGCTCCTTCTAATGAAGGAGCTTTTATTATGAAACGGCATGTGCCGATGGATGGTTCACTTTGATAGGAGCAAGCGCAAGGATGCAGTCTTTACGAAACGTTCTGATCGTCTTCTTCGATAAACAATACGCTTGTATGAACTGTTCAGTTTGACGATGTACAATGATTTTTCGTTTCGAGCACTCTCCATTTTTCTTCATATAAATCATATCAATCGGTATTTGTTGATGAAGAGATTGTTTTAGTAAATAATTCATGATGCTCACGCTCCTTTCATCTCATTATACGCGAACAAACGTTCTAAATCAACCTAAAAAGGAACGTTTGTTCGATTTATTTTTCTAAAAAAAGAACAGCTCATTCACTGCTCTCTTCGTACCCGTATTTCTCCATTTCTTGATAAATATCTTTTAATTTCGGATTGCCCTCTCCTACAATTTGATCCTCAACAAGGACAAGCGGATAAAAGAATTCATCATCAAGAATTCGTTCAGATAATTCTTTTTGGCGTTCGTTTTCAGGCGGGTGCTCAATATCGATATATGTGATGCGAAACGGCTGATTTGGATATTTTCGTTTTAATGCTGCATCTAGCCACTCAAATGTATCTTTTGAAGAAGGCAGATTCACGCAACTAGCGCACAGGACATCTCTTCCATATACATAAAGGTCAACGGTTTTGTTCATTTGACAAGCCCCCCATTCTTTCTTTATTTTAGCTGAATTTTCTGTATGAAAAAAGTCAAAATCACTTTTTGTTTCAAGATGAGATTGTGCTATAATGAGAAGGAAACTTTGAAACCAATCAATAGATTTTTATCGTCCAGATGAATATAATGGTGATATGTTGTGAAAGGAGCGATTATATCTAATGACTGAAGTCGAAATGAAAGACCAAGTACAGGAAGTACTGGACAAACTTCGTCCATTTCTATTACGTGATGGTGGAGACTGTGAGCTTGTAGACATTGAAGATGGCATTGTGAAATTACGCCTTCTTGGTGCATGCGGCAGTTGCCCAAGTTCAACCATTACATTGAAAGCCGGTATTGAGCGCGCATTATTAGAAGAAGTACCTGGCGTTGTAGAAGTTGAACAGGTTTTCTAATTCATATATGACATGAAAACGACCCTTACTGGGTCGTTTTTTAATTAGGATAACTTCTCTCTAAACCATTCTTGAATAAAGGTCAGTCTTTGAATACGCTGCCCAGGGTGGCCGCTTCTCGACAAATCATGAGAAGCCTTCGGGAATTTGACTAATCTCGTGTCTTTTCCAAGCTCCTTTAATGCCACAAAAAGCTGTTCTCCTTGATCGACTGGGCAGCGGTAGTCTTCATCACTGTGCAGGATGAGAAGCGGTGTATTCACCTGTTTTACATACTTTAGCGGCGAACGATCCCATAGCTTATCAACAGAGTCATAAATATCCCCATCAATCTGCCATTTTGTAAAGAAATAACCGATATCACTGATGCCATAAAAGCTAATCCAGTTCGAGATGGAACGCTGTGTAACAGCTGCACGGAAACGGTCTGTCTGTCCGACAATCCAGTTGGTCATAAAACCGCCATAGCTGCCGCCTGTTACGCCAAGCCTTGTTTCATCAAGAAAGTCATAGGCTTCGAGCACATGATCAACAGCCAGCATGACATCCTCATAATCAACGTCACCATAGCTGCCTCTTACACGGTCCGTAAACATCTGTCCATACCCATGACTGCCATGAGGATTGATGTACACAATCGCATACCCTTCAGCGGCAAGCATTTGAAATTCATGAAAATACGTATGACCGTACATCGCATGCGGTCCGCCATGAATTTCTAAGATTAGTGGATATGTCTTCCCCTCTTCCATCTGAGCAGGCTTCATCAACCAGCCATGTACAACGTCTCCTTCTTTTGACTGGTAAGAAATTGGTTCAGGTTCGGATATGACATGTTCCTTTAGAAAGTCATCATGCTCAAACGTGATTTGCTTGAGTGAGGATTCCCCTAAAGTCAGCTCGTACAGCTCACTAGGCGAGACAGGTGAAAGACGGCTGATCAGCATTTTTGATTCGTCTGGATGAAGACTGAAATTCGTCACATGTTCTGCCTCTAAACGAACGGGATAGGCTAAACCTTCAATAGAGAAATAATAAATTCCGGTACTCCCTTGATCAGAAACAAGCGCATAAAACCCCTGACTATCCTTCGTCCATTGCGGAAGCTGATTGGCTTCACCTATGACACTATCCCCTGCCATACAGTTACCAACATACATATCGAGCATTTCTGACAGTTGAACGGTCTTTTTCTCCTTCAGATCATGCAGCCACAATGATGGGAAGGTTGCATTCTGAAATTCACGCTCGTGTCCAATGTACAACAGGCTTTCTCCATTTGGAGAAAATGATACGGTCGAGTAAGCGCCTGTTGATTGGGTGATTTTCTTGGATGTACCACCGTCCTCTAATGACAGGAGACAGATATCACTTATGTAAAACGTCTGCGGGTTGGATTGAATATAGGCGAGCCACTTCCCGCAAGGAGAGACGACATGATTCACATGATGATGCGACTCACTCGTAACCATCTCTACCTCGCCGGAACGGACATCGATTTTTACAATTTGCGTCAGACGCCCATCTAAAAAGCCTCTGCCATCTGCTTTATAAGTCAAATCATCATATACGGCCGGAGCAAAGTCATCACGCTCTTCTTTTTTTTCATCATGAACAGATTCTTCTTGTTTTAATGAGACCGATGCATAAATAAAAGCTCCATCCGGTGAAAATACAGGATGAGATACGCCGTAAGGAATATTCGTTAAGGTACGTATGCCGCCGCCATCGCTCTGAATGAGTGCGAGCTGAGGGACTTCCTTTGGCTTCTGCAAAATAAACGCAAGCTGCTTTCCGTCTTTTGACCATGCTGGTTGATGATGCTTTCCATCATCAAATGTCCATTGAGACAGCTCCCCTGTCTCTTCATCTCGAACCCATAAATGAATATTGTAATCATCCTTTTTTTCATTCACCGTTACTTTTGTAAAAACAGCCTTTTTTCCATCTGGTGAATAAACTGGATGAGAAACAGACACGATTTGTGTTAAATCCTCTGCTGTTATCAATTTCTTCATCAATAGATCTCCCCCTTTTATGTATCAAAAATAGTTCGCTTCTCTAAATAATAATCCCTGCTTTTGTTATGAAAAACAAGGATAAAAAAAGAACGTGCGTCTTCACAGCACGTTCTTCATTTGATTCACAGAATGATGCTCGACGACGACACCTTCTACTGGCACCGTCAACACATCCACTTCACAATGCGGGAAATTTTGGGCAAGCTGCTTTTTCAGCGCTTCTCCCTTCCCTTTTTCCACTAAGGTCAAAATAGTCGGCCCAGCACCGCTTAATGCTGTTCCATACGCGCCTTTTAATGAAGCAACGTGCTCCACCTTTGATAGCTCTGGGACAAGCATCGTGCGGTATGGCTGATGAAATAAATCTTTATTCATCATTTCCCCTACAAGCGGCCAGTTCTGTGTCATTAAGGCGGCAACAAGGACGTTACTCACTGCACTCGCACTCACGGCCTGTTTATAGGAAAAATCCTCTGGCAGGACATCACGGGCATCCTTTGTGAGCACTTCATAAAAAGGAATCACGACGACGACATCTACATCCACATGCTGCACTTTAACGGCATGTGTCTTGTCTTCTTCATGAAGACCGATGAGTAAACCACCGAATAAAGAGGCACCCGCATTATCTGGATGACCTTCTACCTCACTTGCAAAAAAGAGCTTCTGATCATCGGTCATCTTTAATTCAAGCAGCTGATTAGCGAGCTCAATAGCGGCGACAATGGCAGCAGCGCTGCTGCCCAGCCCCCTTGCTAATGGAATATCACTCCACACTTTGACATGAACAGGCGGGAGTGTTTTTCCAAAGTCATCTGCGACCTTTTTAGCTGTTTGGTAGATCAGATTATCGGTGCCTGATGGAATGCCAGACACAACATCTGTTTCTGCTTCAAACAGCCAGCTATCATGGTCATAGACCGATAGCTTTAAATAGCGGCTGAGCGCCATTCCGACTGAGTCAAAGCCTGGTCCTAAGTTGGCAGTGCTTCCCGGTACTGTGATTGAAAAAAGCATGGAGGCGTTACTCATACGCGTGCGGCCTTTTCTAAATGTTCCAGAATTTGATCTTCATCTGCATCCAGTGTGACCGGTTTGATGTGCGAAATATCAATCGCCGTATTCGGATCTTTTAATCCGTTTCCTGTCAGTACTGCGACAACTTTACTGCCTGGCTTAATTTCTCCAGATTTCACTTGTTTGAGTACACCTGCAATTGATGCACAAGAGCCTGGCTCTGCAAAGACACCTTCTTCACGTGCGATCAATTGATAGGCATGAAGAATTTCTTCATCTGTCACTTCATCAATTTTCCCGTTCGATTCATCTGCCGCTGCTACAGCTTGCTTCCAGCTTGCAGGGTTTCCGATGCGAATGGCTGTTGCGACTGTTTCTGGCTGCTCAATGACTTCATTTCGAACGATGGCTGCAGCACCTTCTGCTTCAAAACCACGCATGACTGGCAGTGCAGTGCCTTTTTTCTCATGATATTCTTTGAAACCTTTCCAGTACGCTGTAATATTCCCCGCATTTCCAACAGGAATCGCCAGTACGTCCGGCGCAGCGCCGCCTAGCTGCTCACAGATTTCAAATGCCGCTGTTTTTTGTCCTTCAATTCGGTATGGATTGACGGAGTTAACAAGTGCGATCGGTGCTTTTTCACAGATGCTGCGGACAATTTTCAGTGCATCATCAAAGTTGCCGTCAATGGCAATGATCTCTGCTCCGTACATGACAGCCTGCGCCAGCTTACCGAAGGCAATTTTTCCATCTGGAATGATGACAATACATTTCATATCAGCGCGCGCCGCATAAGCTGCTGCTGCTGCAGACGTATTCCCTGTCGATGCACACATGATCGTATCATTGCCTTCTTCTTTTGCCTTTGCGACGGCCATGACCATCCCGCGATCCTTAAAAGAACCTGTAGGGTTGACGCCTTCTGTTTTCACATGAAGTTCAATCCCCAGTTTTTCGGAAAGCTTTGCGAGATGAATCAGCGGTGTGTTTCCTTCATTTAATGTTAGTTTAGGTGTTTGTTCGTTTACTGGTAAGAATTCTTGAAATTCTTCAATGAGTCCATTCCACTTCATCAGCTTAAACCGTTCCCTTCTACTCGGTACGTGCTCTTCACTTGAACCACCACGTCGAGATCGTTTAATGTTTGCAGGATATTTGAGAAATCTTCTTCTGATGTTTGATGTGTAATAATCACAATTTCAGCAAGCTCATCATGCCCTTTGACAGGAAGCTGAAGGATCTTTTCAAAGCTGATGCCTCTTTCAGAAAAAATCGATGTAATGCGGGAGAAAGCTCCGACTTGATCTCTCACATGTATTCTTAAAAATTGCTGAGCAAATACTTCGGATGATGATTTGATTTTCTTCTCAAATTGCGGTGCAATAAATCCACTGCCATTCACACCAAGACGCATGTTTTTCATAACAGCGACTAAATCAGAGACAACAGCAGTTGCCGTTGGCAGGCTGCCTGCTCCAGGTCCGTAAAACATCGTTTCTCCGACAGCACTTCCGTAAACATAGACAGCATTAAATTCATTGTTGACGGAAGATAACGGGTGATGATCAGGAAGTAAAGTTGGCTGTACGCTGACCTCCACTTTTTCTCCGTCCCTTTGGGCAATTCCAATCAGCTTCATTGTATAGCCAAAACGTTTACTGAAATTAATGTCCTCATCCGAGATGTCAGAGATGCCTTTCACTTTCACATCCTCTAAGTCTACATTCATGGAAAAGCCGAGTCTTGCCAGGATGGCCATCTTTCTTGCCGCATCTAGTCCTTCTACGTCCGCCGTCGGATCTGCTTCTGCAAAGCCAAGATCCTGCGCTTCTTTTAATACATCTTCATACGCACTTTTATCGACATTCATTTTTGTTAAAATAAAGTTCGTTGTCCCGTTCACGATTCCCATCATTTTTGTGATGCGGTCAGAGGCTAAACCTTCCTCTAGTGTACGCAAAATCGGAATCCCACCTGCGACACTCGCTTCATAGTAAAGGTCACAGCCGTTTTCTTTTGCTACATGTAAAAGCTCTGTGCCATATAGCGCCATTAAATCCTTATTGGCTGTAATGACATGCTTCTTCTCATTTAGTGCATCTATTAAATATTGTTTTGTCTCTTCAATGCCGCCCATCACTTCAATAATGACGTCGACCTCTGGATCTCGAATCACATCGTATACTTCAGTTGTGAAGACCTCTCTTGCCACATCCACATCTCTTTTTTTATCGGGATTGCTCACAAGCACTTTTTGTATTAATACCGGACAGCCGATCTGGTGCATTAATTTATCCTGATGATCTTGAATAATCTTAACGACACCGCTCCCCACTGTTCCTAATCCTAGTAGTCCAACTCGAATTGCCTTCACCTGAAATTCCACCTTTCTCCGTAAATGTCCTCTCTAAAAAGACATTTGTTAACCTAACACAGACATTCAATGTACACACATTATAAAGGGGTATCCTCATTTTGACAAGGTAATAAAATAAGAGAATATGAGAATGAAACCGCTTAACAGCTATTTATATCAAGATTCTATATTTTCAAAATATTTTTGTGAGAAAAGCTCCCGAAGCCGGGAAGCTTGAGATTACGCCTGAACTGGCGTTTTGGCTTGCTGATCTTGCAGGACAAGCGCAATATTTTCAGCACATAAATGCATCATGTTTTTTCTCGTTTCAACACTTGCACTTCCGATATGAGGAAGCACTGTCACATTTGGTAATGTCGTTAATGGGTGATCTGGGCTGACTGGTTCCTTGCTAAATACATCCAGACCTGCTCCTGCAATTTTCCCTGTCGTGACAGCATCATATAAAGCATCTTCGTCTACCGTCTGCCCTCTGGAAACGTTGATGAAGTAAGCCGTGTTCTTCATCTGCTCAAATGCTTTCTTATTAAACATTTCTTTCGTTTCAGGCGTTAAAGGCGTCAAACAAACGATGAAATCAGACTGCGTAAGCAGCTCATCAAATGCGGCATAGGTCACACCTAGCTGCGCTTCTGCTTCTGGCTTTCTTGAACGATTATGATACAGAACATTCATATCAAAACCTTTTGCCCGCTTGGCCAGTGCGGTTCCAATACTGCCCATTCCGACAATCCCTAACGTTTTATGATGAACATCCGCACCGGCTAGAAGAAGCGGTCCCCAGCCTGTCCAATTCCCATCCTTAATCCAATCACTCGCTTCGACAATTCGTCTTGCTGACGCCATCAAAAGCGCAAAGGCTAAATCAGCCGTCGATTCTGTTAAGACGTCCGGTGTATGACATACCGTGATCCCGTGCTTTTTAGCTGCCTTTAGATCAATATTGTCATAGCCGACCGCGAGATTCGCGACCACTTTTAGATTTGGAGCATTTGATAAAAGTGCCTCATCTACTTGATCTGACAGCATCGTGAGCAGCCCATCTGCTTGAGCCGCTTGTTTTTCTAACTCTTCTCTTGGACACGGCTCATCCTCGCTCGTCCACATGTCAATATGAGCGACTTCTTTTAATGGTGTAAGTGTTGTTTCATCAAGCTTTCTTGTGATATAGACATACGGTTTCGTCAAGAAGAACACTCCTTTGGTTGATTTCTTTAAGCATAACGAAAAACGCCTCAAGAGAAAAGAGACGTTTCGTCTGTTCACTGAAACTTCAAATCAGCGGATTGATGAATCCATCCAACAGGAGGAATGAGATGCCCACCGCTGCGCATGGCACTCAATTCTTGAAACACCTTGAGAAAATATTCGTAGCGATTCGCATCATTTAAAACGTAATCTAATCGTTCTTCATAATAAGATTTTTCATTTTCTCCTGACATATAATAACCTTCGACAATTTCAAAATAATGAAGCGGAAACAGAAGACGGCTGTACAGCAGACGCTTTGAAAATGATGAAAGAGGCGTGACCTGCTCATATTGCTGCAAAAAGGAAAATCCCTCTTCAATTAAATCCTCCTTATGCTGGACAAAGGTTTCTCTTAAATATTCCGCGATATCTCTTGTTGGATGGTCAAATACCCAGTCAACAGGTAAACGAAGCGGCTGCTCATGTGGCCAGGTCATACGTGAAAAGCGCTGATGACAAACAGTACCTGAATCACATTCTTTCGGTTCATCATCAAGCTCTGT
Source organism: Bacillus sp. 22483 (assembly GCF_052044605.1). Lineage (NCBI taxonomy): Bacteria > Bacillati > Bacillota > Bacilli > Caryophanales > Bacillaceae > Bacillus > Bacillus sp. 22483. The sequence continues at coordinate 229,932 of NZ_JBQENU010000004.1, read as the reverse complement.
ATCCACTAAATATTGAATAGCATTTTCCGTTAATCCGAGATAATACGGAAAGGATTCAATAAATTTCTTTTCAAATCGTTCAAGTGGTTTTTGATGCATTTGCTGCATCCAAAAGCCTTCCAGCTGGTCTAACCGTTTTGCCCATAATTCCTTCCAAGCTCCGACACGTTTTGTTTCAGACACCTCATAAGGAAACCCTCTCCCTCTGACATGAAAAGCCGCCAGCTCTGGTGCGTGCTGAAATGAGCGGCTTGTAACCCGCGGTGCTGCCTTTAATAGAGCGTACAGTTCTTTTCCATGGGTAAAAGTCGGTTTCTCTTCGTTTGTTAATTCAAACACGGCAACGTATGGGTCACCGTCATTCAGTAAATACTGACTGATATGATAAAGCTCTGTGAGTTCTTCTTCTCGCAAATGAGAAACGGGAACAATGATGAAGAGAGCTTTCGCCGTTTGAAAGCTCTGATAACTGCCATATGGCATAAATTGACGCACATCAATACCAAATGTGTGATAAATGGTTTCTTTCATGATTTCACCTGCGTTCATAAAATCAGTCTCTTATCATATCGTAGTCGCAGGTTGAGGGATTTATGAATACTATTTATTATCCGAAGCTTTTTCACACGTTGTGGACAAATTACGAGGATTGGGTGAGGAACATGCCGCATCATCATGAGATGAACGAAGTAGAAAAAACAGCAAGACGCCGTTTACAAGAACGAGGCGTAACCATTCAAGATATAGCAGACCTTGTCTTCTTTTTACAGGAAAAATATCATCCTGGCTTAGACATGACAGAGTGCATCCACAATGTGGAACGTGTCATCGCAAAACGTGAAGTCCAAAATGCCATCTTAACAGGCGTTGAACTAGATGTTCTCGCTGAGCAAAAAAAGCTGACAGAACCGCTGCAATCCATTCTTGAAACAGATGAAAGTCTATATGGTGTGGATGAAATTTTATCCTTTGCCATCGTTAATATTTATGGCTCCATCGGCTTTACGAATTACGGATATATCGATAAAGAAAAACCAGGGATTCTCGGGAAACTCAACGATAAATCCTCAGGCGAATGCCACACCTTTTTAGATGACATTGTCGGTGCTATTGCTGCGGCAGCATCAAGCAGACTGGCACATAGTGCGAGAAATGCAGAATAAAGAAAAAGAGGACGCGCGCGTAACGCTTGTCCTCTTTTTTATAGTGAAATTAATGTTATTCAAAATTCCCCCTTTTTAAGCTCTAACATCTAATAGTTTTTAGCGTTTTGTATGTTTCTTAGAATAATCTTTTTAAAATTGAAAACAATTCAAAAACGCACAATAGACTACAAACAGTATTAGTCAACTGTCAAGCTATTACAACATTAAAGAATATTCCTACCTGATATTCTTTAATAATTTATTTTCTTCTGTAAGCCTCTCTATCACAAAGTTATTATATTTTTCTGGATACTTATTTCTACCTGTAGTTAAGATAATTTGAAAAGTCGAGGATTTACCTTCATTAACATTTGCAACTTCATCAATTAATGACATACATTTAATTAAGTTTTCTTCATCTATCCCTAAATTTTCTGGTGTATCAATTAGTAAGAACTTTGGAAATGGAACATTTATAGATTCAAGAGACAATTTTATTAATGTTAAATAGTATAAAAATCTCCGTGGAACATAGGAACTTGCTTGTCTATATGTGCCTCCATTAATAATTGGCATATAATTCTCATCTAACTCCACTCTGTTTACTTGATTATCAGCTTTTTTCATAAGATTACTATAGATAGCTTCGAATTCAGTTTTTTGCTTGCCTATCAGTTCACTTGCAATTTTCTCCATCTTTTTCAACTTCAAATCTAACTTTTCTAGTTTCCCTCTACCCTTAGTATATTCTTTTTTTATTTCGTAATATTGTTTTATTATATTAAGTCTTTGCTCACTAATTTGTAGATTGTTTTTAACTTCTAACAACCTATCATTTACAGTATTTAACTCGATATCATTTGAGGTATTTTTAATATCATCTTTAACCTCTAATAGTTTATCTTTGAGTTTGTCTCTATCTATTTCTAAATTTATTAATTTCTCTTTTGAATATTTAAGCTCTTCTTCACAAGATTTAATCGCTGCTTCAATTGTCTCTACCGATTTTTGCTTTGATTTGAGAATTGCTAGGTATTCATCAGCACTATAAAAAAATTTTTCATATTCACTCTCATCAATTGGATGTCCACAAATACAGTGATTTTCCCTTCTTTGTACATTCCTCAGACAACTTGGACAAGTATTAGGAGAGAAAATATTTAGCTCTTCATGTGCTAGAATAATTTTTTTAATTTGTGTAACTTCCAGTACTAAATCACTTCTTAACTTTTGAAGATTGTTTAGTTCTATTGTAGTCGCCTTAATACTTGATTCCAATTCAGTTATTGAGTTATCTCTATTAAACTTCTTTATTCGGAGCTTTTCAATAAAGCTATCAAATTGAACAAGGTTATATTCTGATTGTTTTAAATTTCTCCTAAATAAATCTAATTTTTCAATTTGTGTTTTTAGTTGAGCAACTTCATTTATAGCATCTTCTAGATTTATCTCTCTAACTCTATACTTCATCCGAGCTGCCATTTCTTCATAATTCTCTAACGTAGTTTTCAAAGTATTTGTCTCACGTTCTGTATGGTTATACTCGCCAATTAAAGCATAATAATCAGAAAACTGATACCCCACTAATAATTCAAATATTACTTTTCTAACAGCAATTGAATCAGATATAAAATTGCTCTCATTCCTATGTTCTTTATAAATCTTTTGGTCACTCGTATCTTGGTCATAATGAATAAGACGAAACAAATCGGAAAAACTAATCTTAAATTTCCTAGTCCCTTGATAAATCTCGCATACCTTAATTCCAAGTTGCTCAAGTATCCAATCAGAGAAAGTTAAATCATCCTTTTTAGAAATCGCTTTCCTATTTAAAACAAAACTTGATTCTGTTCCATTGCCTTTGACAAAAATAATATTATTATTGGATGGATTAAAATACCTTGTGACTTCATAATCAACACCATTTAGAGTAATTATTAGTAAAACATAATTATTTGTGTCGTTGTATATTTCAATATGATTTTCTTTATTGTTCTTAAAATCAAATTGCTTAACGTACATTCCTAACCCATAACTAACCAAAGAACTAAAAGTTGTTTTACCTGCTCCATTTTCTGCTTCTACTATTTGAAGCCCTCTTTTCAACTCTCTAGATGAATAATGATATTTATCTCCTTTATAAATAATCCTCTTTAAAGCTAACTCTCCCATACTCTCACTCCATTTTCCTCGTATAACCTTTCTAATAATGTTAAAGTTTTAAGCATTTTCAGTCGTGGAATTGCTTCCTTAATTTTATTAATGTTAGAAATTTCAACGCTAAAAAGATCAGACCTTAAAAATTTTCTCGAGATATTTTTTTTATTAATCCAAATATCAACCGTACGTCTTTTCTCATTTTTGGACATATTTACATATCCATTAGCTTCAAGAGTAAATAAAATTGAAGCAACAAGTTTCAAGTTTAATCTACTCTTAATATATGTGATTCTCAAAATCTCCAAATCATCTCTTTTTAAGTGTTGTTGACTATTATGATATTTTAAAAAAATCTCTAATATTGAATTATTTGAAATAAAAGGTAACAAATAATTTAGTTTTCGATAGTCAGTCCACTTAGATTTACTATTATTACAATCATATGTATCTAATAGAATTAATATATTATAAGTAATGAAATTATAATCTTCGTCTTTAGCAAACATTATTCTTTTTTTTACGTCCAAATTTTGTTTTTCATAAACATAATTGTTATTTTTGTCTTTTTTCATATTCACATCACCTATCAAAAGAAAGATAACAGCTATCAAAAAGTTCTAAGATAGTGTTTTTTAAAGTATCTTTATTCTTAAAAGGGTAAGCAAAATCTTTTGATTTTTCATCTATATGACCGCTTGCGAAAATAGAAATCTCTTCTACCCAAATATCAACTTGTTCGGGGCTAACAACTTCTGTATCAATTGATTCTAGTATTTCTAATAATTTTTCTTCACAAGCCTCAAATATCCGATACTGATAAGCACTTTTCTCCCTACTATCTATTTTCTCTAACTCAAGTTTTACAGCACCAATTTTCCTTGCATACATATCTAGTTTTTTCGGGTTATATTTTGGAGCGACACCTTCAATTTTTTCTTTCAAATTTCTGTTATCAGAAGGTTCTATTTTTTCCCACTGTGCATACACTGGGTCATTTCTTTTATAATTATGTGTGGCAACTTCAAGTAGAACTCTTCTAACTTCAGAATCAGTAATTAATCGACCTAATAAATCTTTAACATTTTGTCTTTTCTCAAAGAGATCCAATAATGCAGAAATAACATATGATTCCTTTCCATTTAAGTTTGCAGTATTATAAAATCTTTGAGTAGATATATCTTTGATCAGTGTTTTCTCTAACTCTGCTTCATTTTCTTGTTCGAATTTCCAGTCAATTTTATCTAGAAACGCTATCCATAATTCATCTGACATTTCCTTTAATTGAGTTAAAAAACCGCTCTCTTTTTTACCCTCATATTGAATTTTATATTCATGTAATAATACAATTTTCACAATGTTTAATAAATTATCCTCATAATAATTCTTTTCAATAAGCAATTCAATAATCGGCTTTTTAGGCATTTCTAAATTTAATTTCTTAGTATATTGTGAATTATTTTCTTTACCTATTTTTACATTTGTATAAAAACATAAAGTTAATCCTTCTGATTCATATTGAAACCAACAATCTAAAAAGCTTATCATACTATTTTTCACTTCATTTGACATAAAACTAAAAGAGTTTTTAGAATCATAGTTCTTATCTCCTTCTGATATCTCTTCTACAACACCATCATTAATAAACTTCAAATAAACATCATCCAGATACTCTGTTGCAGAATATACTACTGCTTTTTCTGAAACATTCATTTTGTCAAGTAATAATTTTATTGCCCTTAATCGCTGTAGTCTAAACCCTTTCCCTTGAGCACCAACTTCTCTTTTTATAACATTCATCCATTTACACCCTTTAGCGTTAGTTCTTTTTACACTTCGACATTATACACCAATTACCTCCAATTTTTTCAAAAAAATGAAAAATAAAAACACACAGCTACTTTGATTCAGTATAACTGTGTGTTTTTTATTGAAAAAGTATGAGTAATGTAAGGAGATTTCCAAATTATTTCAATATTAGTGTGAATTTCACTCCACTCTTTACGCTTGTCCTCTTTTCATTAAGATAATCGTTCAATCCACTCAGATAATGAATCAATGACATAGGTTGGCTGTTTGTCATATTTCTGAAGCAGCTCTTTTGTCGTGACGCCTGTATGGACAAGCAGTGTATCCATCCCTGCATTCATCCCTGCCATAATATCGGTATCATAGTTATCGCCCACCATGAGCGTCTCTGACACATCTGTCCCGAGCACCCGCATGGCCTGTTCCATAATGATAGACTCTGGCTTTCCGATAAATGTTGGCTGCACTGTTGTTGTAACCGTCAGCACAGATGTTAACGATCCATTTCCAGGTAACAGCCCTCTTTCTGTCGGAATGGCAATATCTCCATTTGTTGAAACAAATTGTGCACCTTGACGGATCGCAATGGCTCCTACCGCTAGTTTTTCATATGTAATACCGCGGTCTATTCCAACGACAACGAAATCAGCGTCTTCTTGACCAAACGACAAGCCTTTTTCTTCGATGGCCTGCTGAATTCCTTCTTCTCCGATCACATACACCGAGGCATCTTTCTTTTGTTCTGCGATATAGTTTGCCGTCGCCATACTTGTTGTAAAGACTTGTTCTTCCGTTGCTGGAATATCGAATGAAACCAGTTTCTCTGCTACTTGCTTCGGCGTGCGTGAAGAGTTATTCGTGACAAACAAATAAGGGATGTTCAACTCATTTAACTTGTGAACAAATTGCCCCGCCTCTTCAATCTTTTCTGTTCCTTTATACATCGTCCCGTCTAAATCAATTAAATAGCCTTTGTATTTCATGCTGCATACAACTCCAATGGTTTATTTAAACGCTGATACTGGTCCAAGCTCCTGCTCCAAGTAAGTGCGAATTCGATTCGGGAAGACTTGCAGCGCCTGTTCTACCTCACTGATGACCTGCAACAAATCGTGATGAACCACTTCTTGGTATTGCTGAACAAGTGTTTTACGGCACGAGACCAGTTTTTTCAGGTGAGTGCCTTCTTCTGTTGGTACAACCTTTTCGTCCACAAGAATATCCATGATGTCGTCATAGCTTCCCGGGTCCCGCATGATAAAGCCGTCAATCATATCATTTCCTGTATCAAGAATACATTCGACGAGCAAATGAACAATTCGTTCCAGCGCTTTTTTTTCTAAAGGGCTTGACCATGTTTGATGACTGCGCATCAAATCATATTGCTCCTCAAAAAAACGTAATGTCTCTTCAATCTTCTTTCTGTCTACGAAATACATCATGACGCTCCCCTTTGCGTTATTTTCTAATCCGCTTTAAGACAAAATAGGCACAGCCAAAATTACAGTATTCATAAATGTATTCATCGAGTGTACTGATTTTTGTATCGAATGTGGCCTTTTGGTTTTGGTCATCAAAAAACCCCTTCAGCCTAAGCTGGTTGTAGCCCCAATCCCCCACAATATAATCATACTTATTTAAAATATCTGAGTACCTTGCTTTAAACGCTTCCTCATCAAAGCCGTCTTTGATTTCTCTGACAAGATCAAAGGTAGCATTCTGAATGACGATCATCTTCTCACCTCTTTTTAAACGATCCATCTTTAATGATAATTCATTGGAACAACTCCATCAATTGCTAAAGCATGTTTTTTCCGATTTAGCCGAAGCTAAAGAAAAAAGGAGGTCACATTTATGATGAAACAACTCACAGCCACTATTCTCCTATGCATGCTTTTAGGCGGGTGCGGCTTTCAATCAGGCATGAACCGGCAAGTGGATGAAGATTCTTCCAGCAAGACAATCCGCCTGTCTGATCGTCATGAAGGAAATAATTCCAACATGCCAGAAGCAGATACGAATCGAGCAGGCTATGTTCGTTATCAGCGCCAGCAAGTAACCGATCAAAAGGAAAGAACCCCTGCTTTAAATCGTGAGCACCTTGCCCACGTGATTACAAGTTTAGCCATCCAGCTGCCAAATATAAAGGATGCAGCAACACTTGTCACAGACGAGGATGCCCTCATTGTGTATCGAACAGGCAACAAAAACCGAGATGAATCAGCCGATCAAGTGAAAAAAACAGCGGTTTCTGTTCTCCCTCGTTATTATCATGTGTACGTCTCTGATAACCCAGAGCACTTTCAATCCATTGCCAATTTTTCACGTCTTCAAACCAATTCACGTGATTTTGATCAAATTTTAACAAAAACGATTCAACAAATGAAATACTCTCCTCAAGGCGGAGATATTTCAACGAAAGAAGATGCCAATGGCATGACGAATTCCGATCGGACCATGAGACGAAACGCACCTTACGGCCAAAATTAATACGAGAAAAAACGCCAGAGAGCTCTGGCGTTTTCTTTGTTATGCTTGCGCCTGACGCTTCTTAGACGCTTCGTTTACTTGTTCGTCTGCATGATAAGAAGAACGGACAAGCGGTCCAGCTTCACAGTGGCTAAAGCCTTTTGACATGGCAATTTCCTTCAGCTCTGCAAACTCATCTGGATGGTAGTATTTTTGCACTTTCAAATGCTTTTTCGACGGTTGTAAATACTGACCAATTGCCATGATGTCAACGTTATTGGCAAGAAGATCATCCATAACTTCAATGATTTCTTCCTTCGTTTCACCAAGTCCAATCATAATGCTTGATTTCGTTGGAATGTCAGGCTGCATTTCTTTTGCACGACGCAAGAATTCCAATGAACGATCGTATGTAGCCCGTGCACGAACTCTTGGTGTTAACCTGCGTACTGTTTCAATATTGTGATTTAAAATATCAGGGCGTGTATCCATTAACGTTTTCAAATTATCATAATTGCCACCCATGTCTGAAGGGAGAACTTCAATTGTTGTGAATGGACTTTTTCTTCTAATGGCACGAACAGTTTCAGCAAATACGCCTGCTCCGCCATCTTTTTGGTCATCCCTTGCAACCGCTGTTATCACAGCGTGCTTTAAATTCATCAAAGCCACTGAATCTGCCACGCGTTCTGGCTCTTGCAAGTCTAATTCAGTAGGAAGTCCGGTTTTCACCGCACAGAAACGGCATGCGCGCGTACAAACAGATCCGAGGATCATAAATGTAGCAGTTCTTCTCACTGCCCAGCATTCGTGAATATTCGGACATTTCGCTTCCTCACAAACGGTATGCAGGTTGTTTTCCCGCATCATTTTTTTCAAACCGGTATAGTTTTCATTCGTATTCAGCTTAATTTTAAGCCAGTCCGGTTTTCTTACGTGCTCTTCCTTCTTTGCCAATTCCATCATCTCCATATGAATTCGTTAAAGGTGCATATACAATCATCTTCCTGCTATATACGATGGATGCAGCTATTGCCGCAAAAAATTGAATCTTCGGCCTAAGGCCTTTTCTTTAGACACTTTAACATAGTACAGATTGAACAACAAGGGAATGAGCTGCAAAAATACCCAAAAGACTCCTAAAATAACAGAAGAAAATTACTAACATTTTCTTCTTATGAAATAACGTGATCAAACCACACTAAACGGTAGAAGAGATGTTCGAAGAAAGGAGATGGACGTTTGTGAAAGTGGTTTTAGCGATCATCATCGCTCTTTCAATGATTCCCGCATCAGTCCAAGCACAAGGGGCAAACAAACAGCCTGATGAATTAAAACAGCGAATGGCACTGTATGAAAAGATCGCCATCACCACACAGGTCCCGTGGTATGTACTTGCTGCGGTTGATCAGTATGAACACAATATACGCAAAAGCAGAAGAGATTTACCCAAACAAACAGGTGTGATTGGTATCTACATTCCCCGGGAAATGTGGATAGGACCAGAAAATCCAAATAAGCAGGATACCTCTCCATTAAGCATTAAAGTTTTTGACGGTATTGGGCTTGATGGAAATGGGGATGGAAAAGCAGAAATCGATAACGATGAAGATGTCCTGTTCACGTTTGCTCAATACTTGCTCCATTACGGCAGCAGCATCGACCAATTAAAAATCGCGCTGTGGGATTATTACGGACGTGATCAAACCGTTGGAATCATTTCATCTTTTATGAAGCTCTATAAGCATTACGGCCATCTTGACCTTGGTAAGCATGCGTTTCCTCTTCCGGTTGGCGCTGACTACAGCTACAGGAGTACATGGGGTGATGCGAGAGGCTTTGGAGGCAGAAGAATTCATGAGGGCACTGATCTTTTTGCTCATTACGGTCTTCCTGTTCGTGCGACATCGTACGGCGTGATTGAAATGAAAGGCTGGAACCGCTTTGGCGGCTGGCGAATCGGCATTCGAGATATTCATAATCATTATCATTATTTTGCCCACTTAAATGGCTTTGCAAAAGGACTCAAAGCTGGGCAGATTGTAGAACCTGGTCAAGTCATTGGATCAGTCGGAAGCTCCGGTTACGGTCCACCTGGCACAGCAGGAAAATTTCCGCCACACCTTCATTACGGCATGTATAAAGACAATGGACGAACTGAATGGTCGTTTGATCCTTACCCTCATTTAAGGGCATGGGAAAGAGCCGAACGGAAACGTCGTTAAATCAAAGGAGAAGTTTAGCGATACCGCTTGCTTCTCCTTTTGATATGTATCAACATTTCCCCGGTCATCACTTGTCTACTGTTACTTCTTATGCTTCTCTTTCAATCCTAAAACTAAAAAAAGAATACCCATGATGAAAAAAAGGAGATACACAACTGTTACTTCGAGTGGAATCATGTCAAACATCCCTCTAAATAAGTCGACACTCAAACTGTCACTCCCAGCTAATAATATCGATGCTGACATATATTTAGCACTAAATACAATGGCAAATACCAAAAAACAAAACCCGCTTACTTGAATTTTCTTCATATCAATCAAATCCTCCTCTCACTTTCATAACTGACGATCGTGAAAAATCAGTCTTCAGGATAGCTTCCACTATTCAGAAAAGGAAAACAATGAACATTTATCATGGCACGTGATCCGTATGGAATCAAGTGGTTAATTAGGATAAGATGAACAGATCACATGAAAAAAAGTCTAAGCATGGCAACCAATGAAAGATTACTTCACAAAGAGTTAGGGGGTTGTTTTTTGAAAAGAGGAATGACCTTTACCATTCCAAATGAATACGGAGTCTTCCTTGGAGAAGTGCTAAAACCGATCGACATCACCAAATTCAGCTGGCGAATCGATACCGAAGACTCGAATATACTAGTTGATGGCGAAAAAGATGAAGAACTTTTTCCTGAAGGTAAAACAGAAATGGACGGTATAGAACTCAAACACCTCATTGAAAACAAGACGTATTATATGATTTTCGCCGATTTACAAGCATATCCAAAAGGGACATTGTCTCATATTAAGACCTATGAAGAATTTATTGAAAGCCAATGCGAGCTTGTTCTTTTAGTGACCGATTGCTCCTATGTCACGATCTATTGCAAAAATAAGGGAACACTCGAATGGCTATACAAGAATGCAGTTGAATGTGGATTTGAAGACGTGACCTATATCACCGATGAAAATGATGCAAGGACAAGACTGTCTGTTTCGTAACAACAAAACGTTCATCACAAAAACACTATATGCAATCACAGCGTATGAAAAAAACAGCCCAATTCGTCCATTGGGCTGTTATTCTTTCTTCTCCTTTTTCTCTGGCAGAACAATCGATGGAGCGCCTGAATTTGTTCCGCTTCCATTATAATAATCTGGGACATCTCCTTGAACGGCTTGGATGGAGACAGGCACGGAATTTTTGACGACGATGGTTTCTGAGGCGAACGGGATGATGACTCTCACCTTCACCTCAATGAGCACACTAATATCAATCAAGGCATTGTTGATGCCATAAGGCTTAATGTTTTTTTCAACGTCCGTATGCGGGTCACCAATGACACTGAAGCGTACAGGTACTTTTGGTCCTAGGTTGGCGATAAGTGCATTTCCGGACGCTTGCCCAAGCGGAATGTTATATATAATGCCGTCATGTCCATCTGTTTGATCCTTTAATGCTTCTTTTGCATCTTTTTGAAAATTCCCCTTTTCAATGTCCTCTAGATTTTTTTGAAGGTGACGTGACAGGTCAGCCATTGCTTTCGATGTTGCTTGCGCATTGAAGTCGATAGTTGTCACTTTTCCGTTCTCACTTGTATTCATCACAACCATATCTTTCATATTCTCCTGATCATCTGCAAAATCCTGAACAGAATATTGGATGAGATGATTGGCGATTCGTTCTGTTTCTAGTTCAGCAATGTGAATCAACGTTGGTTTAATGGAACGATTGATGAAGAATAGACTAATGACAGTTGAGAGCACAAAAAATAATATGGCAAGCAGCATGACATAACGAAATGGCAGAGGGCCCTTTTTATAGGGGCGATAACGGCGGTTCAATCTCAATAAAAAATCCCCCCTTCTCCATTACAAGTGTATGCAGACAGGCGGGGGGATAGGAATCATCTGTTCATTTTATTTCACCATTTTTAATAATGCATCTCTTCCAATTGTGCCAGCATGAATGCCGAGCGACTCAGCGGCATATGTCACAGATTCTAAAGGTGCATCCAGCAATTGCTCGATGGTTCTTACACCGACTGCTCTTCCTGCGATGATTCCTCTATCTGCAAGCTTTTCATTTAGGAGCCCGACATCAAGTGCACCGCACATAATATAACCATGCTCATTTGTCACTGCCATGAAATTGGTCTTTGGCAGTTTGACGGTGACGGCTGTAAAGGAATGGCCATCAATTGTAATAGGTGTTAAATTCACCATATCCCTTCACTCCCTTCAACACAATCTATGTGAAGGGAGGGCAAGTGTTGTTAGGCTGGAGCGGATTTCACTTTGCGTCCTTCAATCGCCAGCTCAGGACATCACGCAAAAATTCCGGCATGAAATATTCAATGTGTTCATGGTCACGTATATGAGGAAAAAGAGAGCCAAGTGTATACATATCCACTGTGCCAACCGTATAGGAATCATCTTCTTTGACGAGTTGATCGTTTACATAGACATCTTTTACTCGTTTGGTTTCGCCCTCTTCTAATGAATAAGTCAGACCGCTGTATAGCATTTTCCCCATCAGTTCGCCTCTAAAGCCAAAGCCTTTGATGCGTAGCTGTTCCATTTTTTCTTCACAGCCACGAGACACTGTTTCGATCAATTGCTTCCCAGTAAGTGTCACCCTGATTGGATTAATGGGATGTGGGCATATCCGGTGAATGTCCTCTCTTGTGACGATGCCAGCCTCTAATGAATCAAGCACCATCCCTGCATTCATCATGCCGATATCTGCCTCGCACCATTCTCTAATGGCATCTGTTAAAAGCTGCGGAAGCTGGGAGTCATCAAACCACTTTGTTTCGAGCTTTGATTCAATGGATGTCACTTTTTCCTGCATGAGTGACTTCGCTCTTCTTTCAGCTTTCTGTAAAGTCGTGATCGCTTCATCGGATTCACTGATCAGCTGGTCGACTGATTGCACCGTCGCTTTTTTCTCGATGAGCTCGCTACTCGCTGTATCAATGGTCAGCTCGACACAGCCAATATAATGCCCATACTTTTCAGCACATGCAAGAAGAACTCCATTGTCCATCTCGCCCTGTTCTAAAAGATGATGCGTATGTGAGCCTAAGATGATGTCGATTTCCGGGAAGTCATGGGCTACCTCTCGATCATGGATGATGCCTAGATGGGAAAGAAGAACAATGACATCGGCTTGTCCTTTCACTTCTTGCAGCATTTCCCGTATGCTCTCAAATGGGTCTGTAATGTCCCAGCCCAGCTTTTCATAGACAGGTGTATACGCAATGGTCACCCCTAAGACGGCAATCTTCAGGCCATTTTTCAATGTGATCACTTCATAAGGCTTTGCCCACGATGGCCTTTTGCCTTTTTCAAATAAATTAGATAAAATCACCGGGAATTGCGCGTCTTTGTACAATTGGTCGAGCTGCTCATGAGGCAGCGTAATGCCTTCATTATTACCAATTGTGACGCCATCATAGCCAAGCTGATTGAGGAGTTTGACATTCACTTTTCCATAATCCGCTTCTGATACAAGGTTTACTCGATCCATATGATCGCCAATATCAAATAAGAGCATCTGATCGTGAACTTGACGCTTTTCTTCAATATAAGCTGCGATTTTTGGCCAATTTTCAAAGTGGCTGTGCAAGTCGTTTGTATGATATAACCATAGCTTCTGCAGCATGTTGATCTCTCCCTCAAGTTGTCACTGAACCGTCTCGTTCAAGTTGAAAGCCGCAGCTCTCGTTTAACTAAATAAATCTAACTGCTTCGGGGATAAGCTTGAATACGTCAAATCCAGCAAATCAATCATTTGCTGGCCATTCGTCGCCGCATCTCCGCCTGAGTTATTATTAAATACGACATATACATCTTTCGACTGCTGATGCAGGATGTCGAGGTTCTTTTTCCATTCCTTTAGTTCAGCTTCATTATATAAATATAAGTAACGAACTTCACGCCAGTTCTCATGATCTGCCGGGTGAAGCCAGCCTTGTTTATTTCTTCCGTGGAAACGGACCAATGTTTTGTCACGGTGTGTGGCTTTTATGACTGGCGGTATAGACCCTTCTCCGACTTGCGGTTCATCACAGACGGAATGAATCCACCCTTCTTTCTCCATAAAGGATAAGGTTTGTTCATAAAACTCGTCTGAAAACCAAGTCCGGTTTCGGAATTCAAGTGCACAAGGAATATCCCCCATCTTCTCCTTACACCATCTTAAATAGTGGACGTGCTCCTTTTTGCAATCAAACCATGGTGGAAATTGAAACAGAACCATCGCCAGTTTCCCTGCTCGAATGAGAGGAGTCAGTGAAAGAATAAAGGCATCAAACATTTCTTCCTTTGAAGCAAACGGGATCTCGCCTCTTTGATGCCCGGTCATTCCTTGATATGCTTTCACGACAAATTGAAAGGCGTCTGGCGTATCTTTTATCCATTTTTCATGGTTGCGCTCAGGCTGAACAGCATAAAAGCTTGCATCCAGTTCCACAATGGGAAACGTTGATGCGTAGTGAAACAGCTTTTGAGAGCTGCCGATTCTCGGCGGGTACAGACTGTCATGATCTCCCCAGCCAGTTAATCCGATATAAATCATCTATCTCACCTCTTGCCACTTGCTTGTCTAAACGGATTTTCCCATTGAAAGTCTTTGTTTCTTGGGATACCCATCTTTCTGAAAGAAATTCTTCTGTCTACAACATATCATATTTACCCATTTTTCTGAATGAAGATGACTGATGTGACGTGATTTTGCCCTGCCATCTTTTTTGTGATATTACATCACAACTTTCTATCTAAATTGAATGGAGCTGATAACATAAAATTGATATCAGAGACTTTGACAGCGATTGTCCATTTTTTTATTCATCTTCACCAAAGGCTTCAGCTCTAAAAAAAAAGGAGAATGTGTGGATATGAACATTGTCGATCATCATGTTGAAGCATTGCAAAAAGTGGCCCAAAAAATTCATCAGCCTGTCTATTTGATCAATCAGTATGGACGTATTCTTTTCACCTCACCCCAAGGTATGACAAATCCAGATTGGATACAAATGTTCCGCTTGTTTCACAGTACGCAACAGCATTATTTTTCTATGGTTCATTCAAAAGAAAGCGTTTCTGTTTTTCCTATCTATATAAACGAACAAGCTTATGATTATTTAGTCGTTCCCGCCTTCATTCATCCTCAAGACGACATGGGGCTGCATTTGATAATTGAACAAGCTGTACATGCCATGTCCATTTCACGCATCAAACAACATGCCAGCAAGCAATCGACAGAGCGAGCCAAAAATGAATGGTTTCGCAAATGGATGGAGGGGACGATTTCCTCAGAGCAAGATGTTGCCTGTCTGGCACGCATGTTTGGATTAAACACAACGATTCCCTATTTATGTATCGTCTCTCAACTTGATCAGAACAGTCATTTCAGTTGTTTCCTTAAGCAGCAAACCCTTGTAGATGATGTGTTTGCTTTACTTGAAAGCACCCTTTCGCACTGTCCATATCCCGCCTTTCTTTTTGTCAAAGGTGATATCGGCATCTTCCTTATAGAAGAGACTGGCGGCTGGCTGGCAATGAACAAATCGATCTGCTCTTTTTTAAAACAAATGCAGATCCTTATTAAACAGCATGTGAATACCACCATTTCCTTTGGTGTAAGCTTAAGCGGTTATCTTATCACCGATCTGCCAAAAGGATTCAGTGAAGCTGCCCATGCTCTGCAATCAGGCCAGCTCTCATTACGAGCTGAATATATTCAGTTCTATCAAGCAAAAGATGTGTCAGATTTACTGAAGCTCATCCCACCAAAAGATTTAACAACATTCTATGAGCGGTACCTCCACCCATTATATGAACAATCACAAGTCGATCCAAACCTTCTCCACACCTTATCTGTTTATGTCGAAACACATTGCCATATTTCAGAAACAGCCAAACGTTTATCTGTTCATCGCAACACCGTGATATATCGACTGGAGAAATGTGAAGAACTGCTCCAGATCAGCCTAAAAGATCCTGATGCAACATTGCGTTTGCGATTAGCTTTGCGGATTCAAAAGCACCTTTCAGCCGATTCCAATTGAATCTTTTTTTCTTACGCCTCATATATTTTGGAGGAGAAATGTGAATGACAAGGAGTGGTGTCAAATGGATGAGGAGATTCGTCACATCCCGCAACCGATTCGAGACGATGGGGCCGGCGCAACCGATTTAGGCCCGCGAGACGTTCTGCGTGATATGGAGAACCCAGATATGTTCGTTCCCCCTAAAACGGATGCGGGGACGATTCCTAATTTAAAATTTTCATATTCTGATACACATATGCACTTGAATCATGGCGGCTGGTCGAGGGAAATTACCGAGCGAGAGCTGCCTGTTTCAACAACGATTGCTGGTGTGAACATGCGGCTTACGCGCGGAGGTGTTCGTGAGCTTCATTGGCATAAGCAGGCGGAATGGGCATATATGATTTTAGGCAAAGCCCGGATCACATCTGTAGATGCAGAAGGACGGAATATGATCGCTGATGTAGAAGAAGGAGACTTGTGGTATTTCCCACCCGGTATTCCGCACTCCATTCAAGGTCTTGAGGATGGCTGTGAGTTTCTCCTTGTGTTTGATGATGGTGCTTTTTCTGAATTTGATACGTTCACCATCACAGACTGGTTTGCTCATACACCAAAAGACATTCTTTCTGCTAATTTCGGCGTGCCAATCAAGCTGTTTGATCACATTCCACATAAACAACGCTATATGTTTCAAGGCTCTTCACCGGCATCCATTGAAAGCCAAACAGTCTCTAATCCATACGGCGGCATCAAACCGCCATTTACCCACCAGCTCCTTCGTCAAAAACCAATCGTGACCTCTGGGGGAACAGTGCGAATCGTCGACTCACGCAATTTTCCAGTATCTAAAACCATTGCTGCTGCACTTGTGGAGGTAAAACCTGGCGGGATGAGAGAAATGCACTGGCACCCGAATAATGATGAGTGGCAATACTATTTAACCGGTACAGCCAAAATGACGGTTTTTGGAGCAGGCGGGACAGCTCGCACCTTTAATTACAGAGCAGGTGATGTTGGTTATGTTCCTTTCGGGATGGGGCATTACATACAAAATATTGGGCAAACGAGCCTTTGGTTTCTAGAAATGTTTAAAAGCGATCGATTTGCTGATATTTCATTGAACCAATGGATGGCCTTAACCCCTCCTCAATTAGTGAAGGAGCATTTGCATGTAGACGATGCATTGATTCATGCGTTGCATAAAGAAAAATCACCAGTCGTGAAGTATGAGCGATAACGAAAAAAACCGATCCATTTGTGCTGATCGTTTTTTTCTATGCTGTCTTTACGATACGGCATGGGAATGTTGCTGCGCTTTTTTCGCCCATAAAATAGAAGCAATGAAACTCATACAAAGCACCAGCGTTCCAAACATAAATGGCAGCTCAATATTCACATCAAATAAAATACCCGCAAGACTTGGCCCGACGATATTCGCAAGGCTCATAAAGGAGGTATTGAGGCCGCCTGCTACCCCCTGCTGATTCCCTGCCATTTTAGATAGTAATGTATTGAGAGCTGGACGAACAAACGAGGTGGCCGATAAAAACAAAATGGAGCCCGTAAAAATCAGCCAAAAGGAAGGGGCAAAGCGGCAGGCGATCAGCATAAACGCCGCAGCTAAAAGGGCATAACGAACGACTCGCATTTCGCCAAATCGTTTCACAAAGGTATTCACTAAAGCACCTTGAACGATGACACCCGCAAGTCCAGCTACCGTAATGACAAATGCAATATCCTTCGGTGTAAAGCCATGTTTTTGGTCCACATATAAGCCAAAGATCGATTCAAAATGAATGATTCCGAAATTCAAAACAAAGGCCAAGATAAACAAAAAACCGTATGGTGTTTTTAAAGCCTGAATCATCTGCGTAAAAGGATTGAAATGAAGCTCTTTATTCAATCGTGCTTCTTCCTGCTTTTGCTTTGTTAAAGTTTCAGGTAAGAACAAGAAAGACAACAGCGTCGACAGGGCTGCAAAGGAACCAGCGATGAGGAAAGGAAAAGCAATCCCAAACTCAACCAAATAGCCGCCTACGCCTGGTCCAATGACAAAGCCTAACGTCATTGCTGCACTAAATAGCCCCATTCCTTTCCCTCGATCCTTCTCACTTGTGATATCAGCGATGTATGCAAACATGGCGGGCATGAGTAAAGCTCCGGCAGCACCACCAAAAAACCGAGACACAAACAGCATCCAAAGCTGATCCGCAAATGCAAAAATAAACTGGGCAATCGTAAAGCCGGCAATCCCGGCAATAATCAATTTTCTGCGTCCAAATCGATCAGTCAGCGCTCCAGCGACGGGTGATAAAGCAAATTGTGTGAGGCCAGTTGCAGCAACGAGGAAACCAAGTGTTTTCCCAGTTGCGCCAAAGGCTTCAATATAACTTGGCATGACAGGAACGATCAGACCAAATCCAAGCATGGCAATAAAAATATTGAGCATCAAAATGTACAATCTGCCCATTTTTTTCATATTAAAACCTCTTTCTTCAAAATAAATGAAAATGATGACAAAAATGATAAGAACTTCTTCAGTATAGCGATATCGCTCTCTATAAGTCTAGTTTTTCAAAAAACAGCGTTTTTTCCCAAATAAAAAATACCCGCTGGTGGCGAGTATTTCGAGAATCCCTTTTTTATTCAGCTTGTTCATAGATGGAAAGAGCCGCCTGTAACCCAGCGCCACAATTGATGGCTGCGCCGTATTTCATCAAGATGGCTTCAAGGCCTGCTAAAACAAATAGAATATTTTCCTTTCGGCAGCTATAGCCCATTGAGCCAATTCTCCATATCCGTCCTGCAAGAGGCCCAAATGAACTCGCAATTTCAATTCCAAAATGATGAAGAAGATCAGCCCGGACCGCTTCTCCGTCGATATCACTTGGAATGACGATACACGTCACGACCGGCATTTTGCAGTCTGGATCACCAAATAATTCAAGCCCCATCGCTTCAAGTCCTGCCATTAAAGCCTTTTCATGAAACAAGTGGCGCTGAAAACGTTCCTCCAGACCTTCCTCTAGCACAAGTCGAACCCCTTCTCTCAGTGCATAAAGCATCGTTGTCGCTTCTGTATGATGATTTAACCGCCTCGGGCTCCAATAATCTTGCAGCTGGCTTAGATCAAAGTAATTGCTTTTGATTGGAGAAATGTCTACCTGTTTTTGCAGTTCGTCCTGTGTTGCAATCCCTTTTTCTACTTTCTTTCTCGATTGTACGACGTCTGCCACTCGTTCATTATATGTGATCGGTGACATCCCTGATGGAACAGACAAGCATTTCTGCGAGCCCCCAATTGCCGCATCGATTTTCCATTCGTCTACCTTGACCTCGACACCACCAATTGTCGCCACAGCGTCTACAATAAAAAGCGCATCAAGCGCTCGGCATGCTTCACCAATTTTCTCAAGCGGCTGTAATCTTCCGGTAGATGTTTCACCATGAACCATCGCAACAATTTTCGGCTTGACTTGATGCATCTCTGCGATGATGTCGTCTTGCTTAAAAACCGTTCCCCATTCACATTCCATTGTATGTACCTCAGCACCATAGCGCTGCCCAATTTCAATCAGCAAATGACCGAAGCGTCCAAAGACCGGAACAAGCATCACATCTCCGGGCTCGATCACACTGGCAAGCACAGCTTCAAGTCCTGAGCGGGACGTCCCATCAATTGGATAAGCCCATTCATTTTCTGTTTGAAAAAGTGATCGTAATAAGGTCATCGTTTCATTCATGATCTCTGTAAATGCAGGATCAAATTGACCAAGAATTGGTGTACTCATCACTCGAAGGACTCTCGGATCTACTTCGACAGGTCCTGGTGTCATAATGGTTCTAGTAGGTGTGTGTAGTTCTTTCACGTTATCCATCCTCTCCCTTGCTGTGTCCATCCTTATATGCCCACTTATACAGCAATGCTGATAAAATAGCAATCTCTTTTCTTACGAATTGGTTACATAAAATTTACGATAAATCCATTTATTTCTTTATGGCAATATGATAGAACTAAAGAGTATACATTCCCTATGAAGGAGGAAATAGAATGAAAAGATCTTTATTTGGAACTGTGGCCGCCGGAATCATGATTTTCGGTACATTTGCCGCTCCGCTGCCTCCCGCTGCAAATGCTCAAGGCTTTACTCTGAATGAACCGAGTCAAACCATCACCTTTTCCCCGTTACAGCTACAAACCGAAACATCTGCTCAACATGCGAAAACAACCGCTTCAAGTCAAATTGATTCCTATTACCAATCTGCTGCTGGCAAATCTGGGCCTGCTCTTAAGAAAGCATTACACGATATTATTGATGATCATACGCAGCTATCCTACAGCCAGGTTTGGGATGCATTAAAGAAAACGGATGAAGATCCAAAAAATCCAAGCAATGTGCTTTTGCTCTATAGCGGTATCTCCAGGTCAAAGCAAGCAAATGGAGGAAACGTGGGACAGTGGAACCGGGAGCATGTGTGGGCTAAATCTCACGGCAATTTTGGGACGAGCCAGGGACCTGGTACAGATCTCCATCACCTTCGGGCAACAGACGTACAAACGAATAGCACACGAGGAAATTTAGATTTTGATATAGGCGGAAATGAATACAAGGGAGCGCCGGGCAACTTCTACGACAGCGACTCATTTGAACCTCATAGCCGGGTGAAAGGAGATGTAGCAAGAATGCTCTTTTATATGGCCGTCCGATATGAAGGCGATGATCGTTTCCCAGATTTAGAATTGAACAACAAAGTGAATAATGGAAGCGCCCCTCTTCACGGCAAAATGTCTGTCCTATTGAAATGGCACAAGCAAGATCCAGTCGATCAAATCGAACGGAATCGTAACGAAATCATCTATCAAACGTACCAGCACAATCGCAATCCTTTTATTGATCACCCTGAATGGGTAAGCGATATTTGGGAATAAAAAAGAGAGGCACTGCTATGAACAAGCAGTGCCTCTTTCCATTACTATCTCTATAAAAGATGATCATACAACATCAAACACACTTCTCATCTTATAAAGATTCTGATCATTATGTTATGTTTATTCCCCAAATTTACTAATAATAATTCTTTCTACATTGCGATCTAAACAGAAAAATTCTATTTTGATATCATGCTTTGAATCCTTATAGCCTAAAATTTCATATCCCTGATCGTCATTTCTACGATAATAGTTTTCACCTAGATAATTATAGATATCTTTTTTAGTTGAATGAATATTTAGTGTGTTGTTTATATTACTTTGATTATTTTCTAAAGAGATTGCCACTATTTCTTTTCTATTATTCACTTTGAAATAATTTGAATTTGAAGTTTTAATCCACTCGTTTTCACTATAGTTTCTCTTTATTAATCCCAACTTCAATTCTCCCACCTTTAATTCAGTAAGATTTGTACTTTTTACTTTAAGAAAAGAGATGTGGTTTTTAAGTGGTTGAATGAAGAACAAGCCAATGATGATGATGAAAATAAAGATGATATATATGATAATTTTTTTCATATCAGTTCCTTCCATAAATGATTATATAATGAAACAATATAACATAAATATCATATTTAAATTTACTGTATAAATATTTAAGAAAAATCTAATCTAATAAAAAAACACCTTGCATAAGGTGTTTTTTTACTTTAGCGGACAGACGAGACAATAATCAAGGCTCTCTGATTTTTTCTCAAGCTTATAATACATACAGCAAGTCTTTCGATTTGATGTGTCTAGCAAACTTTCATCTAAATTTAAGCTGTGCTGAAAAGGATTTTGCTTCACTCCGAAAAGATCACCCGATGCCTTCTTCAGAAACAAATAATCCTCCCGTACGCGCTCTTTCATTTTAGGCTCTTCCGTTTCTCGCATCATGCTACGGTAAAGAGAATTGATACGTACCGCTACATTTTCCCATAAAATCGAATACGGAAGTCTTGAAGTACGTTTCAATACATCTAAAAGAGGTGTGACACACTGCGTAAATAGCATGCGGACGACCTGCTCTCTCCACTCATGACGATCTCCTTCTAACTGAACAAATGAACAGAGCGTTTCATCTAGCTCAATTTTGCGATCTTCTCTAAAGACACACGCCTCTGGTGAAAACCGGTAGACAGCATCATACATCGTCATCAAGTACAAAGTAGAACTAACAGCTAAATAGGCATAGCGTTTTGAAAACATGGACGCCGCCACTGCTATATTCGGTGCATGCATCGCTTCCTTTTCAGCTTCTAATAAACGTCTGATAGATGCTTCTGAAAAAAGCGCAGCAAGTGTGCGATCAGATGTCATTGGTCCATTTGTGATGTGTACCCCGAAATCAAGTAATTCTCTCTCAACCCACTCTGGCTTCATATCAAAACCCCCATCTTTCGTTTAACGATTTCGCTGTTGATATAACAAATAAATAAAGAACGGTGCACCAATTGCCGCCGTAAAAACACCTGCCGGGACATCTAACGGGAGAAAAGCCGTTCTCGCAACTAAGTCTGCCAGCATGACGAGAATACTTCCAACAAGCGCAGATGCTGGAACAAGCGCAATAAAGGAACGACCGATGATCATCCGTGCAACATGCGGCGCCATCAGTCCAACAAATTCAATACCACCTGCGAATGCAACGGCAATACCGGCTAATGTCACACTCATCAGTAGAAAGAATAACCGCTTCGCCTGAACCTTGACCCCGAGACCTGTTGCAAGATCATCTCCAAGCTCCTTCACATTCATCGTTCTTGCCAGCACCATGACAATCGGTAAAATAATCAATACCCAAGGAAGCATTGCGATGACGTCCTTCATTGTAGAACCATATAAACTGCCCGTCAGCCAGATGTATGACTTGGTCGTGGTCATCGTATCGCTGAGCACAAGAGTAAACGTCACACACGCCTTCATAATGGCGGAAATCCCAATCCCCATCAAGACGAGCGTGATCGGCTTGACGCCTTTTTTCCATGAAAGCAAATAAATCAGGCATGATACCGCAAAAGCGCCTGCAATTGCCCACAACGACTGATAAGCAATAGGCACAGTGCCCATCCAAAAGACGATGAACATAATGGCGCCAAACGACGCACCGCTCGTAATTCCTATGATGTCAGGCGATGCAAGCGGATTTCGAATGAGACCTTGTAAAATAAGCCCCGATACCGCAAGTGCCGCTCCCACTAAAACCGCAAGCAGGGTCCTTGGAATCCTCAACGTATTTAATACAAACGTATTTCCCTCACCTTGTCCGAAGATATGCAGCAGCACATCAGTAGGCGGAATAAAGCGGCTGCCCATACAAAGGCTCAGAATAAATAAACCAAAGGCAACGCCTGTCAATAATAGTAAAATCAAAAATGTCCGCTTTGAAAATTGAAATGAAATGCGCCCGCCCTTTGAACGCACTGTATATGTTTTAGCCACCTGTCTTCAACCCCTTGCGCACGAGATAAACAAATAGAGGCGCTCCTGCAATTGCCGTCATGACACCAATCGGTACTTCCTGCGGCATGATCAGAAAACGAGCGGCAAGATCTGCGACAAGTAAAAGCGACGCCCCTACAACGGCACAATACGGCAGTACCCAGCGGTGGTCAGGTCCAACAAGCTTTTTCACAATATGCGGCACAAGAAAACCAACAAATCCAATGGATCCTGCGACAGCGACGGAACCTCCTGCTAAAAAGACGACAAGTACCCCCATCGTCATCTTCAAAAGCAACGTACGTTGGCCAAGCCCTTTCGCAATATCATCACCCGATAAAAGGACATTGATCGAGCGGCCAAGAAGCAGCGCCACCACAGTCGCCCCAAGAATATAAGGCAGCACAGGCAGCAGCATATCTATACTTCTTCCTGACACTGAACCAGCCATCCAGAACAGGATGCTTTGAATGGACTGTTCATTCACGATTAAAAGTCCTTGAGTAAAGGACGCAAACAGAGCAGATATCGCAGCACCTGCGAGTACAATTTTGACCGGTGTCAGTCCGTCTCTTCCAATGGAGCCTAGAAGAAAGACGAGCATACCTGCAATGGCAGCGCCTAAAAAGGCCGTCCACATATAACCTGTTAACGACTCGGTAGAAAAGAAAACAATCGAAATCACAATAAAAAAGAGTCCACCTGCATTAATACCTAAAAGATCTGGTGCAGCCAGCGGATTTCTCGTCAATGCCTGCATGAGTGCACCTGAAATCGCTAGACTTGATCCAACAACCGTCGCAATTAAAGCTCTTGATAATCTGGATGTCATGACAATCACACTGTTTGGATCTGACTCATCAAACTGAAGAAACGCATGGATGGTGGCTTTGAGGGAAATTGAGGTTTGCCCAAGAGAAATACTGAGCATAAAAAAGACCAACATCAACACGATGAATCCAGCAAATAGCAGTGCCTTGCTCGAATCCTTTTTTAATAAACTTCTCATCTGATTCCCGCTTTCAATCTGTTATGGAAAAAGGAGAAAATGGTTTTCCACATTTTCTCCTCTGCTACACTTATTTATCAAGCCCTAGACGATCATAAATATCATCAAGCATCATGTTTGCAGCGGTGATACCGCCAGCCATGTTCCAAGTGATTTCATCGACTTTATGCACTTGTTTCGCTTTCACTGCGTCAAGCTGCTTCCATAAAGGATGACTTGTCCACTCTTTATATGCTTTTTCAACTGCTTTATCCTGATCATCCATGAAGTAATAGATCACATCTGCATCCATTTGTGGAATGCTCTCTTTGTCTGTAAGTGTAATGATATCTTGCTTTTTATCTTTGACATTTTTAGGACCTTCAAAGCCTAGCTCTGTTAAAATTGAACCTGCAAACCCAGTTTGATAGATTCTTGCATGATCTGCACGGAAGTTCACCACAGACACACTCATTGGCCAGTTTTTAATGTCTTTCTTTGCTTTTTCTTTGAAGTCAGCGACACGGTCATCCCACTTCGTCAGCAATTCTTTTGATTTGTCTTGCTTGTTTAACGCTTCACCCATTAAATTCACTGTGTCTTTAAAAGTGAACACTGTTTCTGTTGCAACAGTTGGAGCGATTTCTTTCAGCTGATCAAAAATTTGCTCATGACGGATTTTTGATGCAATGATCAAATCTGGCTTCAGCTTTTCAATTTCTTCTAAGTTTGGTTGTGTTTCCTGCCCAACAATTTTGACACCCTTTAAATCATCTCTTAAATATTTATACGTAGGTGCTTCAAGCCAAGATTCTACAACACCCACTGGTTTAATGCCCATAGCGACGGCTGCATCTGTTGCTCCTTGATACAACGTCACCACACGTTTAGGCGATCCTTTAATTTCAGTTGAACCGATAGCGCTTTCAACGGTTCTTGTTTTCTCATTACTATCTGACTTGCCTTCACTGCTATTACTGCCACAAGCCGCAAGTAATACGATGGAGAGCACAACTAATAGCGACCAAAAAGATTTTTTGAACATGTACCTCACCTATCCATTCTATATGTAGTCATATCGTTTGATAACGATTCTCATTATCACACTATGATTTTATCATAGAAAAGGATGGTGTCAATGTAAATTTTTAAGAAAAAGGTAGAGTGTTGACTAGTTGTTCAGGTTAATTGGAACTTTTCCACATTTGGATGGTACGCCCAATCTTTTTTCCCGATTCTAGTAAAATGGACAAATGAGTATGGTTTTCTATCACTTGGTAAACAGATTGATTTTTCACCTGTTGATTTGGAAGCGCCAGATATGGATGAAATTTGTCTACGTCGTATAACTCATCCTCGCTTCCAACAAACATGCCATAAGGCTGGTCCAGCCTTGCAAATTGTTTTTGAGGTGCAGATGGCGTTAAGGCAAGAGACATATTGATGGTAATGCCTGTTAAAAGAAGTGGATCTTGTGCAATCACCCATGCTGGGTAGTGAAATCGTACAGCTTCTGAATGCCCCATCAGCCTTCCTTTTGTCATCGCAGATAGCACGAATTTCCAAACTTGAACTGTGGCAAAAGGGACTTGATTAGACTTTGCTGTGTCAGATTTGTAGCCAAATTCAGGAGCAATAAAAAAGTAACCGTCTACTTTTCTTTTTTCATCCCAAGATAGATATTGAAGCAGCAATCCAGCTCCAGAGGAATGACCACAAAGATAAAGTGCTCCTTCGTGCTGCTGTTTGATGACATCCACAACTTGCGAAATATCTTGCCACACGTCAGTGACTTTGGGTGTATCCCCCTTCTTTCCTTCAGAATATCCGTGGCCTCTCAAATCCAGCAAAAACACATTCACGTGAAAATCATGTTGCAATGTATAGGCGATATGCTCATAACCAGCCAAGCTGTGAGCGCCTCCGCCATGAATGATGATCACATTGGTCTGCGTGTTTGTTTCTGATAAAAACGGATAATAAGCAAGACGTATGCCGTCATGTGATTGAATGAACTGTCTTTCTGGAATAGCTACAGGAGCTACTTCCTGCATACTTGTAAATGAGAACGGTTCTGTTTCGTTCATAATTAACTTTTGATCCTCCAATTAGACACGAGAATGGCTAGAGCATTGCTGGCCATCCTCATGTTCGCATCCTATTTTGTCATATCCCTCAAAGGGAACGTCTTACTCTCAATAATGGCGACAATTTGTTTTAACGCTTGGTTCGCTTCGGGAATAGGGAAGACAGGAAAGACGTGATTCATTTTTGGGTATTCGATATAGTTGATGGGAACACCCTGCTTGTCTGCCATCTCTTTGAATTTCCGGGCATCTGGGAGAAAGAATTCATGAGTGCCAATAAAAACAGAAATTCGTCCTAACGATTTGATTTCTCCATAGATTGGACTGATCAAATGATGTGTTTCATCTGTATCACCTGCATAGGCTTTGCCCGATTCGATTAGTAAATCTAGGTTGAGCATTGGCTCTTTTGGAACCATTTTAGCGATATCAGGATTACTTAATGTCACATCAAGCCATGGTGATAATAGAAGAATGTTTCCAGGCTGCGGGAGACCTTTTTTCGCTAAGTATTGAGCAAAGGCCAACGATAAACCGCCTCCAGCAGAATCACCCATGATGACGATTTTTTCTGGTGTTCCTTTTTCTAAAAGAGCTTGGTAAACTGGGAGAACACTCTCGATTGCATCCATATATTGATGATTCGGTGCTTTTGGATAAACTGGCACATACACCGTACTATTTAATTGCTTCGTCAATCGATCCAAGAAACGCCAATGCCATACGAGCGGCTGCTCAATATAGCCTCCTCCATGTAAAAATAGCACCTGATGATCATCTGGCTGCACATCTGATTTCAACATGTACGTATCGACTGAAAACGTGCTGCTTTTGGTGATGTGATATTTCTTTTTCAACTTCTCAGGCAGCACATAAGGTAATTGATTCGCCATTCTTCGTTCCTCTAAATACCCCTCAACATTCAGTTTCTTCTTTGTAAGTACAAGTAACCATTCAACAAACAAACTTTGAATACTTCGCATACGATCGACCCCTATAGATAGAATGATGACAATCAATGTCTAGGAAAAGAATGGTTTCTCTTTTTCTAAAGCATAACATAAGAACTTGTGAATCCGTTAACTGCTTTGGACAGAATACTTTTTCTATACATCTATTCATTTATGAACACCTGTCTATTTACATTATATTTTCTAGATCCATCATCATCAATTGTCAATCTTTCAATCATTGTTCATTAATCAACACATATTCAAAAACTGTTCATTTAAACACAAAAAAGACGAGTGTTGACCACTCGTCCTTCTTCTTCCTCACTTCACTTCCTCATGCTCATGAGCAGTATCTCTTTTGCTCGCGATAAAGAGTGCACAGGTCATCGCAAGAATGGCCAATGCCCACCAGAATGTCGATACGGCCTGTTCATGATCAATGATAATCAAACGGATGACAGCTGTGATGCCAATATAAATGAAATAGCGAAGCGGAAAATGAAAGTTGGATTTAAAGTATTTAATAATTAAGGCGATAAATTCAAAATACATAAAGAAGATCAGCAGCTCGCCAAGCATTCCATAATAGCTTTCTCCTTTGTTAAACAATGTTTTATAGACGAATTGCACGATGTACCATGTTTCACTAATTAAGAGTACGCTTAGAGCAATCGCTAGAAAGAACAGGCAGATATTCAGAAGGGCTTGCAGAAGATCAGGTACCTTTTGGAAATTGTTGAATCGTTTCATCAGATTGTTTCCCCATTCCATGATGTTGTTTTTGCTCTCTACATTTTGGTATTCCAAAATCGCAGTACGATGTAGTAGGTATCGTGTTTTTCTACACTTTCAAACTGTCCATGCATTCGGGACATCATCCGCTTGATGCTTCGTTCCCCGAGTCCATTGCTTTCCGGTATGATGTCTGTCTTTTTTATCGCATTGCTCACATGGATTTCAAAGACATCTTGGTCGGATAAAAAAGTGATCTGAATGTCCTTTTCAGGATCTGCGTATTTACGTAAGTTAGACATCACATTATCAAATACTCTGCCAAGCTCCTCGACATTCACATTAATATAGCTATCCGGCATTTCGCCTACAATATGGACCGTGAAATTCTCCTGATGCAGCAGGGCGACCTGATCTGATAGAAGATCATAAATCACTTCTTTCACTGCAACGGTTTCAAGCTCTGACTCGTGATCTTTATCTAGCAGGAAATAGGCAAATAGATTGTCAGACAGATTCTTTAATTGTAGGGCTTTTCCATACGCACTCGCTATATATTGCTCCTTGCGGGTATCCGCTAGAGCCTCCTCTTTTTTCGCAAATTCCAGATTCATGATGAGTGATGTCAGCGGGGTCCTCATATCATGCGACATTTCGGTCACTAAACTGCGGCTCTCTTCCTGCAGATTATCAATGGCATGAAGCTTGTCCAAAAAGGCTGTTCTTAAATCCTCAATGCTCTTTGCAATCATGGCCAATTCATCATGCCCCTTCACTGTCATCTCATAATCGAGCTCACCGCCTTCAAGAATATGAATCTCTTCACGGATCGTTTGCAAGTAACGTAGGCTTCGGCGAATGCCAACAAGCACAATCAGGAGAAAAATGAGTGTTGCACCAAGCAGTTCTAGTGTAAAGGCGAGATCGTGATATCGAGAGGAGTAAAACCCGTCTACCATAACCCTACCTTCTCCGTCGCTAAATTGAACCGGGTAAGAATGACGCTTTGCGTAGTCGGTCTCCTTTTCTTTCCCATAGGCCGATTCGTCAGCGACAGAGTAAATCGAGTCATATTGAAGCACTTCATCTTTGTAAACAGTGAGATTAATATAATCTTCTTTCTTCACCCACTCACCGAATGCTTTTCGATCCGTTGAAGTCAGCTCATGTTCTGAAACGTAGCGGCTGAATGTTTGAATGTATCTAGCAGATTCTTCCTTATAGTACTCATCCGAACTTAAATATCCTTCAATCAGGTGATCAGTGATCTTTTGCAGTGTCAAAAAGACAACACCACTTACGATAGTAGCGACCAAAATGAGCAGTGACAGCTTTTTGGTCAGCGTATATTTACGATGTGCCAAACCGGTATCCTCTCCCCCATTCTGTTTTGATATACACGGGACGAGCCGGGTCATCTTCAATTTTGGCACGCAGCTTTCGGATATGCACCATGACCGTATTGTTTGAACAATAAAAATAAGGCTGGCCCCACACGCTTTCATAAATATTTTGAGCAGAAAATATTTTGTTTCGTTTGTTCATGAGCAGTTTTAATATCCGATATTCTAAATCAGATAACTTGATTTGCTGCCCACTTTTCCACACTTCATTAAATTCCTCACTCACCCTCAGGCTACCACCAACTAAATAGGTTTCTTCCTGTTCCTTTTTTTCCTGATAGATGGTATATCTGCGCAATTGCGCCATGACCCTAGCGTGAAGCTCCTCTTCTGAAAAAGGTTTTGTCATATAATCATCTCCGCCAGCGAGTAATCCTTCTGTTTTATCCAATGTACTTGATCTGGCTGTCAGAAATAAAATGGGAACATTTGAGGAGGCTCTTATTTGCTGGCACGTTTCTATACCGGAGATACCTGGCATCATGACATCCAAAATCACCAAATCCAGCGAATCATCTATAACATGCAATGCCTGCTTGCCATTCATGGCTCTCAGCACCTCATACCCTGCACGTGTCAGAGATTCCTGCAAAAGATCACCGATCTCCTGATCATCCTCTACAACTAATATTCGATGGGTCATGTCTCAATCACCTCATCCTTCATGATGTTCATTTTTATATGTTATTACTATATATCATCTAGCTATGTGAAAAGATACACCATAAATCTTAAGTGTTTATGAATATGATCAATTGCCATCAAGTTGTCACATTTATTTTCAAAAAATTGGATCTTCATAAATGATTAAGAATTGACCTGTATATTGATTCATTGAAGGATTTATCTTTAGATCCAATACACGAAAAGGAGCATTGATATGAATGTAAGCAAGGTAGAACACGGACAACCAATGAGTCTCAAAGAACGGGTGCATTTTTTGGACATTGTACGAGGATTCGCCTTAATGGGGATTATTTTGGTCAACTATTTTTTGATTGTGGATTCGGTCAAGGGATTTGAGATGGAGTCTAATGATGGTTTTCACCACATTGTGAATTGGTTTGCCTCGGGGAAATTCATTACGTTATTTTCTTTTCTATTCGGGGTTGGTTTTATGATATTTATGGATCGAGCCGCTCAAAAGGTGGACAGCCCGAACAAGTTGTTTGCTCGCAGATTAACCATTCTCTTAGGGATCGGTCTTCTGCATGTCACGTTTGTATGGATTGGAGATATTTTAACCTATTATGCTGTCGCGGGCTTTTTACTGCTTTTCTTTTACAAACGCACAGCCAAAACCATCCAGTACTGGCTCATCACACTCTTTGTGATTCAATTGCTCACGCCTCTTTTCACCATGCTGCTCAATACCATCAGTACAGGATCATCAGGCAAGCCTGATTTTGCCGATTTTGAATTGACCAGTCACAACAGTCTGACTTATTTAGCATCGATAGGTGACCGGTGGACGGATATGTTCACGATGGCTTCGAGCTCATTTTCCACCGTCTATTCCATGTTCTTCATGTTTTTACTTGGTGTGTATTTTGTGAAAATGTCGTTTTTCAAAAACATGGAGACGAAAAAAGCGATTTGGAATCGTATTTGGATGATTTGTACAATTGCTTTTCTTATCACACTAGCCAGTACGATTATGACGGCGGTCAACTCTTTTGGAAATACGCCATGGATGAACATTGTCTCTGCACTTGAGCAAAATGGGGGATTGACTGGCAGTATGTTTTATATGAGTTCACTTGCGATGCTGTTTCTGCACATTCCTCAGCTGCGAGGTGCTTTAATGGTGTTCACCAAAGTCGGACGAATGTCCCTGACCTGTTATTTGCTACACTCCATTATTGGCACAATGCTATTTCTCAAGTACGGAGCTGGACTTGCCGATCATCTTTCACCGGCTGGCACGTTCTTCATGGCTATTGGCGTGTATGCCTTCCTTGTCCTTTTCAGTACGTTATGGTTAAAGCGATTTAAGTCTGGACCGATGGAATTTATCTGGCGTCAGCTGACGTATGGAAAGGTCAATGACCAATCGAAAACAAATACATTTCAGGCGGCGAAATAATAAAAAAAGGCGAATTACGACAGTTCGCCTTTTTTCATGTGTTGAGTTTTTTGTGATTCAGATACAATCCGTTCATTTTTAATATTGATCCATCATTTCTTGCAATTGAGTCAAATAACTCTCTTTTAATTCATCTGGGTATTCAATTTTGATATGTTTCCCAAATGAGATCAAATAGTGAGTCATATACGATAATTCTTCTTGGTTGTACCCACCCACTATATAAGGCGTATCATCAATGGTCTCCAATCTCATATTCGGATAATGATTCTTCAAAAACTTCTCTTTCCCTTGTTCCGTTAATCGACATTTAAAAGAGATATCATGATAAGTTTTTTCGTACTCGAGCTGCAGTGCTTTTAATTCTTCCTTCGTAAAGGTGTCTTTCGTTTCTTCTTCGATCATCATGTCCGTCATACAATCACATCTGTAGACGCCCCACTTTTTATTCTGAACATCATATGCTTCGGTGAACCAAATCCCATTTCGATAAAACAACTCAAGAAATTGTAGCCTGATCCTTTTATGTTCATATTGAGTGTATGTCATCTTCACGATTTGATCTTCCATCATTGCCTGCAATATCAAATCCAAATGATTTTGTTCACTCACTGGCGCGACATGATAGTAATGAATCACATCCAAAATCTCCGTGATCCGATGTTTTCTCTCATCAGACATTGTAGCAAACAGTTTTTGGCGAATTTGTGAGTAAGACTTTTTAAACGGTGTTGCTGACAACAGATCTAAGGCTTTAAGAGCGAAAAAAATGGCTTGAACTTCATCTATTTGAAAATAGATCGGAACCAATGGAGATTGATTCACGAGCCGATATCCTCCATGTCTGCCATTTTCAACATAAAAAGCTAAGCCCATGGACTCTAGCTCTTCCATATCTCTTAAAGCCGTACGTTTAGAAATGCCAAATTCGGATTGTAAGTCCTTTAACTGAAAAGAGTGTTTATCGCTTAAAAAAATAAGTTCTTGGTTTAATCGTTCTGATTTTTTCATTTGCCTTCCCTCTTAAAAGGTGACTTCTTTTGTCACCTTTATCATTTATACTCAGCTTATCAAAAGAAAAGGAGCATGTATATGCAAACATTAATCATTAACGCGCACCCAGATTTCACTCATCGAGAAAGTTATTCAAACAAACTGCAAACACTTTTTTTAAAACAGTTTAAAGAAAGATTTCCTCATGAGGAGCCTACCATTTTACATTTATATGGAACTGAAATTCCTCGTATCGAAAAAGACCAGCTGCTAGGACTTTGGGATAAGCAAGCATCTGAACAATCATTAACAGCTGCTGAAGAAAAAATCGCCGCTGCTTCATCTGCTCTATTGGCTCAATTCAAAGCACATCATCGAATTGTGATTGTATCACCTGTTCATAATTTCAATGTGACGTCACGTATGAAAGATTATATAGATAATATCTTCATTGCTAGAGAAACGTTCAAATATACAGAAAATGGTTCAGTTGGTCTGATGACTGACGATTATCGTGTACTTTTGCTTCAAGCAAGTGGCTCAATTTTCACAAATAACGATCGGTACACACCACTGGAATTTTCATATTATTATCTAAAGGAAATATTCCAAAACTTGATGGGCTTTCAACAATTTCATATTGTCCGGGCACAAGGAACAGCGATTTTAGATCAAAGGACTATCTTACAATCTGCATCTGATGATATGACGAAAACCTTAGATGCGTTTTATGCACCTCGTTAACCTTTATTTTTTCAAGACCCAGAACGAAAAATTTTGCTCACTTGTCATCATTCTCATTTTTTCGTTTTGGGGTGACTCCTATCTGCTAGTACAAATATTATTGATGACTAATGCTGCCGTTTCACTCGGATGGCTAAGAGGGAAATGGTGGCCATACGGAACAAAATCAACCTTCCCAAGATGCGATGGCGCAGAATAGCCTCTGTCATACTCCCCCCAAATTATGTGTAAGTTATCCTTTGTGACTTCTTTAAAGTCACCTTGATCGGTTTCCAGTAATAAATGGTTAAGCTGAACCGTCGTATTTAAAATTCTAGGAGAAGTAAAGCTGTTTCTGATTTTTTCAATATAATGTTTAGGGATGCTCTCCGTGCTTTCAAACAAACCATTTCTTAATACATAACGCTCTATCAAATGAGTCGTTGCCAATCTTAATGTCCATTTGTTCAGAAATTGAGGAACATGAAGTGATTTTGCCTTTTGTTTAGCAACAGGCGGCTGAAGTAAAGTGATGGAATACTTCTTATCTATGTACCCTTGCCCCAAAGCTTCTAGAAGAATATACGCACCGAATGAATGGCCGATTAGATGTGCACCATTCGTCGCTTTTTCTATTACTTTTTTCACTACATTCAAATAGATATCTAGAAGATGTTTCTCTCGTTTAAATGGAGAACGCCCCAAACCAGGAAGGTCCAAAATCCATACAGGTTGACCTGTTTTCTCATGAAGCTCTTGTGCTAAAGGAAATAAATCTTCTCCATCACTCAATAAACCATGTAATAAAATAAACGGCTTCCCTGCTCCTTGTAATTGGTAAAGGGTGTTATTATCGCATAATGTTCGTTTAAATAAATGTTGGTGTTCACTATTTTGAGCCATCATTCGATAATCTAGATCAGCTACTACAGCAGGGAAAAATGTCATGACACTCGTCTTCTTAAACCAATCTTCTCCCATTATTTTTTTCACTGAAACATTTGAGAACGTTCGTTTTGTCATAAAATTCAATCCGTCAGAAGGAATGTTTGTGAGTTTACTTACACCACTATTCATGATAGCTTTCATCAGTGGCATTGGGACAGAGATGTTTGGCGTCCTCATATTCATACTTTCTGACATCATACTTAATAGTCCAGCAACATTCCGATCGTGCTCTTTGTCTTCAACAAGTGTATATGTTTGAATAGCCGGCTGCTCCAACTTGAAAACCTGTACAATAAACTTCGCAAACTCATCGTTTGAAATAAGTGGTAACCGATAGTCCTTACCTCCAGGAATCACCGGCATGAGCCCTCTTCGCATACTCTTTACAAGCAAACCCAATCCTGCAATTTGCTCTGTACTCCCTGTTTGACTACTACCAACGACAGTTGGCGGATTAATGACAGAAAGCGGATAACCTACTGCTGATGCCTGTTGACGAATATAAAGATCTGCTAAAAACTTTGTTTTCTCATAAGGATTTTTTATTTTCAAGTACTCGTTTCCTTCTTCAAACACGTCGATGGCAATCTTGCTATTTTGATCATCAAAGGGGCTCATATAACCGACAACATGAATCAATTGCTGCAAGCCCTTCAATTGATGAATACTTTTAGCTAACTCACTAATGTGTTTGGCGCCATTTAAAAAGACAGAAGCTGCCTCTTTACTGGTTGCTTGAATATCCATCGGGCCTCCTGCATGAATGATCACATCCGTCTTCAATACCCTCTCTTTATCTTCAGGACTTAGACCTAAATCTATTTTCGTCAAATCACCTTCAACAAAGTGCATCACTGACTCTTTTAAAATACCTCTTTCTTGAAAAATGCGTGTTGCTTTACTTTTTGACCTTACTAAAAGAAGAATGTTCACATCCTCTTTCGCTAATTCCTCGACTAATTGCTTCCCAATAAAGCCCGTTCCACCCGTTAAAAATACTGTTTTCATGTGAAATCTCCTTTTTAGTACTAATCAGTACTAATTTGATGTAAAAAAAATGCTTCTTTATCGAAGCAAGTTAAATAAATGATCTGCTGTTTTTGTGATGACAGTTGCATCCTTCAATGTTTCTGAAATAAATAACGCTCCTTCAAGATTTGTCATAAAAAGTGATGCCACCTCATCAATCTGAATCGAATCTCTGAATTCCCCGTTCTCTACACCTTGTTTCAGTAATAGAGAAACTTTCTCTTGTAATCCTGTGAAAAAAAGACCTATTTTTTCTTTTATATGTGTGGCCTGTGCAGGACTTTGAATATAAAGAGTAATAAATGGACAGCCACCCTTATACTCTCTCGACTGAACGCCTTGTGATAATTGCTTTAAAAACATTTGGGTACGATCTTCAACTGAAAATTGGGTCTGAGAAATTACGTCGTCTATTGCGGATTGATACATGTCAATCCAATAATCAACGACCCCTTCTAATAATTCTTCCTTATTAGAAAAGTGATAATACACATTAGACTTTGATACTTTGCTTACACGTACCAATTCATCCATACTTGTATAAGCAAACCCTTTTTCCAAAAATAATGTTGCAGCTACTTCAAGCACACGTTTTTGATTCATTAATTTTATCTTTGTCATAATCAGAACTATACAGTACTAATTTGAATGTGGCAAGTATTTATTTTGAATAAAGTTGATCTGAACCTCGAAGTTGTTAGCGGCCTTAAAGGTAAAATCATTTCTCCTTTAAAAGGTTCAAAACAAATGTTGTGAGAGAGTATTTCAGAGAAGTTTATAAAAGACATGCATTGAGCATAGCCATGCTGTAAACGTTTTGAATAAGAACTATGTATGGGAAAGGTTAAGACATTCTAGTATAAAAAACAACCGCAGACACGTATCTCCATGTCACCCAAAAATTGAGGACCAAAGAAATTGTATCTGCGGTATGTTCAATAATTAAATTTTGTGGGCGCTTTGTGGGTGCTTAATATAAATATAACGTCTAAACACCTTTAATCCCCGCTATATCAACGGTTAACCAATCGAACCTTCCATCTCAAACTTAATCAAACGGTTCATTTCAACGGCGTATTCCATTGGCAGTTCTTTTGTGAATGGCTCGATGAAGCCCATGACGATCATTTCTGTTGCTTCTTCTTCAGAAATTCCGCGGCTCATCAAGTAGAATAGCTGCTCTTCTGATACTTTTGATACCTTCGCTTCGTGCTCTAATGAAATGTTGTC
Source organism: Bacillus sp. 22483 (assembly GCF_052044605.1). Lineage (NCBI taxonomy): Bacteria > Bacillati > Bacillota > Bacilli > Caryophanales > Bacillaceae > Bacillus > Bacillus sp. 22483. The sequence goes on along the minus strand of NZ_JBQENU010000004.1, from coordinate 193,482 downwards.
GTTTAAGATTTCATTATAAGGAATCGTATCAGATGTTGATTTGTTATCCATGATGAGTGTGTCACACTCGATGTTTGAGCGTGCACCCTCTGCTTTGCGTCCGAAGTGTACGATTCCACGGTATGTGACTTTACCGCCTTGTTTGGAAATCGATTTCGATACGATCGTTGAAGATGTGTTTGGTGCAAGGTGAATCATTTTTGCACCTGCATCTTGGTGCTGACCTTTACCTGCTAGGGCAATACTTAATGTCATACCACGAGCGCCTTCACCTTTTAAGATGACAGCTGGGTATTTCATTGTCAGCTTAGAACCGATGTTTCCATCAATCCATTCCATTGTTGCATTCTCTTCACATACTGTACGTTTTGTCACAAGGTTGAAGACGTTGTTTGCCCAGTTTTGAATCGTTGTATAACGGCAGTAGCCGCCTTTTTTCACGATGATTTCAACAACCGCACTATGAAGTGAGTTTGTTGTGTAAACTGGAGCTGTACAACCTTCTACGTAATGCACGTGTGCGCCTTCATCAACGATGATCAGTGTACGTTCGAACTGACCCATGTTCTCAGAGTTGATTCGGAAGTATGCTTGAAGTGGTGTATCTACTTTTACGCCTTTTGGTACGTAGATGAATGAACCACCAGACCATACAGCCGAGTTAAGCGCAGCAAATTTGTTGTCAGTCGGAGGAATGACTTTTGCCCAGTGCTCACGGAAGATGTCTTCGTTCTCTTTTAATGCACTGTCTGTATCTTTAAACACAATGCCTAGATCTTCAAGATCTTGCTTCATGTTGTGATACACAACTTCAGATTCATACTGAGCAGATACACCAGCTAAGTACTTTTGCTCTGCTTCAGGGATTCCAAGCTTATCAAAGGTTTGTTTGATTTCTTCTGGTACTTCATCCCAAGAACGCTCAGAGCGTTCTGATGGTTTTACGTAGTACGTAATTTCATCAAAGTTTAATGCATTTAAATCTCCGCCCCATTGTGGCATCGGCATGTTGTAAAAGTGCTCAAGAGATTTCAAACGGAAGTCGAGCATCCACTGAGGCTCTTCTTTCATACGAGAAATTTCTTCAACGATCTCTTTTGTCAGTCCGCGCTCTGAACGGAAAATGGAAACGTCTTTATCAGAAAAGCCGTATTTATATTCACCAACATCTGGCATTTTTTTAGCCATCCATTTTCACTCCAATCTTATGATTTGCCGTTATCTTCGGCAGATGCGCCTTTTTCAAGCGCCTTCCAGGATAATGTTGCACATTTGATGCGTGCCGGGAATTTTGCGACTCCCTGCAGCGCCTCAATGTCACCAAGATCAATGGAATCGTCGTATTCTTTTCCTAGCATCATATCGGAGAAAATCTGAGACATTTTCAAAGCTGTTTCAATATCTTTCCCTTTAATCGCCTGCGTCATCATAGAGGCAGATGCCATCGAAATCGAGCATCCTTCTCCTTCAAATTTCGCATCGATGACTTTTTCGTCTTCGATTTTCATCGTGAGACGAATGCGGTCACCACACGTAGGGTTGTTCATATCGACGACAATGCTGTCGTTTAACACACCTTTGTTTCTCGGATTTTTATAATGATCCATAATCACTTGTCTGTACAGTGTGTCTAAGTTTACATTAAAAGACATTCGTAAAATACTCCTTTGTCTTACGGAGCGCTGCCATGAGCTCGTCAATCTCCTCTTCTGTATTGTACAGATAGAAGCTTGCTCTTGCAGTCGCTGATACACCAAGCCATTTCATGAGCGGCTGTGCACAGTGATGTCCAGCACGAATGGCGACACCTTCCGTATCTAGAACAGTTGAGGCATCATGAGGATGGACGTCGTCTAAGTTAAACGTCACAAGTCCAGCTCGGTGCTGCGGTCCGTAAACCGTGGCACCTTCAAGCTCCTTAAAGCGCTCAAGTGCATAAGTCGCAAGCTGATGCTCGTAACGGCTGACTTCCTCCATTCCGATGTCATTTAAGAAATCAATCGCTTTTCCGAGCCCAATTGCTCCTGCAATAATCGGTGTTCCCGCTTCAAATTTCCACGGCAGCTCTTTCCATGTAGAATCATATAGATCCACAAAGTCGATCATTTCACCGCCAAACTCAGCAGGCTCCATATTATTCAAAAGGTCCTTCTTCCCGTAAAGAACACCAATGCCAGTCGGTCCACACATTTTATGCCCAGAGAAGGCGAAAAAGTCGCAATCCAAGTCCTGAACATCAATTTGCATGTGAGGGGTGCTCTGGGCACCATCGACGACGATAATTGCACCGTGATCGTGAGCAATCTTTGCGATGTCTTTAATTGGGTTGATGGTTCCTAATACGTTTGAGACATGTGTGACAGCAACGATTTTCGTTTGATGTGTGATGGTTTGCTTCACATCTTCAAGCGACAGCGTGCCGTCTTCCTGTAACGGAATATATTTCAATGTGGCGCCAGTTGCTTTTGCTGCCTGCTGCCAAGGGATGATATTCGCATGATGTTCCATATGCGTAATGACGATCTCATCGCCTTCTTTGAGGTTTGCTCTTGCATAGCTGATTGCCACTGTGTTTAGTGCGGTTGTTGTACCTCTAGTAAAAATAATCTCCTGGACAGAAGAAGCACCAATGAATGCTCGAACTTTCTCTCTTGCACCCTCGTATGCGTCCGTTGCTTTTGTGCCAAGGGTATGAACACCCCGGTGGACGTTCGAGTTGTAAGACCGGTAATACTCATTCATTGCATCAATGACAACTCGTGGTTTTTGAGATGTCGCTGCACTGTCCAAATACACCAAATCATGTCCGTTCACTTGCTGATGAAGGATTGGAAACTGCTCACGAACGTCTTTGATATTCATTATTTTACTTTCCTTTCAATCACAGAAACGAGCTGCTTTTTAACTCCTTCAATCGGCAGTTCTTTGACGACTGGATTTAAGAAGCCATAAATGACAAGTCTTTCTGCATCTTCTTTGGAAATCCCACGGCTCATGAGGTAATAGAGTTGAATTGGATCAACACGCCCAACAGAAGCAGCGTGTCCTGCTGTTACATCATCTTCATCGATTAAAAGAATTGGGTTAGCGTCACCGCGTGCTTTCTCACTCAGCATGAGAACACGAGATTCTTGCTCCGCATTTGATTTCGTTGCGCCATGCTCGATTTTACCAATCCCGTTAAAGATAGAAGATGCTTGATCCTTCATGACACCATGCTTCAAGATATACCCTTCAGAGTTTTTACCGAAGTGGATGATGCTTGTTGTGAAGTTTTCCGTTTGATTCCCGCGGCCAACAACAACTGATTTTGTATCACCGAATGTACCGTCGCCCATAAGCTTCGTGATGTTTTCAGACACGACATCTCCATCATTCATCAGGCCAAGTGCCCATTCGATTTTACTGTCACGACCATTTGCCATACCACGTCTATTCACATAGACTGTCACACCTTCTGCAAGGTTATCCACTGCACCGTAAGTGACGCGGGCATTTGCACCCGTGAAGACTTCAGACACGATATTGAAGATCGCTTCTTCTGGTGTTGCCGTACTGATGTAGTTTTCGACATATGTCACAGCACTATGATCGTCTGCTACAACGATGACATGGTTGAACAACGTTGTTTCGTCATTTTCATGAAGATAAACGGCTTGAATTGGTGCTTCAAGCTCTACGTTTTTCGGTACATAGAGGAAAGCTCCGCCATTCACTAAAGCAGCATGTAGAGCTGTTAGTTTGTGCTCATCCACTTTCACTGCATCTGTCATGAAATATTTCTTCACTAGGTCTCCATGTTCGCGAATCGCTGTATGGATATCAGTGAAGATCACGCCTTTGTCTTTTGCTTCCGTAGAAAGAGACAAGTATGCTGGCGTTTGATCACGCTGAATGTAGACTGTCTTATCTGTGTCCTCTAAATCAATAAGAGACTTCACTTCTTCAGGAAGCTCTTCTAAAGATCCAAATGGCGCACTTTCGACTGTATGCTGTTTGAAATTGGTTAAATTCCATTTAGAAATATTCGTTTTGTCAGGCTTTGGCATTGGAAGGTCTTCTGCTTTTTCAAGAGCCTGTAAGCGAAGGGAACTCATCCATGCCGGTTCCTGATGCTTCTCGGAGAAGCTTTTGACATAATCTTGATCTACTGATAATTTCGTTTCTAATGTCATCAATAATCCTCCTAACGCTTACGCTTCTTGACCAACAGTTTCGTCTTCAATTCCTAACTCTTTTTTAATCCAGTCATAACCTTCTGCTTCTAGACGCTGCGCGAGTTCTGGTCCGCCAGATTTCACAATACGTCCTTGCATCATGACATGAACGTGATCTGGTGTGATGTAGTTCAATAAACGCTGATAGTGAGTGATCATTAAGCAGCCGAAGCTTTCGCCGCGCATTTTATTAATTCCTTTAGAAACAACTTTCAGCGCATCGATATCAAGACCAGAATCGATTTCGTCAAGAATGGCGATTTTTGGTTCAATCATCATTAATTGAAGAATTTCGTTGCGTTTTTTCTCCCCGCCTGAGAAACCTTCGTTTAGGTAGCGTTGTGCCATATCTGGGTCCATTTCAAGGAATTCCATGTTTTCGTCCATTTTGCGGATGAATTTCATGAGAGAGATTTCATCGCCTTCTTCTCTGCGTGCGTTAATAGCCGAACGAAGGAAGTCTGCATTTGTCACACCACTAATTTCAGATGGATATTGCATTGCAAGGAAAAGACCCGCTTGAGCGCGCTCATCTACTTCCATTTCAAGAACATCTTCGCCATCAAGCAAGATGCTGCCTTTTGTCACTTCATACTTAGGGTGGCCCATGATAGCAGCAGATAAAGTAGATTTACCTGTTCCGTTTGGTCCCATTACTGCGTGGAATTCTCCACCTTTTATTTCTAGGTTTACACCTTTTAAGATTTCTTTCCCTTCAATCTCAACGTGCAAGTCCTTAATTGTTAATGTCGAAGCAGTCATATATCGATACCTCCAAAATAATCATTATTCTCAATTTATTCTCATTCTAATTTTATAACAAATTAAAAGTGAATACAACACATTCACGACAAGCGTGAGAGGATGCTCTCAAAATTCTAACAAAAAATACAGGTAGATAAAAGGATTTATGTCGAAAAGACTGTTTTCATAAAGAAAGGACGGGAAACTATTCTCCCCGTCCCTTAGCTATTTAATAGCCTTGTATATTCATTTTTGCGAGCTGCCTTTTCTCATCTCGATAGGACTGCTCTCGTTTATATTCCACTTTCATCCTTAAGTCATGGTCTCTTTCGTACTCTGCATAGCTCATGCCATGAGATTGATGCATGGCCTTTTCCATCTCGGCGGTATAATCCAATCCCAGTGTACTATGGTCCGAACAAATAATAAACCATTCCCTTCTTTGAGTGTAGCTTTATTGTATCAAAGGCACGCTGCTTCACTCAAAAGGGATATAGCGCGCTATGCTGGCATATTTTCTCACACAATCGGCTGAGAACGACTCAACTCCCTGAGATGGATAAATACCATCTTATCCTTCCCTTAATGCGTCTGTCCTCCAAATTCGTCAATACATTGCTGAACAACTGTGATGCCTTGACTTAGCGCAGCACCGCCGCCAAACGCTGCCGCCACACTGACGACCTCTAGCAAATTCTCTTCTGTTGCGCCTTGATCGAGCGCTCCCTTTGTATGATAGATCATGCAATATTCATCCTGTGCATGAATGCTGATGCCGAGGGCAATCATTTGTTTTTCTTTTTGTGTTAATGAATCGCTCTGGAAGCACTGCTCCGTAAATTCATTGAATTTCTTGCCAAACACCGGCATTTTCTTCTGAAATTCACCCATTGCCGTTTTATAATCCGTCAGTGATTGCTGCATCGATCCGCTCATATGTTGTTCATTCATCTTCATTCCATCCCTTCAGGTCATTTGTTCGTTTTTATTATGAGCGAGATTTGAAAAAATACACAAAAAAACCTCGCTTTCATGAAAGCGAGGTTGCAGATGATTGACAAAGGGCTAAAATGATCTTTATTTTACCCCTTTGTCTTCTTTTTGTTATTCAGATACAGGCAATACTGCACCATCATACTTTTTGTCGATGAATTCTTTGATTTTATCAGAGTGAAGAACTTCCATTAATACCTTGATCTTCTCTGATTTTTCGTCACCTTTGCGAACAGCGACGATGTTTGCATACGGGTTGTTTTTCGTTTGCTCAAGTTCAATTGAATCTTTTTTCGGATTCAATTTATTTTGGATCGCATAGTTAACGTTAATAAATACTGCATCGCCTTCACTGTTTTCATAAGCTTTCGCTGTTAGTTCAGGAGCGATTTTTTTGAATTTTAGGTTCTTCGGGTTTTCTTTGATGTTTTTGACTGTTGCGTTGATTGTATCTACTTTTGGATCAAGCTTGATCACACCAGCATTTTGTAATAGGGCAAGCATACGTCCTTGCTCAGCTACGTTGTTTGTCATGATGATCGTGCCGCCGTTTGGAATATCTTTTACTGATTTGTATTTCTTAGAGTAGATACCGAAAGGCTCAAGGTGAACGGCACCAGCACTCACTAAGTTGTAATCTTTGTTTGATTTATTTTCTTCGTTTAAGTAAGGGATATGTTGGAAAAAGTTCGCATCCACTTCTTTTTCAGCTAATGCTTTGTTGTACATTTTATAATCGCTCAGTACTTTCACTTTTAGATCGTAGCCTTTTTCTTTTAGAAGTGGTTTTGCTTCTTCAAGAATCTCGGCATGTGGTGTTTTTGAAGCGGCAACCGTGATGGTTTTGTTATCGCTTGCGTTATTTGATGAACCGCAAGCAGCTAAAATGCCTGCAAATGCTAGAAATAGTGCACTTAAAATCAATTTCTTCATGAATAATTCCTCCCTTAACGTTTATCAATTTTATTTGTAATCAAATCACCGATTATTTGAATGATAAAGACGATGATTAGAATAAACACAGTGGCTACAAGTGTGACATCTGTATTACCAGATTGGTATCCTTCTACATAAGCAAGGTCACCCAGTCCGCCTGCTCCAATTGCACCTGCAATCGCAGTAGAGCCAATCAGAGCAATCGCTGTTACAGTAATTCCTGAAATAAGGGCTGGCAGTGATTCTGGCAGCAATACTTTGAAAATAATGGTCGACGTTTTTGCTCCCATAGATCGTGCTGCTTCAATGACTCCTTTGTCTACTTCACGCAGTGCAATTTCAACAAGACGTGCGTAGAAAGGAGCTGAGCCAATGACAAGGGCTGGTAATGCTGCATTTGGGCCTAATATCGTGCCCATAATTAGTTTAGTAAATCCTAATAATAGAATGATTAATATGATAAAGGGAATCGATCTGAAAATGTTGACGACTGCGCCGATGACAGCATTAATTGGTTTGTTTTCCCACAAACCGCCTTTACTTGTCAAAAAGAGCAACAGCCCAAGGATGATGCCGATCACAAAAGCAAACGCTAATGCAATGAGTGTCATATAGACCGTTTCACCCGTCGCGTTCCAAATAACCTCTAGATCAACGTTCGGAAACCATTTCTCAAACATGTGTCATCACCTCGATTTCAACCTGTTTGCTTTGGATATAGGCGATGGCTTTTTCAACTTCGTTCTCGTCTCCATTAATATGGATAAAGAGTGTTCCAAACGCGCCTTCCTGCGTTTGAGAAATCTTTCCTTGCAGGATGTTCACATCGACCTTGAAGGATCGAATGATTTCCGTGATCAACGGCTGTTCGGCAGAATCTCCGATAAAGGACAACCGGACGACCTGACCTTCTTTTACTCTCTCTAGGACGTGCTCGATTGTTTCTTTTGCTTCTTCTGGTTCAGCAAGCTGTTTCACGAATCGTTTCGTCATTTCTTCTTTCGGCTGTCTGAAGACACGTAATACTTCGCCTTCTTCGACAATACGGCCATTTTCCATCACCGCCACACGATGACAAATTTTGCGAATGACGTGCATTTCGTGTGTGATCAATACAATGGTGAGTCCTAGTCGTTTATTAATATCGGCTAAAAGCTCAAGGATGGAATCCGTTGTTTGTGGATCAAGCGCAGATGTCGCTTCGTCACATAGCAGAACTTTTGGGTCATTCGCTAATGCTCTCGCAATCCCTACACGCTGCTTTTGTCCGCCGCTGAGCTGAGAAGGATATGCATTTTCTTTTCCTTCTAAACCGACCAATTTAATCAGTTCGTTTGCACGAGCTCTCCGTTTTGACGTTGGTACACCTGCGATCTCGAGCGGGAACATAATATTTTGTCTCACTGTTCTTGACCAGAGCAAGTTAAAGTGCTGGAAAATCATGCTGATTTCTTGTCTTGCTTTCCGAAGTTTCGCATTCGATACTTCATTGATTCGGTTGCCTGCCACTTCAACGATTCCTTCTGTTGGCAGCTCCAGACCGTTTAATAGGCGAATCAGGGAGCTTTTCCCTGCGCCGCTATACCCGATAATTCCGAATATTTCACCTTTATCGATATCCAAGTTGACGTCTTTCACGGCATCAACATTTCCGCTTTTTGAATGATACGTTTTTGATACATTCTGTAAATGGATCACAGTCTGTTCACCTGCTTTCTTGCTGAATCTATAGGTTGCCATCACATACGTTCAATTATTCTTCTGACTGTTATGACGCTAGCCTGACGCAAGGTCAGTAAAAAAGACCTAACTGCAACGCAAGCAGAAAGGCCTTTTATATCAAATACGCCTTTCTCTCATCTTTCAAAGCGTTGCGGCTTTGAGTGAATTGGCACCAATTTCAGCTATGCTGACGGTTGCCGGGTTTCATAGGGCACGTCCCTCCACCTCTCTTAATAAGAGAAAATATGTTGTTTTATGTGATGTTCATGTTTTTACTAACGTAGAATATCATGCTATCTGAGATATGTCAACGCTGTAAATCGCTAATTTCCAAGTAAACGACTACGTTATCATTTTTCGAAAAAAACCGTTCGTCAGCCAAAGTACCGCTTCTAGTCTAAGAAGTGCTCGAAATGAGCCTTTCACTTTCACTTGTCCTCTGCTGATCAGCTGCTGTAAGGACATGTCTCCATCTAATAATTGCAAAATCTCTTTTCGCTCACCATAAAAGATGAGATCCGATAACTCAATTGCAGGTAGTTTCTTCACTTCACCACGTTCATCCACAATCAATGTACAAGAGTCCGTTTCCGCCTCAAATGTAATCTTCAAGGATGATGATGAGAGCAACGGCTTTAACAATAATCGCTGCCCTGCACTTCCATGGGCTTTCACATTTTCCACATGTATAACCTCCCTGTCATTTGGTTATACATAACATTTCTCTACAAACATCGGCTTGTCCTTTATAAATAGCTCGACAAATTTTCAAATGAATTGCTTGAAATATGACAAAAAACCGCTTTATTTAGCGGTTTCAATCATTTCGTGAAGATATGGAACGGAGTGAAAGGCATAGCCTTTTTGCACGATTTCACCCTTTTTAAACAGGAGAAAGCAAGGGACACTTTCGATCTCAAATGCTTTTGCAAAACTTGGCGAGTAATTTAAGTTATTTTCATAAAAAGGAACTTCCGGCTGCATGGCATCAACCACTGCCAGCATCTTCTTTGCCAGCTGGCATGTTCCGCAAAATGGTGTATATAAGTACAAAAGAAATAAATCGCCCTCTATCTCCTTGAATTCATGCTCTTCAATCTCTTTCATATACGTCACCCTTATAAATATTTCGAATGAACATCAATGTTTGCAGCTAATAGAATAGATGCAATGTGGGCTGACGGTGAAGCGGCCACTTCGCGGTACGTTCTGTCGACAAAAAGATGCAGTGCTTCAGGGAATTCTTTTCGGAATTGCTTCCGCAGTTTGTCGCCAGCATCGTCACTGTCTGCTAATATGTAAACGTCTTTCCCGAATAAATCGTCCACAAGCTGATCCAGCTTCGATGTACTGATCGTGCCATTGGTGCAAATGATGGTAACAGGTTCACTTATGACTTCTTTTAGCTTCTGTTTATCTGATTTACCTTCTACAATGATGACCTTTTCTATCTCGACATTCATCACGATCACCCGGCCCTTTTGACGTTGATTCACTTCTTCCTTAGATTACAATCTTTCATTCGGGTTGTAAAGATTGGGCACTTGATCAACAAAAAGGCTGTAGCATTCACTCACTACAGCCTTATCTGTGATTAGCACCAGCCATTTTCATCGTCACAGTCTACATATTTTTCAGTCCCATGGGTCAACGTATCTGACAGACGATAAAAACGGTTTTGATCATAGGAATAACCTGATTTTAATTCATATTGATTTTCACTAATCATCGTGCCAATCTCTTCGTTTTGATGGTAAAGCACCATGCCGCTCTCTTTGAATCGTCCAGTGACATGCTCTGTTATATCCACCTGTTCTTTTTGAAAAGACAAATTGGACACCCCCCATAAAGGTAGAGTGTCCAATTTCACATGAATTAGTCTTCTTTTGTCATTTCTTCATATTGCTCAGCAGTCATTAAGTTCTCGATTTCAGATGCATCCGCTGGCTCTACTACGATCATCCAAGCTTTTTCGTATGGAGAGTCGTTGACGAACTCTGGGCTGTCATCAAGCTCGTCGTTTACTTCAACGATTGTGCCGTTAATCGGTGCGTATAGTTCAGAAACTGTTTTGACTGATTCTACACTTCCGAAAGGCTCGTCCGCTGTGATTTTGTCTCCTACTTCAGGAAGCTCAACGAACACGATATCCCCTAGCTCAGATTGAGCAAAATGCGTAATACCGATACGCACCTTATCTCCTTCTACTTTGACCCATTCGTGTTCTTCTGAATAACGTAAATCTTTTGGTGTGCTCATTTCATACCCCTCCAGTCTTTTCTTACAATCTATATTGAAGATACCACAATCTGAATGAAAGTTACATCATTTCCAGACGCTTTTAAATGTATCTTCATTAAATCCAACTGTCACTCGTTTGCCGTCTGTTGTAATTGGACGCTTGATCAGCATTCCATTAGACGCAAGTAATTCAAGCTGCTCGTCCTCTGACATTGCAGGAAGTTTATCTTTCAGCTGCAGCTCTCTGTATTTCTGACCGCTCGTATTAAAGAATTTCTTCAGCTCTAAACCGCTTTTTTCGTAAAGGGCTTTTAATGTGTCTTTATCAGGCGTCTCTTCGACGATATGTATGCTGTTGATGTCTTTATTGTGTTCTTCCAGCCATTTCTTTGCTTTTCGGCATGTACCGCAAGATGGGTATTCGTAAAAATCTAAAGCCACCATTTTCACCTCCTGCAAATAGTGACAACATTTTATCACAAAACATGTTAAAAACCTAAATGTATGCTTACAAAAAGGTGCGACATGATATCCGCACCTTTTAAGCCGTCTTATACGATATATTTCTCTGCTTCAAAGATTCGTTTCGCCACCTCACGCTTTTTCGCAATGACATTCATTGGTGTGAATCTTGTCAGCTTGCGAAGGGCTGACAGACTCATACGGAGTGAATCTCCTTCTTCCATGGCAATCAATGATTCTTTCGCATGAGCTTCAATCTTTAAAAAGGCTTCCTGTGTGAAAATTTGTGTATACGCAAGCTTTTGTGCATTTTTTTCTGCGCCTGATGCAGCAATTGCTTTTTCCGTACGCAAGACCGCCGACTCAGCAGCAAAGAGTTCATTGACGATATCTGCTATATTCACAAGGATTTCTTGCTCTTTATCTAATGCTTTTCCATACTTCATCGCCGCCATTCCAGATACCATTAAGGCGATCTTTTTCGCATGGGAAAGTAAGTATTTCTCTTGATCAAGCGGCTGATCACCCGGCTCTTCCGGCATCATCATCATCAGCTCTTCCTGCAGGGTTTGCGCTTTTTGAAGAAGCGGAAGCTCTCCTTTCATCGCTTTCTTCAAGAATGTGCCTGGCACAAGCAATCGGTTAATTTCGTTCGTTCCTTCAAAAATACGGTTAATTCGTGAGTCGCGATAGGCTCTTTCGACTTCGTATTCTTGCATGAAACCATATCCGCCGTGAATCTGCACACCTTCATCCACAATGTAATCGAGCGTTTCAGAGCCAAGCACTTTACAAAGAGAGCATTCAATCGCATATTCTGCGATGGATTGCGCAATTTGTTTCCCATCCTTTTGCTCCTCGTCACTTAACAGACCCATTCTTTGTTCAAATAACCCGACTGTGCGGTATACAGCACTTTCCATGGCATAGAGCTTTGCCGACATGTTGGCTGCTTTTTCGCCAATTAAGCTAAATTGAGAAATTGGTGTTTTAAACTGCTTACGCTGATTGGCATACTCTGCCGATAATTGAATGACTCGTTTTGATGCACCGATTGTCCCTACAGCCAGCTTATAGCGTCCAATGTTTAAAATGTTAAAGGCAATGACATGACCTCTGCCTGCTTCACCAAGCAAATTCTCCTTTGGCACTTCGGCATCTTCAAGGATTAACGTTCTCGTCGAGGAGCCTTTAATGCCCATCTTTTTCTCTTCAGGTCCTGTTTTGACTCCAGGAAAATCCTTTTCTACGATGAAAGCAGAGAAGTGTTCACCATCAATCTTCGCATACACGACAAACACATCGGCAAATGCGGAGTTTGTGATCCATTGTTTTTCCCCATTGAGGACATAATGTGTTCCAGCTTCATTCAGGACTGCCGTTGTTTTCGCACCTAGCGCATCAGAACCTGACCCTGGCTCTGTTAGGGCATATGCCGCAATTGTTTCTCCAGAGGCGAGTCCTGGCAGGTACTTTTCCTTTTGCGATTGATTGCCGAACAGCACGATCGGCAAAGAACCGATCCCGACATGGGCGCCGTAAGAAAGAGAGAAGCTGCCTGCTCTTGCAAATTTTTCAGTAATGATGGCTGAGCTGATTTTATCTAGCCCCAGCCCGCCAAATTCCTCAGGAACATCCGCACCAAGCAGGCCAAGCTCTCCAGCCTTTTTCAAGAGACGAACAGAATGCTCGAATTCATGATTTTCAATTTGATCGATGTGCGGAACGACATCTTGTAAAATGTAATCTTCTGTTGTTTTCCCGATCATTTGATGTTCATCAGAGAAATCCTCTGGTGTAAAGATATGCTCATAATTCGTCTCATCAATTAAGAAACTGCCACCCTTTTTTACATCTTCCATTGCTTTCATCCTGTTTTCCCCCTTTAGATCAATTCAAAAATGCCTGCCGCTCCCATGCCCCCGCCGATACACATCGTCACAATACCAAATTGTTCATTTCGCCGTTTCATTTCATGTATGAGTGACAGCGTGAGTTTCGTTCCTGTACAGCCTAGCGGATGTCCTAAGGCAATGGCGCCGCCGTTGACATTTACCTTCTCTTCATCGATCCCTAAATGACGAATGACTTGAATCGCCTGAGAAGCAAATGCTTCATTCAATTCAAACAGCCCGATGTCCTTCAGCTCTAGACCAGCGATTTTCAGTGCACGCGGAATGGCTTCAACCGGCCCAATTCCCATGACTTCAGGTGGTACACCGCCAACAGCAAACGCCCTGAACTTGGCAAGCGGCTGAAGAGAAAGAGAAGATGCTTTTTCGCGATCCATCATCATGACACATGCCGCTCCATCACTCGTCTGCGAAGAGTTTCCTGCAGTCACTGTGCCTTTTGTTGAGAAGGCAGGTCGTAACGTTGAGAGAACCTCCTCTGTTGTGCCCGCTCTGACACCTTCATCTTGTGAGAACGTAAATTGGCGTTCTTCTAGTTGATACTGCTCTCCTACCCGTCTTTCTGTCACATCAACGGGAACAATTTCATCTGAAAATTTCCCTTCTTGAAGTGCCTTTGCTGCCTTTTGATGGCTCCTCACCGCAAAAGCATCTTGATCTTGCCTTGTGACCTGATACTTTTGCGCCACTTGCTCCGCTGTGTGGCCCATGCTCATATAGTATTCGGGCGCTTGCTCTGCCAAAAGAGCGTTTGGACGAATGGAGTGACCCATCATTGGGACTTGCGACATCGATTCGACGCCTCCGGCTAAAATGGTTTCTGCCTGCCCAAGCATAATTCGTTCACCTGCATAAGCAATTGACTGCAGACCAGAAGAGCAATAGCGGTTAATGGTGATAGCAGGTACTGTATATGGCAAACCTGCTAATGCCCCGATATTCCGGGCCACATTCAGCCCTTGCTCTGCTTCTGGTGTCGCACATCCGATGATTAAATCATCGATTGTTCCATCATAATCACCGGCACGCTTTAGCGTTTCTTTTACACACAATGCGCCCATATCATCAGGTCTGACATCTTTTAATGATCCTTTTTTGGCTTTCCCTACTGGTGTTCTTGCGCCAGCTACAATCACTGCTTCTCTCATTTTGACTCCCCCCTAGTTACGTAAAGGTTTTCCTTTAACGAGCATGTGCTGCATGCGTGCCTGAGATTTGACTTCCCCTACAAGACTTAAAAAGGCTTCTCTTTCAAGCTCTAATAAGTATTGTTCATCCACCTCTGTACCAAATGGCAATTTGCCGCCAGAAATGACATGCGCTAGTTTTTTCGCAATGGTCATGTCATGGTCTGAAATGTATCCAGACAATCTCATGTTTTCAGCAGCCAGCACCATTGCTGCGTAGCCTGTTTCCCCCATCACGGGCACCTTTCGCTTCAGAGGTGCACGATAACCCGCTTCATCAAGAGAAAGAACGAGTTGTTTCGCATCATGGATTAAATGATCACCATTCATGCTGATCCGGTCATTCACTCGGAGCATCTTCATATCACGCGCTTCCTCTGCTGATGTAGATACCTTTGCCATCGCAATGGCTTCAAAGGTTTGTAGCGTAGCATCTTGGATCGCAGTTGCTGATGGCTTTTCCGCTCCTTGCAGATGGCGAATATAGAGTTCCTTGTTTCCGCCTCCGCCCGGTATGAGTCCGACCCCCGCTTCGACAAGCCCCATATACGTTTCACTGGACGCTTGGATAGCGGCTGCTGGTAGACAAAGCTCCGTCCCTCCGCCAAGTGTCATACCAAATGGTGCAGCCACAACTGGACGGTCACTATACTTCACCTTCATCATCGCCTGCTGGAACCTGCGAATGACAAAATCAATTTCAAAGAAGTTGTCGTCCTGTGCTTCCATTAAAATTAAGGCGAGATTCGCACCAACACAGAAGTTCTTTCCTTGGTTACCGATGACCAGCCCTTTATAATTCTTTTCCGTTTCATCTACAGCACGATTGATCATATCAATGACATCAAGCCCAATGGCATTACTTTTCGAATGAAATTCAAGCAAGGCAACATCATCCCCGATATCGATCAAGCTTGCACCCGTATTTTTAAAAATGACATCGTGTTTCTTTTTCAATCTAGCTAACGAAATATTCTTGTCGTTTCCCTTTTCCTGTTCATAAGCACCATTCTGATAAAATGCACGGTCTCCTTCGGCATTTTCTTGATAGAACGTGTCATGTCCTTCTGAAAGCATATCTTGCACCCACGACGGGATGCTGTGCCCTTCCGCTTCCATTCGACTGACGGCTTTTTTCACGCCAATCGCATCCCACAGCTCGAACGGACCATGCTGCCAGCCAAATCCCCATTTCATGGCGTTATCGATGGACTGAATATCATCCGCAATGTCGCCTTTTAGATGAGCTGAATAAAGAAGAACAGGTGCGGTCATATTCCAAAGCAATTGCCCAGCACGGCCATCTTGATAAATAAGCGCTTTCAATTTCGCTTTTGTCCCCTTTTGCTGCTTGGCAATGTCAATGCCCGGATCCTTCAGCTTTGTCCGTTCTCCGTATGTGAGTGTGACAGGATCAAGCTCTAAAATGGTCTTTCCGTTTTTTTGATAAAATCCTTGCCCTGCTTTGCTGCCGATCCACCCTTTTTCGAGCATTCTTTCCATAAACTCAGGCAGCTGAAAAATATCTTTTTCCTTTCCTTCTACCTGTTCATACACATTGCGGGCTACATGAGAAAATGTGTCGAGTCCCACCACATCAAGTGTGCGGAAGGTCGCACTTTTCGGTCTGCCAATGAGTGGACCTGTAACAGAATCGACCTCTCCGATCGTGTATTTGTTCTCAAGCATTTCACGCACTGTGACAAGAAGCCCATAAGTGCCAATTCGGTTGGCAATAAAGTTCGGTGTATCTTTTGCTTCGACCACACCCTTGCCAAGTACATCTTCACCAAATGTTTTCATATATGAGAGTACTTCTGGATCTGTTTCTTGAATAGGAATTACTTCTAACAGCTTTAAATAACGAGCTGGGTTAAAAAAGTGAGTGCCTAAAAAGTGGCGTTTAAAATCAGCTGATCGGCCTTCTGCCATTTTTTCAACAGAAATACCGGATGTATTGCTGGATACGATGCTGCCTTCTTTGCGGTGTTCGTCGATGAGAGAGAATACGTGTTGTTTAATGCTGAGCTTTTCAGTGACGACTTCAATGATCCAGTCAGCATCGTGTAATAAGGAAAGGTGATCTGTGAGATTTCCGGGTGTGATGTATGATAGGTTTTTGGCTGAAGTAAGAGGTGCTGGCTTTTGCTTTAACAATTTTTTCATTGCGTCTTGGCTTAATCTATTCCGAACACTAGGGTGATCAAGCGTTAGCTTTTTTGCCGTTTCTTCCTTTGTCAGTTCATGTGGCACAATATCTAGCAATGTTACTGGTATCCCGATATTGGCTAGATGTGCAGCAATGCCTGAGCCCATGACACCTGAACCAATGACAGCCGCCTTGCGAATATGTTTGCCCATAAATATCCCCCTAAACATTTTGAATGAACAGTCATTCATTTTTTGTCCAAAAAAAAGCAATGCCTCTTTCTTTATCTTAAAAGATTTTCCGAAACAGTTCAATAGCAGATTTCAAAAATTTACACATTCTCATGCGTCTTTCTTTACAGCGTATGAATTAAAGACGAGGGGGAATTGTAAGAATGGAGGTGATGTCCACATGTCTCGTTTGCAAAAGAACCCATCAAAAGCAGGCGTAAGTGCTGCAAGTGTGAAAGGAAACGCAGGTCCATCACAAGAAGCAGACCTAGGCGGTAAAAAGACCAGTCAAAATCAGCAATATAAAAAGAAATCGTAAGGAGGAACACATCTTGAACAACCAGCAAATGAATATGCCCCCACAGGTAATTTCAGTAAAGGATTCCTTGTACCTAGAGGATATGCTCAACTGGAATTTGATCGCGATGAAAAAAGCCCACTTTATGGCCGAGCATTGTCAGGATCAAACATTGAAACAAGAACTCAATCAAGTGGGTCAAATGCACCATCAGCATTACACACAAATACTTCAACATTTAGGCAGCTCAGGGCAAGGCCAGTCTTCTGGCTTTATGCAATAGGAGGTAACAGACATGGAACAGCAAAACCAACAAAAAATCGGGAATCCACAAACGCCGGTTCCAACAACAACAAACATGAACGATCGCGACTTTGTCACAGACCTTTTGTCGACTGAAAAATATATGACAAGCGGATATAACACAGCGCTCAATGAATTCAGCCATGAATCTCTTTACCAAGATATTCAGCGAATTGCGCTAGAAACACAAAAAACGCAAAGACATTTATATGATGTCATGTTCAAATATGGCTGGTACTCTGTCGAAGCCGCTGACCAGCAGAAACTCCAGCAGGCACATCAAAAGTTCCAGCAAACACTGACAGATCAATCACCGTACGGATCATCACCCATGTCATAAAGAAAAACTGCCAGCTCATACTGGCAGTTTTTTAACGGTCTTTATTGGCACGATGAGCTTCATTTAATTGCTTGATCCGCTGAATCGTTTCTTTGATGTCTTCTTTTGCCTCTGGATACGTGTCATTAAAATGCTTGGCTAAAGGCGGCATGCTTTTGGCAATATGAGAATAGATGATCCACTGCGAGACATCTCTTTTCAGTTCCTCATTCGTTTCACCAAGCAGCAGCTCTGTATATTTATCAAGCAGGCCTTCGAGCTTTTCATCTAATTCATTTCCCATTTGTATTCCGCTCCTTTTTTCAGAAAAAAGCCTGACTCTGCGTGTAACAGATGTCAGGCTTTTCACATACGATTATCTTGCAGCAAGAAATGTCTCAGCTTGTGCCTGTTGGACAATACAGCGTCCTCTGCCGTGCGGAATACATAACGGTGTTCCGAATAAAGGATCTGTTGTTACTTGGCAGTTCATATCAAAGACATTTTTCACAAGATCACAGTTAATGACAGTTTCCGGTCTTCCTTCTGCATAAATTGACTTGTCTTTAATGGCCACAAGGTGATGCGCATATCTGCAAGCGAGATTGAGGTCATGCAGAACCATGACAATCGTGCGCTGCTCTTTTTCATTTAAATCAAAAAGAAGATCCAGGATTTCAATTTGGTGCGTCATGTCTAAATACGTTGTTGGCTCATCTAATAGAATAATATCCGTCTCCTGTGCCAATGTCATCGCAATCCATGCACGCTGCCTTTGTCCACCTGATAATGAATCAACCGTTCGATCAGCAAGGTCTTCCATCTTCGTTGACTTCAGTGCGCGATTTACCGCTTCTTCATCTTGCTTTGACCATTGCTTCAGCCAATTTTGATAAGGATATCGCCCTTGCTTGACGAGTTGATGTACCGTTAACCCTTCTGGCGCTTCCGGTCCTTGCGGAAGAATGGCGAGCTGTTTCGCCACTTCCTTTGTTGGTAATTTGGCAATGGAATGACCTTCAAGCAGGACAGAACCACCCATTGGCTTCATGAGACGGGCCAAAGAGCGAAGTAGCGTGGATTTACCGCATCCATTGCTGCCAATAAATACTGTGATTTCACCCTTAGGGATTGACACATTTAGTTCGTCTATGATCATTGTTTCTCCGTAGCCTAAGCTTAAACCTTCAGTAGAAATGGCACTCATTCCGCTCAAACGCTCCTTTTCTCATCCAAATTTTTTATATTGAATATCGTCTATGTAGACGTCAAAGATCACTTATCTCAATTTAGTGTATCAGATTTAAGTGATCTTGAAAATCATTTTCAATTAAAAAATGAGAAAGTCTCGTTTACTTTTTCTTTTCGAATGCACGTTTTGTCCCATCTTCGAGCTTGATATCGACTCGTATCCGCTGATAATCATCATCTAAATTAAAAGCAGATAATAATTCATTGACATATGTTTCATTCAGCTTTGCACTAGGAATCGACATATCATTGAGCTTCATCTTCATTTCACGTAAAGCTTCTTCCCCTTCATAGCGGACACCATTCATATGATCTCGAATCAGTGCTTCTTCTCTTCCACCAGCTTGACGATAGGTAGCTTCATATAATTCGCTTTTTTGTCCATATTGTACGTGCAATTGCAAATGCTGAAATGGCAGTTCCTTCATTTGAACAGCTGACAGACTTTCAGCTTCTGCTTCATGTGGATGTTGTATTGGTTCGATTGAACGACAGCCAGACAGCATAAAGAACAGCACTCCTAGCAGTCCCGCCTTCTTCCAGCACATCATGTGTTTCCTCCTATTTCATAGCATCGTTTTTTATTCTTCTCCAAGCCCCTTTTGGTTATTCAATAAAACAGCAGACTATGGTAGATTAAAACAAAAAGGAGAACCGGAAGATGAATAAAACAGCCATTGTGACTGGTGCCAACAGCGGTTTCGGAAAGCTCATCACACTGCGTCTCGCTCAGCAAGGGTACACTGTGATTGCTGGCGTAAGACAGGAAACCAATGCAAAAAAGCTTGCCGAAGAAGTAAAGAACGCCGCTTTATCCGAATCAATACATATTGAAGCATTAGATGTGACAGATACACAGTCCATTCAAGCATTTCAAAAAAGGCTTAATGCCTATGCTCCCATTCACCTGCTTGTGAACAATGCGGGAACGGCCTATGCTGGTTTTGCTGAAGAGGTGCCTGTTGATCAGTACCGAGAGCAATTCGAAGTGAATGTCTTTGGTGTGATGGAAATGACACAAGCAGTCCTTCCGTTGATGACGAGCGGTGCAAAAATATTGAATATGAGCAGTATCAGCGGACTCATGGGAATGCCCGCACTCTCTCCATATGTATCGTCAAAGTTTGCGCTAGAGGGCTATACAGAGAGTTTGCGAATTGAGCTGGCTGCGTTTGGCATTCAGGCCGCTTTGATTGAGCCGGGTTCTTTCCAAACGAACATTTGGAACACCTCCATGAATGAGCAAATGACGCCGCCCGCAGAAGGTTCTAAATACACAGCTATTTATCAAAAGATGATGTCCTATATAGAGGCGCAAAAAAACAACTATGGAGATCCCGGTGAAGTTGCAGAGCTTGTGGTTTCGCTTGCAGAGAAGAAGCGGCTAAAGAAGCTAAGGTATCTTGTGGGGAAAGGTGTTCGGCTTTCATTCATAGCAAAGCAGCTCCTGCCTTGGAATGTATGGGAAAACATTATTTTACGGACACTATCTTCAAAAAAATAGGCACAAAAAAACAGGTGGATCGATTATCCACCTGTTTTCTTTTATTCGTTATCAGACTGCCCAAGGGTAATATCAAGATTTTTGTTCTTTCCATCACGAATGACAGTCATTGTCGTTTTATCGCCAATTTTTGTTTCTTTATAAAGGATTTCTTTCAGCTGTGAGCTGTTCGCCACATCTTTTCCTTTGAACTTGATGATGACATCTCCAGACTTCAAGCCTGCTTTTTGTGCAGGAGATCCTTTTGAAACATCTTTTACATAGATGCCTTTACCGATTTGTTTATCAAATAGGCCAAGTGTATTTTCCTGATACGTTTCAGGCACTTGCTCAAGGTCAATCATTTGTACGCCAAGGTAAGGACGTTCGACTTTTCCATTTTTTAATAGCTGATCTACGATCGGTTTGACATCGTTACTTGGGATCGCAAATCCGAGTGATTCTACTCCGCTTTCGCTAATTTTCAAGCTGTTGATGCCGATGACTTGACCGTCTGTATTGATCAGCGGACCGCCACTGTTTCCAGGGTTAATGGCTGCATCTGTTTGAAGCACATTCATCTCAACAGTTCCAGATGATGTATTGGCTTCAACGGTACGATCGAGACCACTAATAATCCCTTCTGTTACTGTACCAGAGAACTGCGCACCGAGCGGGTTCCCGATTGCAATGACTTTGTCTCCAGCACGAAGCTTAGAAGAATCTCCAAAGCTTGCAACTTTATCAATGCCGTCAGCATTTATTTCCACGACAGCTAAATCTGTCATTACGTCACTGCCGACAAGCTTCGCATCTTTTGTTTTTCCATCGTATAGTGTGACCTTTAATTTATTGGCACCCTCGACTACATGGTTATTTGTGATAATGTATGCTTTTTTGCCATCTTTTTTGAAGATGACACCAGAACCCGTTCCAGCTTCTGCTTCAGTTGAATCACCGCTAAGACCGAACGAGTTTTGTGTAGATTGATAGTTTGAGACCCCTACAATCGTCGGCTCTAAATCTTCTACCATATCAGCAACATTCGTCGCATTGGTGATTTGTTTTGTTGAGAAATTTTCAGATGAAGCCGGTTCGCTTGATGCTGTTTGGGTTTGAGTGTTTGCCGCTGTATCTTGTGACTGCGGTAAAAGCGGTGTAATGCCAAGCACAAGACCGCCACCAATAATCCCTCCAAGAATCGGACTCAGCCATGCAGCCTTCCGTTTTTTCTCCTTTTTAGACGAACGGTCATCAATCACTTGAGGAGACCCGTTTGACACCCTCTCCTGAGAGGCAGATGCTTCGTTTTCATGGTGGTGAAAAACGAGTTCTTTCTCTTTTTCTGGTTCTTCTATTTGTTTCTCATTCTCTTGATGTGCGTGTTCTTGATCATTCATCTTTTTCTCTTCATCTTCTCTTCGGAAATCCATCGCTTGCACTCCTTTGCATCATTTTCATGAAATGCTTCATTCATATGTCTAGACAGGACTCATGTCCTCTTAATGGCAATATCATTGAAAAATTCTTTATGACAATATGTCAAATTATATAATACTTATTCATAGAAAAAAAGCAAGGTGCGCACATTGGTGAAAAGCACCTATTCATTAGCCTTTTGTCTATGCCCTTTTTTCCCTTGAGCTTATCATAAACAAACATTATGGGATAATGATGAGAAGAATATGTGAAATTGTGAAAAAAGCGTGTGATTGTTGACATGCCGCCTTTGTATCCCGTTATAATGACGTTGAGAGGATGTGGAAGACTTTGTCGTACACCATTTATTTAGTTGAAGATGAGCAGAATTTAAATGAACTGTTGACCAAATATTTAGAGAGTGAAAATTGGAATGTTTCCTCTTTTTTAACCGGAGAAGCGGCACGCAAAGCAATGAACAAGCCCCCGCATCTATGGATTTTAGATATTATGCTGCCTGATACAGACGGCTACACACTCATTAAAGAAATCAAAGCAGCCTCGCCTGACGTACCGGTTATTTTTATTTCGGCACGTGATGCAGATATTGATCGTGTGCTTGGCTTAGAACTTGGGAGCAGTGATTATATTGCGAAACCCTTTCTCCCGCGCGAGCTGATCATCCGCGTGCAAAAGCTGCTGGAGCTTGTATATAAAAACAGTGACACACCGCAGCAAAGCGTCACACCCGTTTCTTCCTATATCATTCATGAGGACGTAAGAGAGGTGTATGAAGGAGATCAGCTGATTAACTTAACGTCTAAGGAATTTGATTTGCTGCTCTTATTTACCCATCATCAAGGACATGCCTTTTCCCGGGAAGATATCCTCGTTAAGATCTGGGGGCACGATTACTTCGGGACAGATCGTGTGGTCGATGATCTTGTCAGACGGCTGCGCAAAAAAATGCCTGACTTAAAAGTCGAGACCATTTATGGATTTGGCTATAGGATGCTAAAGGGATGAAGAACAAACCACTCGCTTTTCAAATTTGGGTTGTCATCTCTGGCATTTTACTCACCATCTCGATTGTCCTGATCATTTTATTTTCAAATACATTACGCAGCTTTTTTACGAATGAAATTTATAAAAACATCGAAAACGAGCAGCAAGTGTTAACAGAATACCCTCTGAATCGAGACGGCTCACCAAAGTCGACACCAGAAAACCGATCGGTTCAGCACATTCTGATTCCGTCAGATGAATTAAATCAAATGGCTCAGTTTTTCCCGCATGCCTTTATTGAAAAAGTGCAGTCCTTTGTTAAAAAACAAAAAAGCGCAACAAAACGCTATTCTGAAGAAGTGAATGGTCAGCATATCTTTTTTGTGATCAAAAAAGTCTCAACAGGCAATACACAATATATTCTCTTGTCATATGCACCCGATTCTTATCGAGATGACTTGTCCTTTACACTGTTTAAACAGCTGATTTTCATCTTAGGAACGGTTATTGTACTAAGCTGGATTCCATCGATTTGGCTCGCCCGCTACTTATCACGTCCAATCGTCGCGTTTGAAAAGCACGTCAAGCGCATTGCACAAGAAGACTGGGACGATCCTGTGATTGTTGACCGGCAAGATGAAATTGGCAAACTGGGGCATACGATTGAAGAAATGAGACAAAAGCTCATTCAAAAGGACGAAACAGAACGAACGCTTTTGCAAAATATATCACACGACTTAAAAACACCTGTGATGGTCATCCGCGGTTATACGCAGTCTATTAAAGATGGAATTTTCCCTAAAGGAGATCTTGAACAAACGGTGGAAGTGATTGAAGGCGAAGCGGAAAAGCTTGAGAAGAAAATCAAAGATTTGCTGTATTTAACAAAGCTTGATTATTTATCAAAACAACATCCGGCGCATTCTCCCTTCCTTGTGAGTAATACAATGCTGGAAGTGGTTGACCGTTTACGCTGGTCGAAAAATGAATTGCAGTGGAACGTGGACTTAGATGATGAGGCTGCACTTGAAGGCGATCCAGAACAATGGAGCAAATTATTTGAAAATGTATTAGAAAATCAACTGCGTTACGCAAAAAGTAAAATTGATATTCATATGAAGCAGGAAGAGGATCAAATTCGCATCGTCATTCGTAATGATGGCCCTCCAATTGAAGAACACATGCTATCCAGCCTATACGAACCTTTTAGTAAGGGAAAAAAGGGCGAATTCGGCATTGGATTAAGCATTGTCAAACGAATTCTTTCAATGCATCAAGCGTCCATATCAATTGAAAATGATGAACTAGGTGTACGCTATACGATCACTGTTCCAAAGAAGAGGCTGTAGGTTTTACACCGCAGTCTTTTTTTATATGAATGAATACCCATTGAAATCACGGTATGTGGCTTTGATCTTCTTGCCAGCTTGATACATCCATTTCTTTTCAATGGTTGTCTCTTTCGGCATTTTGACTTTTTCTACTTGAATTCCTTTTGCTTTCAAGCGTCTAATCATATCATCAATTTCTCTCATGGAACATCATCCTTTCACATTTTTTGACCGGTTGGTCACCTTACTTTATAATATAAAGAATTACACTGTAAAAAACAAGTTACAATCTGATTAATTTTTGAAAAGTTTTGTCGTTTATGACCGATAAGTCACATCTCTTTGCGCACGTTTCCTAAGACATTTGTCTCTCGGTAAGAAAGGATGACATTCATATTGAAAAAGAAAGAAAAAATGATTATTGAGGCTGGTATGAAGTTATTTGCCAGCAAAGGCTATAATACAACGTCTGTTCAGGAAATTGCAGATGAATGCCACATGTCAAAGGGTGCGTTTTACCTTTATTTCAAATCGAAAGAAGCACTGCTTATTTCGATCTTGCATTACTATTACGATAAGGTATTTACCCGGATTCATGAGGTTCAAACAGAGGGCGGCACACCAAAAGAGGCCTACCGGAAACAGCTCACTGTCTATTACGATAATATTTTGCAGCAAAAAGATTTTATTAAAATGCAGCTAAGCGACAGGGCGCTCCCATTGAACGAAGAAACACAGCAGCTCGCAAAGCAAATTCGACTTGCGACGATTCAGTTGCACATTGATAACATTAAGCAAGTGTATGGAGATGCAGCCATTCCTTATATGGCTGATCTATGTTTAACGATTGAGGGCATGAGTCACGTTTACTTTGAGCTTGCCATTTTATATGATTTTCAGCTCGAAGCAGAGGAGCTTGCCGCAACAATGATTCACCGTATCGATGATCTAATGGGCGGTATGATGAAGCGCAATGACCATCCACTCATTTCTGTGGACCAAGCAAGCGACTGGTTCGGCCCGATTTATGAACGATCATTTGACCCGCTCACAGAATCACTATTAAAAGAATTAAGAGAACTGGCAGAAGCACATTATGAAGTGAAAGACGAGCCAGATTTATTTGAAGCGCTTGGCATTTTAGAAAATGAGTTAAACAAACAAAAACCAAGACAAGTCATCGTCAAAGGCATGCTTTACCAATTGAAATTATACACACCACTTCAGCCGGTCTCAGGCTCCTTATTACGCATTTTAAAAGAAGATCATTTATAAAACCCAGGGCTTGGTTGCCCTGGGTTTATGATTGTGACAAACAATCAAACTTCTTTTCTGATTTCAGGGAGTTTCCATTAAAAAAACCAGAGGCACAGAGGCCTCTGGTTTTTATTTTGCTTTCGGTGTCACCATTTCTTCTGGTTTCACAAACTCTTCAAACTGCTCTTCTGTTAATAGCTCTAATTGAAGGGCAGCTTCTTTTAACGTTAAACCTTCTTTGTGCGCAAGCTTCGCAATTTTCGCTGCATTTTCATATCCGATGTGCGGGTTCAGTGCCGTCACAAGCATCAATGAATTATTCAGGTTTTTCTCGATTGTTTCTAGGTTTGGTTCAATTCCAACGGCACACTTGTCATGGAATGAGTTCATGCCGTCAGCAAGCAATTCAACTGACTGCAAGAAGTTATAGATGATGACCGGCTTAAATACGTTCAGCTCGAAGTTTCCTTGGCTTGCGGCAAAACCGATCGTTGCATCATTCCCCATGATTTGTGCGGCAACCATTGTTAAAGCTTCACTTTGAGTTGGGTTGACTTTTCCTGGCATAATGGAGCTGCCTGGCTCATTTTCAGGAATGATCAATTCACCAATTCCGCAGCGAGGACCACTTGCAAGCCATCTCACATCATTGGCAATTTTCATTAAGTCAGCTGCAAGAGCTTTAAGCGCACCGTGTGCATATGTGATTTCATCATGGCTTGTGAGCGCATGGAATTTATTTGGTGAAGAATTGAACGTTTGACCTGTTAACTGGCTGATTTCTTCTGCCACGTATTTGCCAAACTCAGGATGTGCGTTAATTCCTGTCCCAACAGCTGTTCCGCCAATCGCAAGTTCTCTCATTTTTTCAGTAGATTCTAAAATCATTTCTTTTGAACGGTCAAGCATGTACACCCAGCCGCTAATCTCTTGGCCAACTGTAAGTGGTGTTGCATCTTGCAAATGCGTACGGCCAATTTTCACGATTTCTTGGTATGCTTTTGCTTTCTCATCAAGCGTCGCTCTTAACTGGTCAATCGCAGGCAATAGCTTTTTGTACACAGCTAAAACAGCTGCCACGTGCATAGCCGTTGGGAATGTATCATTTGAGCTTTGGCTACGGTTGACATCGTCATTCGGGTGAATGCTGAATTCACTATTTTTATCTTTCAAGTAAGCAGTTGCTCTATTTGCAACGACTTCGTTCATGTTCATGTTACTTTGTGTTCCACTTCCTGTTTGCCATACAACAAGCGGGAAATGCTCGTCATATTTTCCACTGATGATGTCATCACATACAGCAGCAATCGCTTCTGCTTTTTCACTTTCTAAGTTGCCAAGACGTTCGTTGGCAATCGCTGTGCTACGTTTCAAAATTGCAAACGCATTCACAACTTCCTTTGGCATTTTCTCAGAACCGATTTTGAAATTTTCTTTGCTTCGTTGTGTTTGTGCACCCCAGAACTTGTCCTTTGGCACCTTGATTTCGCCCATTGTATCTTTTTCGATTCTAAATTCTGTCATTATGTATCCCTCCATAGCTTCATCACTCAACTCTATTCTATACAAAAAACGAAAATCCTTTAAGCGTTTTCAATTAAAATTTTATCTTTATTTTAATTTTAGTTCAATATAAACACGAACATCTTTGGAATATTTGTATTTCGGATTGGTTTTTCCGTAATCTTTTGACGTATAGGTCACCTCATAATGCTTGTCAAACGACTGTAGAATACGGTCGATCTCCTCTTTTGTTCCTGCTAAACGAATTTGCGCCATCTTCTTTCCTCCAACACCGTGATTCTTTCATATACCACAAAATAATAAAACACAGAATATTGTTTTTTCAAGCAGGTAATGCTAAGAAAAAGAAATTGAGGCGGGTGATCCTTTTGAATCAAACTCCATTGAAAGAGCACTTATACGATAATCTCTCTGTCATTCTCCCTCAGTTAAAGGACATGGATGATTTGATCCATGAGAAAAAAACATTGCCTCATGGACAGGTTGTCTACTATTTATACATTAAAGAAATGAACGAAGCGATGCAGATTCAATCCTTCTTAAAGCTGCTATTGCAAGATCATGCCTCTCTAACAAAAGAGAAGCTAGAATCCAATTTATCGATGATGACTACCCGTACGGTAAAAACCTCTGAAGAACTAGTAGATGCTATTTTCCAAGGACATTGTGTCGTACTGATTAACGGATTTCAACATGCTTATATTTTAGAAACACACGGAACGAAGAAACGCAATTTAGGAGATGCTACGTCTGAAACCGTCGTAAGAGGACCAAAAATTGGTTTCATTGAAGATATCAACACGAACTTAGCTCTCGTCAGACAGCGTTTGAAAAACCCTGATCTCAAAACAGTAGACATGAAAATCGGTGAAAAGAAATACACCCAAGTATCGATCATGTACATTGATGGTATCGTTGAGCCCTCTGTTTTAAAAGAGGTAAAAAAGCGTCTCAAACAAGTCACGATTGATGATATTCAAGACTCTGGCATTCTTGAGGAGCTCATTGAAGACAATGTGTATTCTCCTTTTCCGCAAATTCAAAACACAGAACGGCCTGATAAAGTGGCATCTGCTTTAAACAATGGGCGCGTCGCCATCTTTGTTGATCATTCGCCTTTTATCTTAATTGTGCCTGCTTCCCTTGCGATAATTATGCAGTCACCTGATGATTATTATGAAAGATGGATCGCCGCCTCTCTTATTCGTTTGCTGCGTTTTACGTCCATCTTTCTCACATTGTTTTTATCAGCCATTTATATTGCCCTTGTGTCCTTCCATCAAGGTCTTTTGCCCACAACTTTAGCTATTTCCATCTCAAGCACACGAGAGAATGTCCCCTTTCCTCCTATTGTGGAAGCACTCATCATGGAAATGACCATTGAGCTGCTGCGAGAGGCTGGGTTAAGGCTTCCTAATCCACTTGGACAAACAATCGGACTTGTGGGCGGTGTTGTCATTGGGCAGGCAGCCGTACAAGCCCATATCGTTAGCTCCATTATGGTCATTATTGTTAGCGTCATTGCACTTGCATCCTTTACCTTTCCTCAATATGGAATGGGGATATCATTTCGTGTCCTTCGATTTGTATCCATGTTTACTGCAGCTGCATTCGGTTTATATGGACTTGTCCTGTTTATGCTCGTCTTACTCACTCATTTGACAAGACAAAAAAGCTTTGGCACCCCATATTTTTCACCAGATTTTGTTTTCAGTTATAAAAATGAGGACAATTCCATCATCAGATTGCCTTTGAAAAATCAAAAGAAAGGGGAACGACATGGTCAATCATAAAGAGTCGATCACAAGCTATCAGGCAAGTGCCATTATCGCCAATACCACGCTAGGCGCAAGTATGATGATTCTGCCAAGATCAATGGCTCAAGCTGCGCAAACACCTGACGGCTGGATTGCACTCTTACTCATGAGTGTGATATACATTGTGTTCATTTTTGTCAATGTGCTCATGATGAAAAAGGTTTCCTTTTCTTCCTACTATGACTATACAAAAGAAGGGCTTGGGAAATGGATTGGCTCACTTGCCAACCTGTTGATTATTATTTACTTTCTCGGCGTTGCCAGCTATGAAGTACGGGCTATGTCTGAGATGGTGAAATTCTTTCTACTTCAAAACACACCTGTAGCGGTGACGATGATCAGCTTTATTTTGGTTGGTTTTTACCTTGTGATTGGGGGGATTGGTGATTTTGCCCGACTGTGCCCTTTTTTTCTGATTGTCACACTCATCATCTTATTTGTAGCCTACGGACTTAGTGTACAAGAGTTTAAGCTCGATAACCTACGGCCAGTTTTAGGAGAGGGCATTTCCCCTGTTTTCAATTCCTTGAATGCTTCGGCCATTTCGTTTGTCGGCATTGAAATGATGCTTTTCATGCCTGCCTATATGAATACGCAAAAACACACTTTTGCATATGGCTCCATCGGCTTTTTGATTCCTGCGATCATCTATATTTTCACCTATATTCTTGTGGTTGGTGCGCTCACGGTGAAAGAAACGGCGACTCTGACGTGGCCGACCATTGCCTTATTTCAATCATTTGATATTCAGGGGATTTTTATTGAACGGATTGAATCCTTTTTGCTGATTGTTTGGCTTGTCCAGCTTTATACGAGCTTTGTAGGATATACGTTTTTTGCTACGATAGGAGTCATCAAATTGACTAAATTCCCTAAAAAAATCGCGCTCGCCTTGATGGGCATTGTGATCTTCTTTGCCGCTCTTTTCCCAAAAGATGTTGATACGGTCCGAGACTATTTAACCTACGTAAACAACTTGTTCTTTCTTCTATTTGGTATACTCCCGTTTCTTTTATTTATCATCGTATTTTTCAAAAGGAGGCGGAAAACAGCATGAAAAAGAAAGCGGTTCTTGCGCTCTTCTCACTGATTCTATTATGCGGGTGCTGGGATAGTACAAATATCGAGGAGCTCAACATGGCAATTGGATTTGCTGTAGATAAAGGAGATGACGGACATAAATTGAAGCTGTCTATGCAGGTGCTCGTTCCGCAAAAAATTGAGCAAGAATCAAGCGTGAAAGATCCGACGAAGATTATTGAAACAAGCGGTGATTCCATACACCAAATTTTTCGTACGACGGCCCTAAAAACACACCGCATTTTTGCTCAGCAGCTGAGGGTTTATTTGTTTTCTCAAGACCTTATCAATGAAAATAATTTCGATTTGGTCATCAATCAATTCATTCGGGACAATGAAACACGAAGAGGAAGCCTTGTCTTTATGGCTTCTGAGAAGCCTGGAGATATGTTGAAAATCAATGACGACGGCCAGCCTGCCGCTTCCACCTTATACGATATTTCTTCGAATACAAAAACGACCATTCGTATGTTCAAGCCCGTTTCCTTAGGAGATATTTCTTCTGCTATGCAAAACAACGTATCCTTTGCCATTCCGAAAGTCACTGTCAGTCAGGGAAAATTAATGCTGGACGGCGCCTCGATTATTCAGAACAAACGATTTCTCACCAACATTTCTCCTTTAGCAGTGCAGTCTTACAACCTGTTGACTGGAGACGCTAAAGGCGGAGTGATTGAATTCCAATATGAACATAGCATTTATTCTTTTGAGATCTTTAAAATCAAACACAACATCGACACCCATAAAGCAGCCAGTGGCAAATATGAATTTGATGTGTCAGTTGAACTCGATGGAAGATTGTCTGAGGATTGGAATGAACGAGAAAACGCATTTAATGAAAAATATCTCCAAGAAATTGAGAAAGTCGTGGCACATCGACTTGAGGAAAATGTAAAAGATTTTATCGGGGAATTACAGCATGAGATCAAAGCAGATATTTGTGGATTTTATCAAAAAGCGAGTATTGCCTATCCGAAGGAATTCCGAAAAGAAGCAAAACATTGGGATGACATTTTTAGTGAATCCGATATTCGTTACAAGGTAAATGTGAAAATCCGTGACTTCGGGACTAAGGGCGCAACACAATCCTTATAGAGTATGTTAAAATGGTAAGAAAAAAAGGGTGTCAATCATGAAACGAGCTTTACTTTCGGCCGGCATTCTATTTTTGATTCTAGGAATACTTCTGTTAGTCGTGGTATTCATGCAATCAAAAGAAGATTTCTTCATTGAAGCCGACAGCTTTTCAAGCACATTTTTGATCGTGATTTATTATGGACAAACCCCTGCGCTCCTTCTGA
This sequence comes from Bacillus sp. 22483, assembly GCF_052044605.1. Classification (NCBI taxonomy): domain Bacteria; kingdom Bacillati; phylum Bacillota; class Bacilli; order Caryophanales; family Bacillaceae; genus Bacillus; species Bacillus sp. 22483. Next base: position 162,300 of record NZ_JBQENU010000004.1, on the reverse strand, counting down.
TTGGAGGCGGTTTATTTGTTGGACTTTCACAGATCATTGATTTGCAAGAGAAAAAAGCGGCAGTGGCAAAGGAAAGCGTCAAACTGCTTTCCGAGTTGAAGAAAACCCTGGAAGACAAATCGGCCGAGGAGCAGGAGGCTTTTCCAGTTCCTGAGCTCCATCAACTATCCGAACGTCCAATCACAGGACAGAAGGACTAATTTTGCGCATGTTCCAGCAGCTTTCATTTGAAAGCTGTTTTTTTATTGAATCAGCTTATGGCGATGTGCATACACGGCTGCTTGTGTGCGGTCTTCTACATCGAGCTTGGAAAGAATGTTGGTAATATGCGTCTTGACTGTTTTGATGGTAATAAACAATTCCTCAGCAATGACCTTATTCGATTTCCCATCGGCAATCAGCTTTAATATTTCCATCTCTCTTGCGGTTAACGAATCGTGCAGAATGGACCCATTTGATGAATGGCGGAGTTTGTTCATGACCTTTCCAGCTACTTTTGATTCAAGTCTTGGTTCGCCGATACTCGCAGACCTGATGGCATCAGCAATTTCTCCTGCTTTCGATGTTTTTAAAAGATAGCTTAATGCACCAGCCTCAATAACTGGATACACTTTATCATCATCAATAAAGCTCGTCAGTACAATAATCCGAGCATCCTCTATTTCTTGACAAATTCTTTTCGTTGCTTCGATGCCATCCATGCCTTCCATAACAAGGTCCATTAAAATCACGTCTGGCTTTAATTCAACCGCTAGTTCTACACCTTTTTGTCCATCTGACGCTTCACCGATGACTTCAATATCCGCCTGTGCCTCTAAAAAAGCAGCAAGACCCATTCTCACCATTTCGTGATCGTCAATTAAAAGCACTCGAATCATCGAACGTTCTCTCCTTTTCCTTCATCAAAAATGGGAACCTTCACATCAATTTGTGTGCCTTTTCCCTCAAATGACATAATCTCTGCGACACCGCCTACTTCACTTGTTCTTTCTCGTATCGATTCAAGTCCGTAGGAAGCAGTCTTCACATGATCTGTTTGAAAACCAATCCCGTTGTCGATAATTTTCAACTGAACTTGACGGTTCCGAATAAGCAGACGTACTGTCACCTTTGTCGCCTTTGCATGCCTAAACACATTGGAAAGGGCTTCTTGCACAATTCGGAACAGATGGTCCTCCACCCCTTTAGACAGCGGAGCATCATCTTCTATTTCCCAATCAATATCAATTGGCTGCTTTGCCTGAAATTCATTGAGTAGCTCAATCAAGCCTTTTTTCAAGTCTTTTCCTTCAAGGGTGATCGGTCTTAAATGCAGGAGGAGTGCACGCATCTCATTTTGTGCATCGCCAGCCATTCGTTCCACAAGACGCATTTGCTTTAAAATCTTTTCATCCTTTTCCTTCATCCCTTCAAGAATCGCAGACGTCATCATCGAAATGGCGAATAGCTGCTGGCTGACTGCATCATGCAGCTCACGCGCTAGACGCTGACGCTCTTCTGAGACAACCGATTTTTTCATTTGAACCTGCCATTCAGCTCGCTCATTTGAAAGCTTTTGTAAGGAGGCTACTTGCCCTTCCACTCGTTTCGCCATTTCATTTAATTGATCTGCCGCCAAACCAATTTCATCATCACCTAGAGAAGGCAGTCTATAGGCAAAATTCCCATTTTCAAACTTCAAAATCGACTCTACAAGCTGATCCAGCCGCTTCTTATGCTGATAGCCAAACACATGCCCCGCTGATACACCAATGGCGAGACTAATAATGAGTAAAATACAAAAAAACGGGATGCCGAACCACCGCGTAGACAGCAAAATCATGGGATCAAGCTGGTAATAAAAAAACATCGGGAGTGTCGTCATGATGACAACACCAAGCGAGATACCGACTGCAAGACGAACAGATTGCCACTGGATGCCTAAATGCAGTTTCCTCATAAGTACCTCACATCCACATCCCCAATCAGGAGAGAAATGGAGATTTTCACTTTTCGCTTACTCTCATCATAATCATTTGTCATGACATACACTTTACTGCCGAACCCGCTTCTTTTTTCATCAATGATTTTCATATCACCAATCGCAGCCGAAGCACTCACACATACTTCAATATCCTGAGGTACATAAATATCGACATCTCCGATGAGCCCACTAATGACGATCGTGCTCTCTTCCTCAGCAATGATTGCCTTTGATAAGTCGATTTTGACATCGCCAATAAAACCTGAAATGGTCAAATCGCTTAATTGAAATGGTTTTTTCATCAGCCTGACTTCACCGATAAAGAAATCATGCTCCTTGCGCGGCTTCGTCTGGCTTTTTGTTTTCTTCTGATCGCCCTCTTTTTCAAGATTGACTTTCAGTGAAGGCTTTCCATCGTCTGATGAATCCTTTTTATCGACATCAAAAACAGGTTTGTTTTTCAATAAACGATAGCCCGCATAGATCAAAAAGGCAGCAAATAAATACCCAGTCAAACTAAACGTGATATTTAGTAGAAACTTCAAGAAGAGAAAGCCTGCAAAAATATAGGAAACCGAACCGAGCCAACGTTTAGATCGAGAGTGCAGCCAATAACCAGCTAGAGCAAAAAACACTGGCCAAAATAGGTCTGCCCCAATCCCAATAATTTTGAGAAAAAGATTTATACCGAAAATCACCACAATGATGCCTAAAATTTGATTTCTAGAAAAACGCAGTTGACTCGCCTCCTTCCTTTTTACGTTTGTTTACCGCAATTTTAAGTTTCCGCTTGTCATCTCAATATCGACTAAGTGTGTCCCTTTCCCATGCGTGCCTGTAAAACCTCGGCCTTCACTATCCGCTTGGTCAAAATCATACGAATGATCAATACGTCCACTCGTTTTTTTCACTTGGACTTTGAAATCTCCCTCATCTGGCAAGTTAAATTTCGCACTGCCTGATGTCATGTGAAAGTCGACTGGTGAATCAATTGTATCAAAGCTTGCTGTCAGCCTGCCGCTTGTCATGCCTAATTGCAGCTTTCCTTTTACATCTTGAATATCAGCACGACCAGAAGTGGCACCAATATCACTTTCCTTCGCATCAATATGAGACACTGAAAGTCTGCCAGAAGTCGCTTTGATTTCCACACGATTTGCTGAGAAATTCTCAGCTGTGAGGTTTCCGCTCGTTGATTTGAGCGTCACATCTTGAAGAGACAGCTTTCCTTCGCCATTTACTTCGCTCACGCCGATTCCACCTGTTATTTTCACATCTTTATGATAATCTGTTGGAATTTTGACTAAGAGTTCTCCTTTTTCAAATGCAGAGAAAAACAAAAATCCTTTATTTTCAGCACGGACTTTGAATGTTCCGCCTGTTTGTTCCGCATACATTTTCCCTTTTCCATTCACAACCATCACAGAAATATCCGAACGATCTTCCGGCTTCACCTTGATGCGAAATCCAGAAAGAGAGATATCTAATTGTTCAACCTCATCCTTTTTCGCTGAAGCTGTTGTGACCGCTTTATCACGAGAAAAGCTCAAATGAAAGAGATCTCCATTTTTGAAAAGCATCCCAATCATCAAAAAAACACCAACAAGTATACAAATTAGACCAATGAACCGTTTCATTTATATCATCCCTTTATCCTTTGACCTTTTTATTATAAGGAAAAGCGAAACAGAAAGAAATCAAATAACGGAAGAAAAATCCTGTTTTTCTTCCGTTTTGACACATTTCCATTAGTTTGCCGGCTGTTTCTCAAGCTGCTTTGATCGCTTAAGCTTTTGCCATTCCTTTTCAACCTCATCAGCGTAATCAAGATGAGCATATGCACCCTGATCGCCAAATTGTGCATAACTGCCCGCTTTTGTCTCCATTTCCTCTATACGGTTCTCCATGCGTAGAAATTCTTTATAAGCACTTTCACTATCAACCTTATTCATAGATTCATTCATATGCTGCTTTGCCTGTGCGGCATTGGCTCTTGCAATCAGCGCTTGCTTCTTGTCTTTAACATCACGCAGCTTTGTTTCTAGATGCTGCAACTGTTCTTTCAGCTCTTTCAGCTGTTTAACAGATTGCTGATAGGCTTCTTGATATTCGTTGTGCTTTTCTTCAAAATACTTCATTTCAGTCAGTGCTTTCCGTGCAAGTTCTTCTTCTCCTGCATGAAACGCCAGCTCCGCCTGTTTCTTTCGCTTATCAGCAAATGCTTCTGTTTCTTCTGCTTTTCTCAAGAAACCTTGCTGAATGGTTTGCTGTTTAATGATCGCATGTTTCGCTTTGGCAATATCGTCCTCCATATCACGAACATATTGATTCAGCATGACACGCGGATTCTCCAGTTTATCTAAGCCTTCATTGACTGTTGCAACAATCATATCACGTACTCTTCTTAATACCATTTCATATTCCTCCCTTTATTTTTTCTTTAAAAAGTCTTCCCATTCTTGATCAAATGACGTGTGCATAGATTCTTCCATGTTCGGTGCCGTGTTTGGCTCCATATATGTTGTTCTGCCGGATGATTCCTTTGCAGATTCACCATTGATCATCTTCCAGCCAAAGTAGAGAAGTACTCCAGCAAACGCGATTCCGAGTAAAAATGGCAGCGACTGTGCGACGAGCAATACACCGATAATAGAGAGTATGACCCCTGTTGTTTTACTGCCTTTATCATATTTTTTGACACCTACATAAATGAGCCACGCCCCAATCAAAGTCGGGATCAGCCCGCCCAATGAACCACCAAAGAAGATGGATAAACCGATAAACATCAGGATTGAACCGATGATGGTTTTACTTGTGATTTTCATCTTCATGCCTCCTTTCTTGCTCCTTGCTTTAACTATAGTCAAAAAAGGAAGCCGACAAAACGTGTCGTAGATTGATCTTTGATTGCGACCAGAGTCGTAACATGGCTCAGACTGAACGGTTGAATCTATAGAAAAAGCACTCTTCGACTAGAAGAGTGCTCAGATTATTGACAAAGGGCTAAAATGAACTTGATTTTAGCCCTTTGTCTTCTTTTCAACGTGATAGAAAACCTTTGCAGTCTAGGAAGAACGAGTACTGGCGCAGAGCGAATTGGACATTCGTGAGCACCGGCACGCAGGACTGACAAAGAATGCGAGGGTTTGTCTACACGCTGAACACTCTTCGACTAGAAGAGTGCTTTTCCTCATTAAGAACGAAACACATCTGCACTTCGTTCATATTCAACATCTGCTTCACCGAGCCGATGATTCACAATACGGGCGGCAGCAAATAAATAATCGGATAGACGGTTCACATATGTGAGCGTAACTGCTGGAATTTCCTCCTGCTTTGCGAGTGTCACAATATGCCGCTCGGCTCTCCTGACGACTGTTCGCGCTACATGTAAGAGGGCAGCACCTTCCTGGCCCCCAGGTAAAATAAATTTAGTCAGTGGCGCGGCTTCTTCTACATACACGTCCATTCGCTTTTCAAGGACTGTGACAGATTCTTCTTTTAACTTGCCTTCTTTCGGTGGTTTCACCGCTGCTAAATCACCGCCGCAGTCAAACAGTTCATGCTGAATGACCATCAGCTCAGATAGAATATCTTGAAACAATTCGCCATGCTGCCTTAAGTTTGCATGGGCTAGTCCAATCAAACTATTCGCCTCATCTAATGTACCGTACGCTTCTACTCTTGCGTCATCTTTATCAGCCCGCCCGCCAATCAAGCCTGTTTGACCTTGATCTCCGGTTTTTGTATAAAGTTTCATTGAGGTTCCCCCTTATCCGTTGCTTATTCCTTTTAGTATACCCTGAAGTGGAAAAAATGTATTTGTTTTACTAAAGTCACTGTGATTTAAATATAAAATCATGAATCCCTAAAAAAAAGTGAACCAACCGGTTCACTTTTTCATGGCATTCAATGTATGAAGAAGATGCTTCACTTTCAGTCTGACTCTTTCATGTAAATGAGCAGTATGCTCCTTTTCGTCTGCATTGGCAGCAGCGATACAAAGATGATGTACCTGGATACTTGTCTCTTGTTTAATGAAGTGCATCAGCTCGCCCATTAGCTGGACAGACGCACCATCTGATATCGTTCCTTTCAGCACAAGCCAAACGGACAGCTCTCCTTCTTGATGCATCCCATAAAGAAGGACATCGTCCTCGTCATCTTCAGCGGCGTATTGCTTTGGCCCATCAGATTGACCAAGAAATAAGTACCCTTCCTCATCATCCAGCATGTCATGGAGTGCTTCAGTTCCCGTGCCAAGGGACCGTGTCCAAAAGAAACCCCCGCTTTTCTCATGTGATGAAAGGATGCGCAATGGCTGATGAGTAGAAAATGTCATTCCGTTTGCGCCATATGTTTTCCACCCATCCGCTAAGTTCAGCCTTGAATGTTCAGAGATGGACGCAGGTTCAATTACCAGCTGAGGGTTTGCCCGCAGTGGATGTTGGAGAGGTGTTACATTTGTTTCATACACCCGGTTCACCCGTTCGGTGGTCAACACATGATGCGGTTCTCCCAGCATGTCCGTCTTTCCTTCATTCAGCAAAAGCAGACGGTCACAATACAAACTGGCAATGTTCACATCATGAAACACACCGATCACCGTTAAGTTAGAGGAAACCGTCTCTTGTTTAATCAAATCGAGTAACTCTTTTTGATAAGCTAAATCAAGAAAACTGGTTGGTTCATCCAGCAATAAATAGTCAGGGCACTGAGCCAGCGCTTGAGCTAAGTAAACCCGCTGCTGTTCTCCACCGCTTAACTCATGGATGGATTGATCCTTAAATTGAGCAATATCTGTTTGGTCCATCACCTTGCTGACAATCTCGATATCTTCTTTTGTAACAGATTGTAGCCACCCTTTCTGATAAGGATAACGCCCAAACTGGACCGTTTCTTCCACTGTAAATGAAAAGGCTTGATCGGTCTTCTGGGGAAGAACCGCCAATTTTTGCGCAAGTGCCTTTGGCCGGTAGGATTGAACTGGATGGCCATCTAGTGTTACTTGGCCGCTCTCAGGTGCTAAAATACATGCGATCATTTTAAGTAGCGTTGTCTTACCGCTCCCATTCGGACCAAGGATGCCGAGGAATTCCCCTCGCTCCACTTCAAAACTCACGCCGTGAATGACCTCTTTTTCACCATATCCTCCTCTAACTTCCTTCACTTGAATCATAGATGCGTCCCTCCTCTATATCTGCGGATGAGGATGATGCCAAAGACAGGAGCACCAATTAACGCCGTAATGATGCCAATAGGCAATTCAGTCGGTTCAATGATCGTACGGGAGAGCACATCTGCTAGAACGAGAAAAGAAGCACCATTCAGCATCGACAAAGGCAGCAAATGACGATGATCCGTAATGGATAAAAGACGGATAAAATGTGGAATCACCAGTCCTACAAATCCGATCGTTCCTGACACAGCCACCGCACTTCCAGTCAGAATCGAACCAGCAAGCAACACCACATATTTGCTCCGTTTCACATGAACCCCTAACAGTTTTGCCTTTTCTTCGCCATATGTCATCACATTTAAATCTCTTCCCATCAAGATCAATGCAAATGTACCAATGAGGAAAAAAGGAAGGAAAAGAGCAATATATCGCCAGCCTCTCATAGACACACTGCCTAGAAGCCAATGAATAATCTCTTTTAAATCATCACCTGTTAACGCAATCATTAATGAAATGAGGGCTCCTAAAAAAGAGCTAAAGATGACCCCCGTCAAAATTAAAGAAGAAATGCTCATTCCTCGGTGAACCATACGGGCAAAAAAGAGGACGAGACATAGTGTGACAAGCGCTGTTGTCATACTCAAAAAAGGCAGTGTAAAACTGCCAAGCAAAGGAAACTGCAAACTGAAAAACAATGTGGCTACAGCCCCCACAGATGCCCCTTGAGATACCCCAAGTGTATAAGGGTCAGCGAGAGGATTTTTTAATAAACCTTGAAAGGCTGCACCAGATAACGCCAGAGCTGCTCCGACTAACGCCGCTAATATCACTCTCGGCAGTCGGATATTCATCATAATATTGCGGTCAATTACATCAATGGTTCCGGCCTGAATTCCAAATACTTCATGAACAAAGATCCGAAGTATAGAAGGAATGGGAATCCCTAAACTGCCAAATGAGATTCCCATTCCAATACTCACGACAAGAAGTAAAGCACTTGCTGTGTATGCGATGATGATTTTATTTGAACGTGTCAGGATAGATGCTTTTCGCAAGAGCCTCCACTCCTTCAACCAATCGCGGTCCCGGTCGTGATGCCAGATCCGTATTCAATTGAAAGACTTGTTTTTCTTTGACTGCTTTGATCGCCTTCCAGCCGTCTCTTTTTTTCAGATCAGCTAAACTTGCGCCATCAATCGTAACGATGGCATCAGGATTTCGTTTAATAATTGATTCTTCCGTCATTTGCACCCAGCCTGTTTGGTCGCCAGCAGCATTTTTTGCATGAATGACAGACAACATTTCGTCCATAAACGTTTGTTTACCTGTTGTATAAATTTCAGGCGCACCTGATACTTCGACAAAAACTGTTTTTTGTTTGTCTTTGGAGATGGATTCTGCTTGTTTTTTGATGTCATTCAGTTTTGATTTCATCTCGTCTACAAGCTTCGTTGATGCCTCTTTTACGCCAGCTGCTTCACCAATCATATTAATAGACTTATACACATCTTTGAAGGAAGCTGCATCATTAACAGTCAGCACTTGAATACCTGCATCTTCAAGCTGTTTAAATCCGTCTTTTGAACTCATTTGTGATGCATGTGCTAAGACAAGATCAGGTTTTAAGGAAATAACCTTCTCTACATTGAAATCAAGACCGCCAATCTTCTCCACCTTTTCTACTTCCTTTGGATAGTTGTCAAAGTCTGATCTACCTACGATTTTATCTCCAAGGCCAAGGGCATAGGCAACCTCTGTATTACTTGGAATTAACGAAACAATTCGTTTAGGCTGTTCTTTGATTTCAACGGTTTTACCAGCTGCATCTTTGATGGATACAGGAAATGCCGTAGCCGCTGTCTCTTTAGGCTTTGAACTGTTTGTTTTTTGGTCCGTTTCCGCACCTGCACACCCTGCTAAAACACCGATCACAAGTAACAATGATAGCCAAATACCAGTTAACTTCTTCATCAATAAACCCCCTGCTTTATGTACTGCTTGACGTCATCTCTTTCGTCAATTCTTTTCTAATTTCGGGAATATTATACTACAGAGCAGATAGGTTGTATATGTGATTCAGAATACGTCTTGTCTGTCCTTATAAAAGAAAAACAGCCTTTGACGTGGCTGTTTTCACTTCCGCTATTGGTTGATATGTTCACCATTAATGACAACTTTCTGAAATGAAGGAGATACTGCATGTTCCAATGAAAGAGGGTACGTGACATCGTCAATGACACAGTCTTTCATTTTAAAGTGTGTGACCGGGGAATGTGAGTATGCGACGATCTTGACACCATATCGTCCTCCGCTGCTTTTTAACCCTTCTACTTCAATATGACGGACTACAGGCCTATGCGGACCGGCATCCCCTTCCTCATACATCATGTCGATACAGACCACCTCATGCTTTAAGCTTTTCACTAGATTGTTTTTAAAATAGATGTGTTCAATGGTACCGCCCCTGACAGAGTTGGTCTTAATGCGCAATGCCCTGTCGAGGTTCGGACTGTCCATGACATTATCCTCTGCATATACATACTTGACGCCTCCAGAGATTTCACTCCCGATCGTTACTCCGCCATGACCATCACGCATCGTATTTCTACGAATGACGATGTTTTCAGATGGAACACCGATTCTCCGGCCGTCCTCATTTCTGCCCGATTTAATGGCAATACAATCATCGCCATTATCAAAATAACAATCTTCAATGAGCACATGTCGGCACGACTCTGGATTCACACCATCTGTATTTGGGCCATGACCGATGATATTCACCCCACGGACGATGACGTTTTCACTTAACACCGGATGGACTTGCCACATCGGTGAATCCTTTACGGTTACTCCTTCAATGAGAATGTTTTGGCAATTGTATGGCTGGATAAAGCTTGATCTTAAATAATGGCCTTCGCCAAACACTCTTTCTTCCACTGGTATTCTTTTTTCAGCCATTTCAAAAAGAAGCTGACGATCCCGATCTTGAGAGGGTTGACCATTTGTTCCATACTTCCAAGGCCACCAGTGGTGTTCATCCCCTCTCCCATCCAGCGTGCCTGCTCCTGTAATCGCGATGTTTTCTGCATGATGGGCATAAATAAGTGGTGAATAATTATAAAGCTCAATTCCTTCATATCTTGTTAGAACAAGCGGGAGATAATCACGTGTATCTTGGCTGAAGGTCACATAGGCGTTTTCATGAAGATGAAGCTCTACATTGCTTTTCAATTCTAGAGCGCCTGTCAAAAATGTCCCTTCAGGAATCAGTACACGCCCTCCTTTCAAACGATGTGCATCATCGATGGCAGACTGAATAGCATTTGTCGAAAGCTCTATCCCTTTGTTATCTGCACCATAATGAATGACATTGAATTCACGATCTGGGAACTTTGGCGCTTTTATCTGCTTTAACACCTGATCTATGCCATTTGTTTCTTTGTCTTTTTTCCCTTGCTTTGCTAAACGTGCGAGTCCAATTCCTGTTAGTACTGTTCCTGCTGTCACATACATCAAATTCCGTTTTTTAGACATTTCCTCATCCCCCAGACGTCTTAAAGTGTCACACCTGTTTTAAAAATGGCCAGCTCTCTAAAATTGTTTTTTTCATGATTTAACAGTTTTCCACTCGCCACATCAATCACCGTAGCAATGAATTTCTCTAGCACCACATCTTCTGGTACATCTTCAAGCAATTCCCCCGCATTAAAGTCGATCCAATGTTTTTTTGTTTCATATAAAGCGGTATTGGTCGATACCTTCATCGTTGGAACAAATGTGCCAAACGGTGTGCCTCTGCCTGTTGTAAAGAGGACGAGCTGACAGCCAGACGCTGCGAGAGCAGATGAAGCAACCAAATCATTCCCAGGCGCACTTAATAAATTCAATCCTTTTCGTTTTAGCAGCTCCCCGTATGTTAAAACATCCTTTACAACGGAAGTACCCGCTTTTTGTGTGCAGCCGAGAGATTTATCTTCTAATGTCGAAATTCCTCCTGCTTTATTTCCCGGGGAAGGATTTTCATATACTGGCTGTCGATGATCCATAAAGTATTGTTTAAAATCATTGATCATCTGCACAATATTGTCGAATGTCGCTTTAGATTCCGCTCTCTCCATTAAGATCGTTTCAGCCCCGAACATTTCCGGCACTTCTGTTAAGACGGTGGTTCCGCCTTGAGCCACAATAAAATCGGACAGTCTACCTAAAAGTGGATTTGCGGTAATGCCTGAAAACCCATCTGATCCTCCGCATTTCAAGCCAATTTTCAGCTCAGATAACGGAATGTCTTCACGCTGATCTTCTTTCGCTGCGTCATAAATTTCCTTGAGTAAAGCGACACCTGTCTCAATCTCATCCCCTACTTCTTGGCTTCTTAAAAATTTCACCCTCGTCTGGTCATACTCCCCTAATGTAGCTTTAAAATCCTCAATGTCATTGTTTTCACAGCCAAGCCCTAGAACGAGAACCCCTCCAGCATTTGGGTGCTTTACGGCATTTTGTAAGATGGTTTTTGTGTTTTCATGATCATCCCCAAGTTGTGAGCATCCATAATTGTGTTTTAATACTAACGCCGTTTCAAAAGGATGGATGCTTCCCCCCATTTCAGCGGTAAATATTTGAATGATTTGATCGGCAATGCCATTGACACACCCAACTGTCGGGACAATCCAAAGCTCATTTCGTATACCACTTGCGCCATTTTTTCGTTTATACCCTTTGAATGTCAGATTCGTTTTTTCATAGGGGTTTTCTGTTAAAGAAGGTCGGTATTCGTAATCGAGCTTACCTGATAGATTCGTTTTGATATTGTGCGTATGCACCCATTCTCCAGTCGAAATCGCAGTGGATGCATGACCAATGGGGTAGCCATATTTGATGATATTCTCTTTTTCTTTGATCTCAGCCAATGCAAATTTATGACCTTTAGCAACGGTTTCTTTTAAAATGATTGTATGACCTTGGTGCTGAAGCTCTTCGCCTTGCTCAAGCACTTTTAAAGCGATGCCAACATTATCTGAAGGATGAATCACAACAAAGTCTCTCATGCCTTCTCCCCCTGACTTTCATATTGAAGTATTTGGTGAACAGCAGCTCTCATGCCATTTTCATGTATGCAGGTGAGCTGCTCGGCTACTGCATCCTTCAGCCCTGCGATCCTCGTCAAATCCATCCCCCATAAAACTTCGTTTGAAAGAAGTTGATCGACCATTAATTCATAGGAATGGTCCACTTCCTCCCATGCTCCCTTCATGAATGCCATCACAGACTCATCATCCTTTATTTGATCTGCATGGACTTGATAAAAATAAATCAAACTGCTCAGTGAGAACATAAGCTTCGTAGGCAACTGTTTTTTTAGCTCTATATAATCTAGAAGAGACGGGAGAATACGCGCCCGAAATTTAGATACACCATTTAAGGCAATATCGAGTAATTGATGTTTGACAAAAGGGTTGCAGAATCGATCCCAAACGGATTGTGTATAAAGAAGTAGCTCTTCTTCAGGAAGTGGCAAACTTGGCAACACTTCCTTCTCAAGCATGCGGCGAATGAACACACCAACATGCTCATCATCCACCGCTTTTTTGACAGTGTCCAAGCCACATGCATATGCAATCGGCACCATCGCTGTATGTGCACCGTTTAAAATGCGAACCTTGCTCATACGATAGGGAGCGATATCTTCCACAAAAAGTACGTTTAACCCTGCTTCTTGAAAAGGAAGCTCTTTTTGAACAAACGAAGGTGCTTCAATGACAAACAGGTGATAATATTCTGCCGTGACAAGCAATTCATCGATATACCCCTCTTCTTTTTGAACAGTCTCCGCTGCTTTCCGAGAAAATCCTGGGACAATCCGATCAACTAACGTATTACAGAACGTGTTGGCTTCCTTGACCCAAGCCACAAAATCAGGCGGAAGATTCCACTCAGCTGCCATAGTGATCACATATTCTCTTAATCGATCACCGTTTTGTTCAATCAATTCACAAGGTAAGATGATCAAGCCCTTTTTCTCATCTCCAGAAAAAGCTTTAAAGCGGTGATACAAGAAGGCTGTCAGCTTTCCTGGAAAACTTGCTTGCGGCCGATCTTCTAATCGGTCCTCTTTTCTTAACACAAGTCCTGCCTCTGTTGTATTAGAAAAGACAAAGCGCACATCAGGACTTTCCGCTACATGTAAAAAGGCTTCATAATCTGTATACGTGCTGATTCCCCTGCTGATGGATTGAATGACGATCCGTTCGTTCATTTCTTTTTGGTCATGAAACCCTTGAATACATAAAGTGTACAAACCATCTTGTTCATTTAGAGCGGTCACTGATCCTTTTCGAGGAGGAACAACCACTGCTCTTCCTTTAAAATCTGTACAGTCGTTTAGCTTCTGGATCTGCCAATTCATAAATCCCCGCATAAAGTTCCCTTCGCCAATTTGTAGAATGGTTTCAGGATATTCAGCCACTGGGTACACATCTTTGGATAATCGTCTCAAACGCTTTTCCTCCCCACATTTTTTGCACACGTGAACATTTTCATTTAAAAGATGCTGATTACTGCACCTTTTTTACTGAATCTCTAATCATCAGCTCTGTGTGGACATACACTTTTTCCAGATGATCGTCTTCTTGCTTTTCACCGTTGATGACTGAAAGGATGGCTTCTGCTCCAAGCGCACACATTTTTTCAATTGGCTTTTTGACTGTTGTGAGGGCAGGCGTTGTATAAGATGAAAATGAAATATCATCAAAACCGATAATAGAGAGATCATCAGGACACCTTTTACCTTTTGCAAACAATGCATTCATCGCACCAATCGCCATGTCATCGTTTGAACAAAAAAGGGCAGTTGGTGGATCATCAAGAGTGAGTAAGGCTTCCATTGATTCATAGCCGCTCTTCATATGATAGTCGCCTGTGATCATGTATTCTTTCTTCATAGGTACATGATGGTCAATGAGTGCTTGCAAAAAACCAGCTTTTCTTTCCTGTGTGGATTTAAACCCTTCTTTCCCTTCAATAATGGCAATTTGTTTATGCCCTTGCTGAATGAAATAGTGTGCAGCTTGGTATGCCCCTTCACCATCATCCGCTAATATATTCATCACTCGATTACTTTCTACACGGCGATTCAGTACAATAATGGGAATGCCCTGCTTTTTCACATGATGGATAAACGCTTCATCATGCTCGCTTTGGCTCATGAGCAAAATACCATCATACCGCTGTTTATGAATGGTTGTGTAATCGTGAAAATCGTCAATTCCTCTTACAACCAAATGATAGTTTTCTGTTATCACACTGTTGACGCCTTTTAATGCATCAACAAAGAAACTTGAGGATGTGCCTTCTGTTAAACTCGTAAAAAACAGACCAATTGTAAATGATTTTTGTGAGACAAGGCCTCTGGCATGGACATTCGGTGAGTAATTCAGCTGTTTTGCAATCGACAAGATGTTTTGTTTTGTTTTCTCTTTAATAAAAGGACTATTATTCAAAGCCCTTGATACTGTGGTATGAGAAACGTTTGCCAATTTTGCTATATCTTTGATTGTGACTGTCATGCTATTCCGCCTTTTATGATTTTTTATCATCTTATCATAAAAACGCTTTCATATTCTTGCTTTTTGTTCATATCATCTTGCTTTTATGCGGAAGCTCATTTGCCCGTTCAAATTGAAAATACTGCTTTGCATTTTCATAGCTGATTCCTTTTACCATTCCCCCTAGCAAATTGAGATCATTAGGGGCTTCACCTTTTTCCACCCAATCTCCAATGATGTCACATAACAGTCTACGGAAATATTCATGTCTTGTGTAAGACAGGAAGCTTCGTGAATCTGTCAGCATCCCAATAAATCGGCTGATCAGTCCGATACTGGAAAGTGCCATCATCTGCTCTGTCATTCCCTGCTTTGTATCATTAAACCACCAGGCTGTTCCATGTTGCATTTTCCCAGGAGTTTTTCCATCTTGAAAACTTCCAGCTATTGTTGAAATCACCACATTGTCCCTTGGATTCAAGGAATAGAGGATGGTTTTTGGTAATGCATGTGCTTGTTCTAACCGATCTAATACGCGGCAAAGGGGTTTTGCAATGTCTTCATCATTCATTGCATCATATCCGGTATCTGGTCCAAGCCGCTCAAACATTTTGGAATTGTTGTTTCTGAGCGCATTGATATGAAGCTGCATCGCCCATCCCCGCTGAGCATAAGCCTGACCGAGTTCAATGAATGTGTGCGTTTTAAATTGAACCTTCTCCTTTTCCGTCAATGGATGTCCAGACATTCTTTTATGAAAAATGATCGTAGCTTCTTCTTCCGTCGTGTCTTCGTACGTCATTTCGTTGATGGCATGATCTGAAATCAAACAGCCCTGTTCATGAAAGAAATCGATTCGCATATGAAGTGCTTTTATGAAGTCTTGATAGGATTCGATCTGGATAGATGAAACCTCCGCCAGCTGATGAACATACTCGATAAACAAGCCATTTGTGATATCTAATGCCTTATCTGGCCGAAACCCTGGCAGCACTTGCACAGAAAAGCCTTCTTCCCGCAGTTGTTGGTGATAAATCAACGAATCAACCGGATCGTCTGTCGTCACAACCGTTTCAACATTTGATTTCACAATGAAATCTCTCGCACCAAATCCGTCTCCTTGCAACTTTTCATTTACTTTTTTCCAGATGATGTCTGCGCTTTCTTCATTCAACAGTTCTTCGACATCAAAATATCGTCTTAGCTCTAGATGGGTCCAGTGATAGAGAGGATTTCCAATCGTCATCGGAACGGTTTTCGCCCATGCTAAAAATTTCTCATAATCTGAGGCATCTCCTGTGATATGTGTTTCAGGTATCCCATTTGCTCTCATGGCGCGCCATTTGTAATGATCCCCGTAAAGCCATGCTTCGGTTATATTTTGGAACGTTTTATTTTCATAGATTTCTTTTGGACTTAAATGACAATGGTAATCAATAATCGGAAGGTTCTTTGCAAACTCATGGTATAGCTTTTCCGCCGTTTGACTATTTAATAAAAACTGCTCATCTAAAAAGGCTTTCATCAAACTCCCCCATCTCTTATAATGATGAAAATCAATTTGTTCACGTTAACAATTTTATTGTAATCGTTTACAAAATCGATTTCAATCCTAAAACAAGAAAAAACGATCTCCTTTAGAAAAGAAAATCGTTTTTTGGCTATTTTACAGATGGTGTTTTCTTTAGGATAATCGCAATAGTTGTTCCTTGACCTAATTCACTTTCTACTTGAATATCGCCATCGTGCAGCAAGACAAGCTCTTTTGCAATCGCCAGTCCTAATCCTGTTCCATTTGTTGGATCATTCGTATTTGTCCCTCTATAGTAACGATTAAATAAATGATCTACCGTTTCTTGCGCCATTCCGCGTCCGTTATCTTTCATTTCGATCCGAACTTCATCATTTGTTTCAGATAGAACAGCTTGAATAAGAGTACCTTTCTGGTTATGCTTCACTGCGTTTGCCAGCAGGTTCTCAATGACTCGTCTAAACCAGGCTTTATCGATCTCAAATATGACACCCTCTGTTTGATCTTCAAAGGATGACATATAATCTTCAGAAAGCGTGCTTCTTGAAAACTCGTCCATAATGGAGGCTAAAAATTCACCAAGCTCAACAGGTTTTCGATTAATAGGCAATGCACCATTTTTCAATCGATACGTGAGGTTTAAATCCTCAATCAAGGTCGACATGTATTCTGATTTCTCACGAATGACTTGTCCCATTTCCATGACTTCTTCCTTGGACCATTGGTATTGATCTGATTCTAGCATTAATCCATAGCCGTAAATCGTGCTAAGAGGCGTTTTTAGATCATGAGACAGCCCTGCGATCCATTCTTCCCTTGTGGTTTGAATTTTTCTTCGGTTTGCTTCATTCTCTTTTAACGTATTGGTGAGCTGATCCATTGTTTTGAGGATATCCTCAAACAGCCGATACTCTCGCTTAATACGGCCCTTTTTATTTTTACTTACTGGAATACCTTTTCTATTTGTTGGCTCCTGCAATTTATTTCTTGATAAGAAAATCAGCCAGCGGATAATGTGATAGATCGGTAGCCCATAGCGATAAGAGTACCATAATGTCATAACGATAATAATCGTGAGCGCAAGACCTGCAATCAAAAGCGTTGTATATTGGTTTAAAGCCTCTGTCTCTTTATCATAAAGCTCGTCTGGGCTGTATACTTTGTTTGGCACCGAAACAATCATATACAGATCTTTATTCACTCTGATATAAGACAGGTCACTTCTAAACTCCCAAGGCTTTGATTGATACTTGAGCAGTTCAACATCCGTTACGTTATTTTTCAAATTATTTTTGGCTCGGATACCTTTTAAGTATTTTCCTTCTTCATTAAACAGATGCACCGATCCATTCATTCTTTTCAAAAATTCTTTTGTTTCAACTGAATATTGAGACAATGCAGCCAGATTTTTTTCATGCTGCTTGAGATAATTGGCTACCTTTGTGCTGTTCGTTTTAAATCCATATAAGACGATAAAGCTTTCTTGATCAATCTCAATTGGCCAGAAGTACATCTTGTAATCTTTAAATTGTCTTTTTTCAAAGATCTTGATCATTTCATCCTTTTGATAGGATGTTGGAATGTTTTTAGGGAGTTGATAGCTATAGACGTTGCGTTTTTTGGAATCAATCACTTGTAGCCAGCCATCACGTTTTTCCACTGCTTGTTTGAGCTGATCATCGGCTTCCATTTTTCCATCCTCGTTAAAATAAAGCCAGCTCATGAGTGTATCTCCATCTGCCTTCGTTAAACCAGTTTCAGTCATATTCTCATAGCGCTTTTGAAAATAAAGATTTTCAGAGAATGTTTGCCCGATCGTTAGAATGACAATGACAATAAACATTTGTCCCACAAAGTGAAAGAAAAGTTTTGTTCGTAAATTCATAAACTATTGAAGAACCTTCACAGGTTGGGGAATGAACTTATAGCCCATACCACGGATCGTCACAATATATTCAGGCTGACTTGGATCTAACTCTATCTTTTCTCTCAGCTTTCGGATATGAACCATGACGGTGTTGTTGTCACCATATGACGGAACACCCCATACTTTCTCATAGATTTGATCTTTTGAAAGTACCACATTCGGATGGTCACAAAAATACTTCAGCAAGGACAAAAGCTGAGCTGAGCAAGCCGTCACCTTTCCCCTTACTTTCAACTCTGCTGCATGAGGATGGTACGAGAAATGAGCATATTCATATTGACTGTGCGCTTCTTCCTGCTCCTCCTGTAAGGAGATATAAGTTCGGTTTAAGTGCGCCTTAATTCTAGCTACTAGCTCTAACGGATTAAATGGCTTTGTGATGTAATCGTCTGCACCTTGTGCAAATCCAGTCAATTTGTCTACATCAGACGTTCTTGCTGTTAAATAGAAAATCGGTGCCTTCGTCATTTTCCTGATGTCAGGCAGAACATCAAAGCCTGACTTACCGGGCATCATCACATCTAGAAGTAAGAGGTGGATGTCCTCGTTTTTGACAATATCTAATGCTTCATCTGCATGATAGGCTTTATAAATATGTTGAAACCCTTCTTTTTTTAATACGCGTTCAACCATTTTTACAATTGCTTCTTCGTCATCTGCAATCAATATTTTTGCTGTTTCCACGCATCTCTTTCCTTTCTAGCTATGATCTCTAACCGTATATTACCATTGTCCAAAGTAAAAAAGTACCTCTTTTCTGCATAAAAGCGAAAAAAGATCAACTGGAGAAAATGGCATAACAAGGTAATATCAAAAAATGCAAAAAAACCCGGTCATACATACCGAGTTTTTTGTCCATCTATTATCCGTTCACAGCTTCAAGCTTTCTTTCATGATTCATTAAGTCATATGTTAAACAGATCGGCTTATTCGTTCTCGGATCAAGAACAATTTCTGCATCGATGTGGAACACCTGACTGAGCACCTCTTTTGTCATGACCTCATGAGGCGTACCATCTTTAATGACTTTCCCTTGATTGAGGGCAATCATGTAATGTGAAAAGCGTGCAGCATGATTCAGGTCATGAATCACCATCAGCACCGTTCTGCCCTGCTCTCTGTTTAAGCGTTCTAATAGCTGAAGGATCTCCAGCTGATGAGCAAGATCTAAATACGTCGTTGGTTCGTCTAATAAAAGCAGCTCTGTTTCCTGAGCAAGTGCCATCGCAATCCATACCCGCTGACGCTGTCCACCGGAGAGTGCTTCAATTGGCCGGTCATGAAATGCAATCATTCCCGTCTCCTCAAGTGCCCATCTGATGATTCGTTTGTCCTCATTTGATAAGCGGCCAAATCCATTTTGATGTGGGAAACGTCCATATGACACAAGCTCATAAACGGTCAGACCACTTGGGGCTTCAGGCGTCTGCGGTAAGATAGCCATTTGTTTTGAAATTTCTTTTGTTGGTGTTTGATGGATAGCCTGGCCATTTAAATAAACAGCACCTTGATGGGACTTCATAATACGAGACATTGTTTTTAAAATCGTTGACTTCCCGCACCCATTCGGCCCAATTAATGTGGTCACCTTGCCTTTTGGGATGCTGATATTTAAATCGTCTACAATCAAACGGTCATGATAGCCAATACAAAGCTTTTCTGTTTCAAGTGATTTCATCTGTTGTACTCTCCTTCCTCATTAGTTCGTTTTCATCAATAAGTAAATGAAGTAAGGTGCGCCTAAAGCAGAAACGACAAGTCCAACGGGCACCTCTGATGGAGCAAGTATGACACGCCCAAGTGTATCTGCAAGTAATAACAGCAGTGCACCAATCATAGCGGACGCCGGTATCATTCCTTGATGTTTCGGTCCAACTAGCTTTCTTGCGAGGTGTGGTGCCGCTAACCCTAGGAACGATATACTCCCTGCAACAGCGACACTTGCACCGGCTAATGCAACTGCAATCAGCATGAGAAAACTTCTTTCTTTATGAACTGAAATCCCTAAGCCATAAGATATCTGGTCACCCAAATTCATGATATTTAAGTAGCGTGCCCTCACCATCGCTAATACAAGAAAAATCAGCATCCACGGCACGACTGATAAGACATATGTCCAGCTTGAGCCCCAAATACTTCCTGACAGCCACACAATGGCTTGGTTAAAATCATTTGGGCTCATCTTTAATTGAATGACCACAATTGCTGCCGAAAATGCAGCATTGATCCCAATACCAGTTAAAATCAATCGAACAGGCGTAATGCCCTTTTTCCACGCTAGCACATAAATGAGAAATGCAGCAAAGGCTGCACCTGCGAAAGCGAAAAGCGGCAGTACAAATATCGTAAAATCACCTAAGTTCGACATCGAGCCCTGAAAGGCAAAGATAAACAAAACAACCGCAAAACCTGCACCCGCATTTACACCTAGAATGCCGGGATCAGCTAAACCATTTTGAGAAACACCTTGCCAAATGGCACCTGATACAGCGATAGAAGCGCCAACAAGTAAAGCGATGACCATCCTTGGAAGTCTGAACTCGAATAATACAAGCTCATCCATTTCACTTCCGAGTCCAAAAAATGTTTTGAATGTATCCATCGGAGAAATCCTTATCTCTCCGGTATTTAAACTAATCAGGAACACAGCCACGATGGCTAAAAAGATCATGACCATCGTTCGTTTGTATTTCTTTTTCTTTGCCTGCTGCACCATTTCCATTTAAATTCCGCTCCTTTCACGTCTCGCTAAATATAAGAAGAAAGGAACGCCTATAATGGCTGTAATGGCACCAACTGGCGTTTCAAACGGCGCATTGACAAGCCTTGCCGCAATGTCTGCATAAATGAGCAAAATAGCCCCTAAAATAGCTGAGCAAGGGATAATCCAGCGATAGTCAACGCCGACCAAGAAACGCGTAACATGAGGAATCACAAGCCCGATAAAGCCAATAGAACCTGCAACTGACACGGCTGCACCTGTTAAAAGGATCACGACCAATATGCCAAGTACCTTGACTGTTCGTGTATATTGTCCAAGCCCTTTTGCTAATTCATCACCTAAGCTTAAAACCGTGATGGAGCGGGCAAGAATCATTGCGATGATCAGTCCTACAACCGCAACTGGAATGATGATCTTAATATTGCTCCAATTTACCCCAGCCACACCGCCTGCGTACCAAAAACTCATATCTTGCGCGACGTCAAATCGAATGGCAATCGCTGAGGAAATTGAGCTTAAAAGTGCGCCAACAGCCGTACCGGCTAATGCGAGTTTCACAGGAGTAAGCCCCCCTTTTGAAAGGGTTCCAACCCCAAATACAATAGAAGCACCGAGTGCGGCACCCAAAAATGACCAAAGAATTAATGTAAAAGAAGATTGGCCTGGGAAAAAAGCAAACGCAATGGCAATCGCAAATGCAGAGCCATTTGTCACACCCATGATTTCAGGAGACGCAAGCGCATTTCTTGTCATGCCTTGCATGATGGCACCCGATACTGCTAAAAAGGCACCGACAAGTGCGGCACCAACTGTACGCGGCAGCCTCAGTTCCCTAATGATTTGATGTGAGGTTTGTTGTGAGTCAAAATGAAAGACGGCTTCCCATACCGTGTGTAAATGAATGTTTGCCGCTCCTAGCGATACTGATAAAAAAAGACCGAATGCTAAAGCAATGATTCCTATGATGACAACAGCTGCTGTACCAAAAGGCTTTGTCACAATATCTATCGCATCATCTTTAGCTGACAGCTGTTTATTCGATTGTGAGCCCAAAACCAGTCTCTTCCTTTCCGTTCATATCTATTCGTTATTAGTGATAATGATTATCAATCTCGGAGTCTAGTATATCACTTTCTTCACGTTTTGAAATCCTTGTTCTGATAAATTTCTTTATTTTCATCAAAAAACCGGGAGAATTTCACCATTTTCATTTTGGTCATAAAATAGCCGATGCATTTTTTCTTCTATCATGTTAAGATATAATCGCGAATGAGAATCATTATCATAAACAATTGAATAGGAGCGAACTTTTGTGAAAAAACGAACTGGACTTCTTTTGATTTCCTTCATGACCCTTATGATTTTTACTGCTGCTTGCGGCAGCACTTCCAATAAAGAATCGGGAGCCAAAAAAAATGACACGATCACCTATCAAGATGTAAAGGGTGAAGTGAAACTGCCTCAAAACCCACAACGAATTGTGCTTCTGGCGGAAAGCTATTACGGGGATCTCGTCACACTCGGCAAAACCCCAATTGCTGCCACTGCGCCCATCTTTAAAAACCCTTTCTATAAAGGGAAAACAGATGGAGTGAAAAATCTCGGAAAATCTCCCTCTGTTGAGAAAGTAGCCTCTTTGAAGCCAGATATGATCATTGCTTGGGGAGAAGATGAGAAATTTGATCAATACAAAAAAATTGCACCTACAGTTGCCATTCAATACAATCAATATTCCTTTAAAGACCAGCTAAAAGAATTCGGTAAAATGACAGGCACATCAAAAAAAGCAACGGATTGGATCACAAAATGGGATGCCAAAATTGCTGAAGTGAAACCAAAAGTAACAAAAGCTGTAGGAAACAAAACCGTTTCGATCGTATCACCATTCGATAAGGGCATTTACATTTTCGGTAACACTTTTGCACGCGGTGGTGAAATCATTTATGACGAGCTGAAATTAAAAGCTCCGAAGGCCGTCCAAAAAGAAGCCATCGACAGTGGTGTCGGTTATGCAAACATTTCTCTTGAAAAGCTTCCAGAATTTGCAGGCGATTATATTTTCACAAGCCCATGGAGCGGTTCAAAAAGTAATGGCGATCAGGTGTATAAAAGCAGCATCTGGGCATCACTTCCTGCTGTCCAAAACAAACGCGTATTTGAAACAGATACAGTCGGTTACTTCTTTAATGACCCTGTGTCACTAGAAGGTCAGCTCGAATTTATTGTGGATCGATTAACATCTGCCTCATAAAAAAATACGTTTCTCCAATGCTGGAGAAACGTATTTCTTAAACTGTACCTTTGGCAAATTTTTTGGACATGAATGGGTATAGTAAAATGCCAACTAAGAACAATCCAATACCAAGACCAAATGTTTTTAAATCAGCTGTGCCTGAAATAATGACCCAAGCGGAATACCCCATGGCCACAAGCGCAATGATCCCGTCTCTTGTCCGATTTCCTTTTTGGAGCTCATATGTGTCACCTTGCATGATGACCTTAAAGCTGTAGATCGACGACACGATATACGGAATGAGATACGCAAGTGTCGCTGATGTTGTTAAGAAAGTAAAGGCTTCATTAATCGTACGTGACATGACTGAGAAAATAAACAGCTGTGACATGATATTTGTGACAGTCAAAGCAAAAACAGGGCTCCCCTTTTTGTTTGTTTTCGCAAACACTGCTGGGAAATCGCCAGCTTTTGCTGCTTGATAAGGGACTTCAGAACCAAGCAAAATCCAGCCAAGCATCGAACCAAATAAACAAATGATCGCAAGAAGTGCCATGACAATTCCGCCAGCCGGTCCGATAATCAGCTGAAGCACGTCTACGAATGGTTTATCAGAACCTTGCAATTGATCATGCGGCAGAACGCCCATTGTAATCAAGGTAATAATCATATAAATAGACAGTGCAATTAAAAGTCCTGTAATCGTCGCACGTTTGACATCACGTTGCGAGGAGGCTCTTCCTGATAAAATGACAGCAGATTCAATGCCGATAAATGCCCATAGTGTGGAAATGGCCGCATGATGAATTTGGCCTCCAAGTCCGAGCACTCCTTCACCACTTGCTGCTTCAACAGGGAAGTAATAATGTTCAAATAATGCTGTTTGGAATGCAAATAAGCCTGCGACAATAAAAAGGACGAATCCAAGCACCTTTGAAAAGGTCGTAATAAAATTCAGCTTACTTGCTGCGCTTAAGCTTGTAATTAAAATCGTATGAGTCCCCCATAGAAGGATTGTACATACGATAAACGTTGTGAGCTGACCAAGTGTGATCGATTCTTTTCCAAAAGTAAAGACCTCCGTTTTCACGGTTAAAATTGGGAAAAAGGTTGTTAAATAACCGGCTAGGCTTGTGATAATGGCGACATTACTAATCCAGCTTGCCACCCAATATCCCCAAACCATTGTAAAACCGGCTGCTTTTCCTTTTTTCGGATCCTTAAAAAGCGCTCTTGCATAGCTTTGTGGTCCAGCTGTCAGCTGCGGTTTATGAATGGACAAATGTCCAAACACAAAGGCAATCATCAGTACGCCGCCACCTGTGACAAGCCATGCCATCGTCACACCTAAAGGACTTGCATGCTGGGCAAGTGTACTAGGCAGCATAAAGATGCCTGAACCTACCATATTTCCGACGACAAAAGCCGTCAATAACCAAAAACCCCATTTTTTTGTCTGTTCCATTTTCGTACCTCCGTTATATTCACTTTGGACCAGACCCGGCAGTATCTTCATTGATATATTTGTGAAGCAATGACTTGCATTCTTTATGTTCATGTTGGGTCACTTTCTTACCAGCATACCCTTTTCTTAGGCAATCAGAACATAAAAAAAAGCCTGAACAAAAGTCCATGCTTTTCAAAACATACACCTTGATCTCCGGATAGCCCTCCACGCTTCAAAGACGTGGCAGTCCTGCATTTGTTCAATGCAGACCCAGCATAAAGAAAGTTGGAGCTCTCTCTACACTTCGGCGCTGATGCCTTTTTTCTCATGATCAACGATTCCATCTCTCCCATGAGTGACTCATCATCCGCGCAACCTCTACCTCACTGAGACATAGCGTGAGGATTTCTATTCATTTTTACTACACGAAGATTATCAAACATTCTCATATCTGTCAAAGGGAAAAACATAGAAAAAAGGCAGAGAAATGATTCTCCGCCTTTCTGTCAGCTTATTGATGGTTGTTTTTCTTCTTTTGGACAGCTTCCTGAAGCGGATCGCCTGCTAGTTCTTTACTTGCTTCTTCTAACAGCTGATCTACCTGCTGATGGTCTTTCTCGCTTTTCGCCTTTTTATCCTTTTGGAAAAATGACATCGCTATTTACCCCCTTTTCTTAAAATGCCTTTGCCTGTTTAATTTGTGCTACAGCGCTCAGCATTATACAAAGAGGAGCGGTTCATTCATCGTGAAAGGTCTGTCTCATTTTTTGCAAATATGTTAGAAAGGTTTTTAAGTCTTCCTCTGTGAAGTCTGACATCATATGCTGAATTACCTTTCCAAAAAGACGTGTATGCTTTTCGTAAATAGCCAGCCCTTTTTCCGTGGCTTCTAGCCGGACAAGGGAATGATCGTCCTTGTCCCTTTCTCTCTGAATGTAGCCTTGCTCACATAATTTATTGAGGGCAATAGAAGCGGCACCTGGGTTGAGAGAGAGTCTTTGTTTGAGCTCTTCAGCATGTGATACTTTTCCTTGTATCAATATAGAAAGAGCATATATCTGTGGAGGCGTGATGTCTTTTTCTAACTCAAGTAACTTGCGGTTTAATTTACGGCTGACTTCATAATGTACAAGAACAATTTCTTTTAAAATGTCTGCATTACTCATCCGAATCGCATCCTTATCGTTAGTGTCAACATGACTTCCTTCTTATTATAGAATGTTTTTCCAAACAGCCAACTATTTTATCCCATTTTTCTTTAGAAATAAGCCTTGCTGAATGGATTCACCCTTGATATAGTGAGTACTTGAACAAAAAACAGAACAGGAGTACGCATCATGACAGGAAAAACACATATTATGGGCGGAATTGCCGCCTCCACAGCCGTCGCCTATTATTACGGATTCGAACCAGTGACGATGGCTGCTGCAGGATCAGTAGGTGCCCTCATCCCAGATCTATGTCATACAAAAAGCAAAATCGGCAGGAAATTCCCGCTCCTTTCCACACTGATCAGTAGTGTGTTCGGGCACCGCACCTTTACACATAGTTTATTATTTCTGCTGATCATTTATTTTATTGCGACAACATACATTCCAAATGACAGCCTCAGTACCGGGTTACTAGTTGGGATGGCAAGCCACCTCATCCTTGATGCAGGCACAGTGAACGGTATTAAGTTTTTGTTCCCCGCAACCATAAAAGTACGTCTCCCCTTTTATGTCAAAACAGGCAGCACAGGAGAACAAGTCGTACTAGCTGCTCTGACCATTGTCACCTGCTATTACATGGCTGTCATTTGCGGAATATCCATCCCATTGCCGTTTTAGAAAAAGAAAAAAGAGTTTTGCAAAAAAGCAGGATATGAATTGATCATTCCTCATTTTTTTAGTAGTTTTAAGATAAGTGTTTTTGCCTTGCAGCTGAATACAGAATGGTGAGGAGCTACATAAATGAAAGCGTTTTTCAAAAATCACTGGTTTTTAGTGTACTCCATCCTCTTTATGTGGATGAAAACATACATCATTTATCAATTCGGATTTCATATACGAACGGCCAATCTGTTTCACGAGTGGCTGCTTTTGATCAATCCACTTAGCTTTTTGCTCCCTTTGTTTGGGATTGCTCTTTTCTTAAATGAAACGAAACAAAAGGTCTTTTTATTGACCACAAATTTTATTTTGACAGCCATTTTGATATCGAATACGATCTTTTACGGTTTTTATATTGATTTCATTACCATTCCTGTCTTATTTCAAGCAAAGAACATGGGAGATATGGGCAGCAGTATGACTGAATTGTTTCATCCGCTATTTATACTCATGCTGATTGATTTTGTTGTGCTGGCATGGCTCTTAAAACGGAAACCGTTATCACCAAAAGCGTCTTTTAAGACGATCAAAACATACTATGTGGTTTGCTGCAGTTTTCTATTGTTCCATGTCAGCTCAGCCATGATGGATCACCCTCGATTTTTGACAAGCTCATATGATCGAGAAGTCATTGTACGCAACCTTGGGCTGTTTCAATTCCATTTGTATGACGGTGCCGCTCAAACAGCACGTATTGGTCAAAAAGCCTTTGCTGACGAAGATACACTTTCAACAGTGGCAAACTACACAAAAGCTGATTACAGTGCTCCGAATGAAGACTACTTTGGACTTGCTAAAGGCAAAAATGTCGTGTTCATTTCACTTGAATCAACGCAGCAATTTGTCATGAATCAAAAGGTGAATGGACAATATATCACACCATTTTTAAATCAACTTGCCAAAAAAAGCTTCTATTTTGATGAATTTTATCAGCAGACAGAGCAAGGCAAAACGTCGGACTCAGAGTTTATCGTCGCAAACTCCCTTTATCCATCTAGCAGTGGCGCTGTCTTTTTCACAGCGAGTGACAACGAATATGACACACTGTACAAGCAATTGAAAAAAGAGAATTATCAATCCGTCCAATTTCATGCGAATAATAAAACGTTCTGGAATCGTGATGTGATGTATGAATCTCTTGGGATTGACCGCTTTTATGATGTCGATTCATTTGATGTCAATGAACAGAATTCGACTGGCTGGGGCTTAAAGGATATCGACTTTTTTGACCAATCCATTGATTATTTAAAAAAGCTGAAGGCGCCTTATTACAGCACGTTTATTACCTTAACCAATCACTTCCCATTTGAAATTGATCCAAAGGATCAGTTCATTGATGAATACGATTCGACTAGCACCATTTTAAACCGCTATGTGACCACCGTCCGCTATCAAGATGAAGCCATCAAAAGGTTCTTTGAACGAATGAAAGAAGAAGGACTATATGAAAATACAATGTTTGTCCTGATGGGAGACCACTATGGCATTTCAGAAGCACATCATGAGGCAATGGCAGAGCTACTGAAGCAGGATGAAATCACACCGTTTGATGCGGTTAAACTGCAGCGGGTCCCTTTTTTGATTTACATTCCTGGGGTGACAGACGAGGCCCCTCAAACCATTTCTGAAACAGCCGGTCAAATGGATGTCAAACCGACACTTCTTCATTTACTCGGCATTGAATCAAAAGATGCCATTCAATTTGGAAATGACCTTTTCTCCAATGAGCGTACACCGTTTGCTGTGCTAAGAAATGGAAACTTTATTACGGATGATTATCTTTATACAAAGAACACGTGCTATGATCAAAAAACAAAACAACCTGTTGAAGAAGATGAAGTATGCCAGCCTTATATAGAAAAAGCCAATAAAGAGCTGTCTCTATCAGATAAAGTGATCAACGGGAACTTACTACGTTTTTATCAGCATTAAAAGCTGCCCTCTGGCGGCTTTTTCTTTTCTCTTTTCCTGAAAACCTATGAATGGTCAAATAAGTTTGATTATAATAAAGGATACACATGATGTTGAATGATAAAGAGGTGTGATCATGAAATATTTATTCTTAACCTACGTCACCATCTGTTTGCTCCTGACTGGGTGTCAAACGGAGTCGACGTCATCAGATCAAAGCAAAAAAACAGAACTTGTGATTTCAGCGGCGGCAAGCCTGCAGGATGCTTTGAAAGAGATTGAATCTGCCTATGAAGATGATCATCCAAACGTGAAACTCACGAATAATTTCGGGTCATCAGGTGCATTGAAGCAGCAAATCGCTCAAGGAGCAAAAGCGGATCTCTTCTTCTCAGCAGCTGAAGAGCCTTTTGATAACCTTGTTCAATCTGGCGACATCGATCAGGATCATACAAAGGATGCCATACAAAATGAGCTTGTTCTCATCGTGCCAAAAGAAGGTTCCTCTTCTATCAAAACCTTCCGCGATGTTCAGCACATAAAAGGAAAGATAGCGCTTGGCACACCTGAATCTGTTCCTGCTGGTACATATGCAAAAGAGATTTTCACAAAACTGAATATATGGGACCAAGTGAAACAGAACGCTGTCTATGGCAAGGATGTTCGTCAAGTATTAAACTATGTCGAAACAGGAAATGTGGAAGCTGGTGTCGTGTATAAGACGGACGCGCTCGTTTCTCGCAAAGTAAAGATAGTAGATGAGGCAAATCAGGACATGCATTCCCCCATCATTTATCCAGTTGGCATTGTCAAACAGACCGAACATATGAAGGAAGCGAAAGCATTTTTTCAATATCTCCAATCAGATCCAGCCGCAGCGATTTTTAAAAAGTACGGCTTTCAAGTGAAATAATGCCGATGCTGACCGAAGATTTTCTTTCACCTATCTGGCTGTCCGTACAAGTGGCTGCTTTCAGCGGGTTATTGGCTGTCGTTTTAGGAACGTCCATTGGTTTTTGGATGGCGCGTACATCTTTCAAAGGAAAAATGATCGTGGAAACGCTCCTCATGATGCCGCTTGTCCTGCCGCCAACGGTCGTAGGATTTCTGCTGCTCGTCGTGTTCGGAAAGCACAGTGTGATTGGACAAGCCATTGAATGGATCTTCCATCAGCCTGTCATCTTCACTTATTGGGCAGCGGTCATTGCATCGACGGTTGTCGCATTCCCACTCATGTATCAATCAGCAAAAGCTGGTTTTTCTACGATTGAGTCAGACATTGAAGGTGCTGCAAAAGTTGATGGTGCGCATTCTTTCCAGGTCTTTGCCTATATTACCGTCCCACTCGCACTGCCATCTCTTCTCTCTGGTGCGGTTCTAAGTTTTGCAAGGGCCTTAGGAGAATTTGGAGCGACTTTAATGTTCGCCGGCAACATTCCTGGGAAAACGCAAACCCTCCCAACAGCCATCTATGTGGCGATTGATTCTGGACGAATGGAACTTGCGTGGGCTTGGACCATTTGTATTGTGATCTTGTCTTTTCTCATGCTGTTGGCTGTGCGCCGAAGCAGGACTTAAAAAATCCCCTTCTCAAAAAGAGAAAGGGGATTCAGATTGTTGACAAAGGGCTAAAATGAACTTGATTTTAGCCCTTTGTCTTTTTTCAGCGTGATAGAAAACCTTTGCTAGTCTAGGAAGCACCAGTACTCACTGACAAAATATGCGAGGGTTTGTCTACACGCAAAGGGGATTTTATATTTATTCAAACCCAACCGTCATCGTTTCTGGATTAGACCCGACACGTTCATTATTATTAAGTGCATTGATTTTTTCCATGTCTTCTTGTGAAAGCTCGAAGTCAAAAATGTCGGCATTTTGTTTAATGCGTTCTTCATTGATTGATTTTGGAATGGTGACAACGCCGCTTTGCAGATCCCAACGCAAGATCACTTGAGCCACAGATTTGTTGTATTGTGCTGCAATTTCCTTTAATACGTCATGATCCAAAAGCTTTCCTTGCATCAGCGGAGACCATGCTTCAATTTGAATGCCTTTTTCTTTCGCATATTGTCGTAATTCGACAAGTGTCAGTTTTGGATGAAACTCCACTTGGTTCACCGCTGGAACAACCTCCGCATCTTTTAACAGCTCTTCTAAATGCTGCACATAGAAGTTGCTGACACCAATCGCTCTTACTTTTCCATCTTTATAAAGCTTCTCAAGCGCACGCCATGTCTCTTTAAATGTATCTGCATTTGGTCCAGGCCAATGAATCAAATAGAGGTCTAAGTAATCAAGACCGAGCCGGTTTAAGCTTGCATCGAATGCAGCGAGTGCTTTGTCATATCCTTGATCTGTGTTCCATACTTTTGACGTAATGAACAATTCTTCTCTTTTGACGCCAGATTCTTTAATGGCTTTCCCTACGCCTGTCTCGTTTTTATAAACGGCAGCCGTATCAATGCTGCGATAACCGTTTCGTATGGCTGCTTTGACGGCATCAACCACTTGGTTGCCGTCCTCCACTTTGAATACACCTAAACCAAACCATGGCATTTCTACTCCGTTATTTAGTGTTACGGTATCATTCAAGCTTTTGACCATGTTAACAACCACCTTTTCATAGATTCCATCTTTTTCATTATCTCATGTTGCGTTTGAAAACTCTATTATCAGGCGTTTCTCTTCGCTTCAATCGCTAACAGCAAAGCACCTGTCATACCTGCCTTGTCCTCAAGTCCAGGAGAGACAATGTATGTATCAAGCGGCCGGCATGTCGACATAATCATTGACATACGCAGCCAGCTTCTCTCGAATGAGCGGAAATAGCTGTTTTTGCTTCATGACGCCTCCACCCATTATGATTCGCTCTGGGCTTAATATCAGCGTGTATTGCATTAATGCCTGTGCTAAATAATCTGCTTCAAGAGACCAAACTTCTTCTTCTTCGGTAAGCTCTTTAGCCGGCTTCCCCCACCTTGCCTCAATAGCTGGTCCTGCCGCCAGTCCTTCTAAGCAAGTACCATGCGCCGGGCAGACACCTGCAAACTGATCTGATTCATGCTGCCTGACCAGGATGTGTCCCATCTCTGGATGTGAGTGACCGTGGAGAAGCTCATTTTTCACAACAGCCCCGGCACCAATCCCCGTACCGACCGTGATATACAGACAGCTGCTTAGCCCTTTGGCGGCCCCTTTTGTCAGTTCACCTAATGCTGCGGCATTGACATCTGTCGTAAAGGACACCGGTACGCCTAATTGTTTCTCCAGCTCAGGTATAAACGGGTAATGTTTCCATTCAACTTTCGGCGTATTCATGATGTAACCGTAAGAAGGATCGTCTTTCTGGACACAAATCGGTCCAAAGGAACCGACCCCTAATGCTGCAATTTCATGTTGCTGAAAAAAAGGAATAAGTGATTGGATGGTTTTTTCCGGGTGCTCTGTTGGAATGGTTAATTCCTCTATGATATCCCCATGCTCATTGCCAATGGCACAGCAGAACTTTGTCCCACCAGCTTCAATCGCTCCGTAATATGTCATCCTGCATCTCCCCCTGCTCGTCTCTTTTTTTCATCATAAAACATAGGGGAGAAGATGACAACATCATGTATTGGTCAGTAAGACTGCTTCCATGTCATTGATATACTCCCTTAAATGATGGGCAATATCACGATTGATTTCGCCATTTTCATATAAGGTTTGGATTTCATTACGAATCGTCTGTACGGCTTGGAAGTTAAGCTCTTTCTTCTTCCGGTCAAACGTACGATCCTTTTGCTGGAAGAAAGAAGGACCATGTTCACAGCGGAAAATTACTTGATTGTAAAACCCAATGACTTGATGACACGTTTGTTGATTGTCTTCGGTCATATGGTGCTTAATAGAATCCACCGCAGCTTCAGCCGTTTTCTTACGGATTTGTTTATACGATTCCTCGTTTTCTAATATGCCGCTTGAAATACGCTGATGCGGACGCCACAATTGAAGCCATTGTAGTAAGCGCAGAAACTTCACTTTTGAGAAACGAATTTTAAAGGAGTTGGAATAGAGCATTTCCAGCTCATGAAATCTCTCTTGCAGCTCATACGCTTCTTCTTTGTCGATTTTCTCTTCCTCGATCAACTGCTGAAGTTTCATCTGTTCTGCTTTAATGCCGTGCAGTCTGATTTTTCTCTCTTGTTTTCTCATACCAAACTGGTACGGTTCCCGCTGAATATTTCTCAGCTTCATTCGGTAATCATTGATGAGTGCAAGGGAGACTTCTCGATTGTCTTCATTCATTCCTTCTTTTAGTGTTTTAATGGCACTTCTCAGCAGCTTCCGTTTCGCGTGCTGAATCTTTGTATCTAAGTCCACATCCACTTGCTTATCTTTTTTCTCCGATAAAATAGGCAGCAGCACACTCGCTAAAATGAGTGTACATAAAATGACGCCTGCTGCGAGGAAAATAATTAAATGGCGCTCAGGAAATGGTGATCCGTCTGCAAGCGTAAACGGGATGGAGAAAGCACCCGCTAATGTAACAGCACCACGAACACCAGAGAATGTCATCAGCATGGAAGCACGCAGCTTCGGTTTTTTCGCGTTCTTCTTTTTCGATACACTCCAGTTCCCTGCCCAGAACAGCCATACCCATAGGAATCTGAGAATCATCAGACAGAATGTAATGATTAAAATGTAACTGATGACCTGCATATTATTAAAGGCTTCATCTTGGAAAATGACGGTCGATACATCAGGAATTTGTAACCCAAGTAAAACGAAAACAAGGCCATTTAAAATAAATAAAATAATATTCCACGTGTTTGAAGAAGCAATTTGCAGTTTTGCTAAATTCGCTTCCATTCGGTCTTGCTCGATGGCATGTGTCACACCACCGGCAACAACGGCTAAAATGCCGGAAACGCCAATTTCTTCCGCTGCTAAATAAATCACAAACGGCGTGAGGATTTGCAGGATGATGTGCATTGTGACATCGTCCATGCCTAAACGGCGGAGAAAATAGCGAAAACGAATGATAAAAAACGACAGAATAAATCCAGTCAATAATCCGCCAGCAGCAATAAGAACAAAGCTAAAGGATGCCTCTGCAATGGAAAATGCCCCTGTAACCGTTGCAGCAATAGCAAATTTAAAGGCAACAAGTCCTGACGCATCGTTCATCAGCCCTTCGCCTTCCAGCAGTCTCATGATCCCCTTCGGCATATTCACACGGCTGGAAAGGGCACTTACAGCAACGACATCTGTCGGTGATAAAATCGCTGCAAGCGCAAATGCAGCTGGAAGTGGTATGCTTGGAATCATCCAATGGATGGTATATCCTGCGACAATAACTGTCGCAAATACGAGCCCTAAAGCTAATAGAAGAATGGGTGCTCTTAATTTCCACAGCTCGTCCCTTGGGGTACGCTTCCCATCATTAAATAACAGCGGTGCAATGAATAAAACGAAGAATAGCTCAGGATTTAAAGAAATATGTAAACCTGAAGGAAAAGCTGCGACCAATATCCCTAAACCCACTTGGATTAATGGAACTGGAATAAAGGGCAGAAAACGATTGATAATATTAGATGATGCAATGAGTGCTAGTAGTACGAGCACTGCCAAAAATATCTCCACTAGTACATGTCCCTCCCATTTCATTTTTTCCGTCATGTTTTGCTTACATGCAAAGATGTGTTCATTTCTTTCTGATCCATCCGTTCGGTCATGAGCGTTTCTTTAGTATCCCGCAAAAAGCGAAACCAACACATAACAATCCATCTAGGCAAAAAAAGACTGAATCTACATATTCAGTCAAATGACAACATTTTCATCTCATGTATTGTTCCAATGATGAATAAAGAACCTACTTTTATTTTACACGAAAACAGCTTGACCTGCTGACATCAAGCTCGAATAACACATAAAAAAAAGAGCGACCCATCGCCCTCTTTTCGTTTTACCCTTTATTTAAAAAATAAGACCTAGCGGGAAGCCGCCATTTGAATAAGTAGGAACAAACCCTGCATATAACGAGGATGACAAACAGCAGATATAAAGCAAACTCTCCTTGCGCTAAGCCGAGTCCGACGAGTAAGCCTCCAAGGGCTGCCCATACTGCGTAAATCTCTGCTTTTAGCACAAGTGGCTTTCGTCCTGCTAATAAATCACGCACAATGCCGCCGCCGCTTCCAGTCAAAATGGCTGCCACAATGACCGCACTGAGCGGGAGCTCTCTTTGTACAGCAAATAATGCACCTTGAATCGCAAACGCTGCTAAACCGATCGCATCCGAGAAATTCCCCCACGTGCTCCAGTGCTTGAGCAAAAGCTTTGGAAATAGAAACACGATCGTAATGGATACAAGGGCAATGGTAAACATTTTGCCCTGCGACCATAAAGCAGACACCGGAAGACCAATTAATAGATTCCGAATCGCTCCACCGCCAAATGCTGTGACAATCCCTAAAATGTACACACCAAGAATATCGTACTCTTCTTCCATTGCGACAATCGCACCACTAATGGCGAATGCCACAATGCCAATAATACTTAACACTTCCCATGCCATTTTCCGCTTATCTCCTTACCATTGTCTGATCATCTAACACTCTCCCCTTAATGTATATCTGACACAAATGAAAAGCAATACAAATTTTCTTTAAATTTTACCTTTTTGCAAAAATAAAAAATAGCCTGCTTTTAAGCAGGCTATCTCCTCAATCTTCTTTTGCATTTAAAAGCAGCATACTAATGATGATCAGAATAAATGCAATGAGAGCTAAGAGTGGAATGGTGATAAAACCAAACCAGTTCAGATAATCAACGGAACAAGGAATACCGCTTAGACAAGGACGAATCGATGCAAAGCCTGGAATCTTTTGTTCCATATAATGATAGATGGAAAAGCAAGCACCAATCCCGGCCAAAGGGAGAACGTAGTACTTCACTTTGACATCGCCACGGAATGTAGCAATTCCAAGTAAAAGCACAAGCGGATACATGAAAATGCGCTGAAACCAGCACATATCACATGGAATAAACTTCTTTACTTCACTTAAATACAGGCTGCTCATCGTCGCCACAATCGAGACGATCCAAGCGCTGTATAAGTAAATCAGTTTATTCTTCATGATTTTTTCCCTTTCAGCTCTTGATCAATTAATTCTTTGATTTCATCGTAGTCATAAAAGTTTTGTACTTGTTTATTGTTAATGAAAATAGTTGGTGTTGCATTTACTTTGTATTGATTCACCAGCTGATCATCTGTGTTCAGCTGTGGCTGATATGTTTTCTTTGATAGGTTATCTTTCAGCTTGTCCGTATCAATTTTCGTTGTCTTCTTCGCCAATTCGGTGAGCTTTGCTGGCGTTACCCATTCTGCTTCACTATCTGGTTGTGCGTTGTAGACCGCTTCATGAAATGCCCAGAAGTTTTTCGGATCTTCTTTCCACACTTCTTCAGAAGCCAGTGCTGCTAATACCGCACCGTTCCCATGAACAGGCAGTGGTAAGTTAATAAATGAGAAGGATACATCGCCATTATCTATGTAGTCTGCTTTCAATTTTGGGAAAATGTCTGTCTCAAATGATTTACATGATGGACATTTGTAGTCCCCAAACTCGACAACTTGCACTTTTGCCTTTTGATCTCCCATGACAGGCTGTCCTTTAATAGACGGCTTACTGTCGACTGTTTGTGCTTCTTTGCTGTTGTTGTTACCGATCACAACGAAAATACCGATGAGAAGAGCTGCAATGATGGTTAATATAACTGCAAACTTGATGGATGAAGATTGATTATTTTTTTTACTCACAAAAGCACCTACCTTATCTTTTTCATTCATTCCTTCACAAAGAAAAAGGATAACAGCTCAGGAAAATGCCATTATCCAACTTCTTCTATTTTAACAAGAGGGGGTCTATTATGAAAGACGCTATTCATGAATTTTTCCTTACAATTTTATTTCATGACCCTCATCGCATTTAAAACAGCCAGTACAGTGACACCAACATCCGAGAAGACGGCTTCCCACATCGTGGCAATACCGAATGCACCAAGTATGAGAAAGACGGCTTTCACCCCAAGAGCAAACGCAATATTCTGCCATACGATGGCTCTCGTTCTTTTAGCGACAGCAATAGCTTCCGCTACCTTCGATGGCTGATCTGTCATAATCACAATATCAGCCGCTTCAACTGCTGCATCTGAACCAAGTCCACCCATGGCAATACCTATATCCGCTCTTGCCAAAACCGGTGTATCGTTTATGCCGTCCCCAACAAACAATAACTTTTCTTGAGATGCTTTTTTCTCATACATATCTTCGATTTTGGCGACTTTATCCTGTGGCAATAATTCAGTGTGAACCTCGTCAATGCCGATCTGCTGTGCGACTGCATTTCCTACTTGCGCAGCATCCCCTGTAAGCATCACAGTTTGAATACCCGCAGCTTTTAGAGAAGATATCGCTTCAACTGCATCGTCTTTTACTTCATCTGCAATCAAGATAGATCCCGCAAACTCACCGTCTATTGCTAAATACACAACCGTTCCGCTTCGTTTTTCTTTTTCAAAAGCAATGCCCTCTCGTTCCATAAGGCGATGGTTACCTGCCAATACATGAGCTCCGCGAATTGTCGCTTTGATCCCATGCCCCGCAATATCCTCGTAAGATTCGATCTGGCTCTCATCAAGAGACGCCCCGTAAGCCGCCTTAATCGATTCTGCAATCGGATGCGAAGAATGCGCTTCTGCCAGCGCTGCAAAAGAAAGCAATTCCTCTTCTGACCATTTCTCATTCGCTGCTTCGATATGAGTGACTGTAAAGTTCCCTTTTGTCAAAGTACCTGTTTTATCAAACACCGCATAGCGCACAGAGTTTAAGGCTTCTAAGTAATTACTGCCTTTCACTAAAATGCCTCGTTTTGATGCGGCACCAATTCCGCCAAAGAAACCTAATGGAATGGATACAACGAGAGCACATGGACACGAAATGACAAGAAAGACAAGTGCCCGGTACACCCAATCAGACAATTGAGCTGATGGGATGAGAAGCGGTGGTACAAAGGCAAGCAATAAAGCTAGCACGACCACAGCAGGTGTATAATATTTAGCGAACTTTGTGATAAAGTTTTCTGTCTGCGCTTTACGGCTGCTTGCATTTTCGACTAAATCCAAAATCTTCGTAACCGCTGACTCACTGAGCTCTTTTTGCACTTCAATTTCAAGAATGCCGTTTTGGTTCACAAATCCAGCAAGCACTTCTTTTCCTGCTTCCACATCTCTTGGAACAGACTCCCCAGTTAGTGCAGAGGTATCCACAAGAGAATAACCGTCTATCACACGTCCATCCAAAGGAATTTTTTCACCTGGTTTAACGACAATACGGTCACCAGCTTTGACTTCTTCCGGCTTTACCTTTTTTGTTTCTTGTCCCACTTTGAGGTTTGCGTATTCTGGACGGATATTCATTAATTCGCTAATTGATTTTCTAGAGCGATTCACAGCTGCCCCTTGGAACAGTTCTCCAATTTGGTAAAACAGCATGACTGCCAGTGCCTCAGGATACTGCTGAATCACAAAAGCACCAACTGTAGCTATGGTCATTAAGAAGTTCTCATCAAATACTTGACCGCGCACAATATTTTTCAATGCTTTCAAGACAACATCTCCGCCAACTAGTAAATATGCGGCGAAAAACATGATGAACTTCAGTAAGCCATTGTCAGGTATAAAATAAGCCGCCGTTCCAATGACTGCACCACCAATTAATTTCAGTACAATCGTTTTTAAATTCTTTGTTCCATGATCGTGATCGTGGTGATGTCCTTCTTCTTTTGGTGATACACTCACATGAGGTTCAATGGACTGAACGGTTTTTTCAATACGCTTTGACATCGCTTCTTGTGCATCAGCATGTGTCACAGTTAATGTACCCGTCGCAAAATTAATTGAGCAGGCTTCCACTCCTTCGAGTTTGCTGACACCTGTTTCAATTTTACGTGCACAGTTTCCACAATCGAGACCGCTTAATACGTATTCATCCTTCATCTTTTTCATGTTCTCACCTTTTTCTATATAAGTAGCCTTCCCTGATTCAATCAAACCTATCAGCTGCTGTAGATATTATATATGAGCACATATTCATATATTGAATTACCCTTATTATATGAGGAGTTCTTACAAACTGTCAATCATTTATAAGCAAATGTTTGAGATTTTTCGTATTCAAGGATGTCACGTGAATTTTCAATAATCCATGCTCATGTCCCCTCTTCGTTGCATAACATAAAAACGATCGCTAGATGGGAATATTCAGTATTTCTCTTTACAAAAGAAGGACATACGATTAGAATAAGATAAAAGTTTCCTCAAGGAAACAAATTAGCGTTAGAGAATCATTTCATCCTTTAGTCAAAATTATTAAATGTATGCATATATTTTTAGGAAACGCAATTGATGATCGAAAGGGGCCTTAAGAGATGTCATATGCTTTAACAATCGACCGCCTGTATGTCTCATACCACGGACAGGATGCACTAGAAAACGTCTCTCTTTCCATACAGGAAGGAACGATGACTGGAATCATTGGTCCAAATGGTGCTGGTAAATCGACTTTATTGAAAGCATGTTTGGATTTAATTGAAAAGGATCAAGGCGACATTCGTTTTTTTGAACAACCCTTTAAACAAGTGAGAAAACAGATCGCCTATGTACCGCAAAGAAATGATCTAGACTGGACGTTTCCTATCCATGTGCTGGATACCGTACTGCTTGGCACATACCCAAAGCTCGGATTGATCAAACGACCGAAAAAAGAAGACCGTGCCTATGCGTACCATTGCTTAGAAAAGGTCGGGATGCAGGACTTTGCCAAAAGACAGATTGGGGAATTATCTGGCGGTCAGCAGCAGCGTGTCTTCCTTGCACGAGCACTCGCTCAAAACGCACAGCTCTTTTGTTTAGATGAACCATTTGTCGGAATTGATATGGCAAGTGAAGAAACGATGATCGGCATTTTGAAGGAATTACGAGATGAAGGAAAAACCATTCTGGTCGTCCACCATGACTTAAGTAAAGCCGATGATTACTTCAGCCATCTCGTTCTTCTAAATAAGAAGCTGGTCAAAGCAGGGCCTGTCGATGATATTCTTCGTCCTGAGGTCATGCTCCAAGCATACGAAACACAGCTGCCATTTTTAAAATCAGCAGGAGGAGAAGCGTAATGGAATTCTTAACCGGACTTTTTGAATATGCGTTTTTACAAAAAGCGTTATTTACATCCGTTATGGTAGGGATCATCTGCGGCGTCATTGGCTGCTTTATCATATTACGGGGAATGGCTTTGATGGGAGATGCGATTTCACACGCTGTACTTCCAGGTGTTGCCATCTCTTATATGCTCGGCATTAACTTTTTCTTTGGTGCGGTTCTAACTGGTGTACTAACAGCCATCGGCATCGGATATGTCAGTCAAAACAGCCGTATTAAAAATGATTCTGCCATCGGGATCGTATTCACTGCTTTTTTTTCTATTGGGATCATTTTGATTACATTTTTGAAAAGTTCCAGCGATTTATATCATATCTTGTTTGGAAACGTACTAGCCGTTCGTTCATCTGATATGTGGATCACGCTTGGCATCGGCATTTTCATTTTGCTGGCTGTCATTGTTTTCTACAAAGAACTGCTCATTAGTTCATTTGATCCAGTGATTTCTTCCGTTTACGGTTTACCGAATCGCATGATCCATTATTTCCTCATGACCTTATTGACCTTAGTGACCGTGGCATCCCTGCAAACTGTAGGTATTATTCTTGTTGTTGCAATGCTTATTACACCAGCTGCCACCGCTTATTTACTGACAGACCGGCTATGGATCATGATTTATTTATCTGCTTTTTTTGGAGCAGTTTCAGCCGTCGTAGGACTTGGGCTCAGCTTTACGTATAACTTGTCGTCTGGTGCTTCCATTGTGCTGGTCGCGACCATATTATTCGGCAGTGCCTTTATCTTTTCACCGAAACAAGGGATATTGTGGAGATCCTTAAAATCGAAGCGAAAACGAACACAGTTAAAAAAGGAAGCGTCTATGTAAAAGGAGGACATATATGAAGAAGGTATTAGCAATCCGTTTGGCCGCAGTATGTATTGCCCTTTTGGTCATCGCAGGCTGTTCTACTCAGCAAAAAAGTTCCGGAAAAGATGACGGTAAATTAAAAGTTGTCACGACCTACTCCATTCTTTATGACATTGTGAAGGAAGTAGGAGGACAGCATGTCTCTATTCACAGCATTGTTCCCATTGGTACAGACCCACATGAATTTGACCCACTGCCAAAGGATGTTCAGTATACGACGGATGCAGACCTTGTTCTATCTAATGGCTTGAACCTTGAAACAGGAAATGGCTGGTTTCAAAAACTGCTTGAATCGAGCGGAAAGGACGGGGATGATGCACCTGTAGCCGAGCTAAGTAAAGGCGTCAAAGTGAAGCATTTGTCTTCAAAAGGGCTTGAAAGCCAGCAGGACCCACACGCATGGCTGAATGTCGAGAATGGGATTCTTTATGCGCAAAATGCCAGAGATGCGCTCATTCAAGCAGATCCTGAGCATAAAGAGGATTACGAGAAAAATGCTGAAATCTATATCAAAAAACTTCGAACGCTTCACGATGAAGCAAAAGACAAGTTTGATCAACTGCCAAAAGACAAAAAACTCCTTGTCACAAGCGAAGGGGCATTCAAATATTTTGCGGATGCGTATGGACTGAAAGCCGGCTACATTTGGGAGATCAACACAGAAAGTGAAGGAACACCTGGACAAATGAAGCGCATCATTCATTTTGTCAAAGACCATCAAGTTCCTGCCCTTTTTCTTGAAACAAGTGTAGATAAGCGCAGCCTTGAAAGCCTATCTGAGGAAACCGGAGTTCCGATTAAGGGGAAAGTATTTACGGACTCTATTGGTAAAGAAGGTGAAGATGGGGACAGCTACTATAAGATGATGAAATGGAATATTGACACCATTTATAAAGGACTGTCATCATAAGAAAAGACAGGTGGAGTAAATCCGCCTATCTTTTTTGTCATCCTGCTATATTCTCCGGGTGTTTTTTCGGCCAAATGACGTAGCTGATGCTAATGACGAAATCAATGGCTAAGACCATCCCCCACACACTGACAAGCTGCATCAGAGATTCCGTTCGTTCTGGTGCTTGGATGAGATAGGTCAATCCATATAACAGCCCCGCCCCGATGACATAAGAGATGAAATGACGTATCCAGCCCACCATTTCATACAAAGACCGCTCCTTCCCGTACTTTGGTTTTCCCTTCGGCTTAGGGCCTCCTGCAAAACGATAAGCAAACTTAGCATCCGCCCATTTCACCATTTGATGTCCAAAGGCCAGACTCACTCCAATATAAACAGCCGCAAGCCCGTGAATGACGCTCGCCACAGCCCCTTGCTTTAAATCTATATAAGTAGCCGCAAGAAGGATGAGATCTAAAACCGGCGTACAGACAAGAAAGAAAGCACCCCATTTCTTCTGTTTAAACACATAACGCAGTGTTAAGCCCATAAGAATAAACAGCCAAAAACCAATTTCACATGCCACAATCAATAAACCGACCAATTTCCCCACATCCTTTTTAACACGATTGTATTAAATAAAAAATAACACAACTGTGTTAAAAAAACAATAGCTGTGCTAAAATCAAGGTATGCCAAAAATCGTCGATCACCATAAACAAAAACAAAAGGTCGCTCAAGCTGCTATGAGAGTGATTAAACAAGAGGGATTGGAAAGCGCTTCTGTACGAAAAATAGCCGTTGAAGCTGGCATTTCAGCCGGCTCTATGCGTCATTATTTTTCCACACAGCAAGAATTATTTCTATTCTCCATGAATTTAATTCAGGAAAGAGTGAAGGAGCGAATTGCTAAGCTTCCATTAAACGGTTCAACAGAGGAAAATGTATTCACATTATTGGAGCAGGTTCTTCCACTAGACGAAGAACGAATATTTGAAATGGAGGTGTGGCAGGCTTTTACAGTCAAGGCACTGACTGAACCAGATTTACAGCCGCTCAATGCAAAGATGTATGACGAGCTTTTTCAAACTGTTCAATTTTGCTTAATGAAATTGAAAGAGGATGAGCTACTGCTAGATCATGTCGATCTTTTATTAGAAACTGAGCGGCTTTATGCGGTCATCAATGGGCTTGCATTGAATGGAATCGTACAGCCCCATCGTTTACCGCCTCAGCTCATGCGC
Organism: Bacillus sp. 22483; assembly: GCF_052044605.1. Classification (NCBI taxonomy): domain Bacteria; kingdom Bacillati; phylum Bacillota; class Bacilli; order Caryophanales; family Bacillaceae; genus Bacillus; species Bacillus sp. 22483. Next base: position 119,709 of record NZ_JBQENU010000004.1, on the reverse strand, counting down.
TCCGTGCTACAGATGCATCTTCAATCCATCACAAATAAAGACATGCCCTCCTTATAGAGAGCATGTCTTCAGATTGTTGACAAAGGGCTAAAATGAACTTTATTTTAGCCCTTTGTCTTCTTTTCAGCGTGATAGAAAACCTTTGCAGTCTAGGAAGGACGAGCATTGGCGTGGAACGAAGTTGACATTCGTGAGCACCGAAGCGCAGGACTGACACCGAATGCGAGGGTTTGTCTACACGTTGAGACATGCCCTCCTTATAGAAAGCATGTCTTTTTTAATCTTCCATAAAAATACGTTTCGCCTCGTAATAAAGCACCTGTACAAATTTCTTCACATTGATACGTGTGTGCTCTTCTCTTCCACTTTTCTCTTTTGTGAGTTCACTCATTTTCTTACGCACAATGGTAAAATCGAAAAATTTTGATGCATAGTTTTCAAAGGTTGGGTGAGAAAAATCGGTTAACCCGAGCGAGGCGATGTGTTTCAATGATTGGTTGATCGCACGTCTTACCCGCTGTTCCGCTGCTTTTGCTTCTCTTGCGATGTCTGCTGATGTAAAAGGTTCGTTTAATTTATCCTCTGTGATGCCAGTGAAAATTACTTTTAATGAAGGAAAAGAGTCGTGCTGATCGGCATGTAACGCTAAATACTGATCTGTGAAAAGAATCATATCTAGTAAATCCTTAGACCCTTTTTCGCCGACAATCCCAAGCTCCGCCAGCAAAAACTGACCTGCCTCTGCAAGACTTTTCCCACGCTGCTTCGTTTTCGTGGTCTGTCCGCGCTGCTGGAACTGCATGACCGATTTGAGCGAATGCTGAATATTTTCAATTGAGTGCTCTAAATGCAGACGTTCAATCATGAGGTGGAGCACACTTAAGACCTCTACCCGATTGATCGGCTTTGTCACATAATACTCGACACCGAGCGTATATGCCTGGCCGATGAGTTCCTTTGTTTCTACCTGTGACAGCATTAAATATTTCCCATGAAATTCATCCTTGATCGCTCGAATCGTCTCAAGACCGTCCCTTTCCGGCATCAGAAGATCAATACACAAGATATCAATATGCAAATCATTTAAGTAGCTCGCTGTTACTTCAGCACCATCCTCTGCTTCCCCTGCCACAATGCCAAGCTCTTCATCTTCAATGAGCTGTGCCAGTGAAGAACGAACGGCTTCATCATCATCAACAATAAAAAATCTCATCTCCCATTCCCCTCTTTTCTGCTGACTTGATCAATTGGTATCGTTAAAGTGAACATCGTTTGTTGATTTGGGATACTCTTCATTTCAACACTTCCGCCAAGCTTCTCGGCTGTGTCTTTCACATAGGAAAGACCGATGCCGCTTGATGGGTTCCCGGCTTGGTCGTATTTTAAAGTGAAGCCCGGTTTAAAGATCACATGATGGTTACGCTCTTTAATGCCTGGACCGTTGTCACTGATTTGAAAAATTACATCATTCTCTTTCCGCGAAATGGATAGTGATACCTCTCCATTTACTGGAATCGCTTCAACGGCATTGGATACAATGTTATTTAATAAAGATAGAATGGTATACACATGATAAGCAGGGTGCTGTCCTTCTTCATCATAATGAAAAACGATGTGTTTTTTAAGAGATTCCGCGTAATTTTCATGGATACGAATCACAAGTCCAGCGATATGAGCAGGACTTGCATACTCCTGAAAGTTTTCCTCATGAATCAGTTTTGATAAGGCAGAAAAAATCCGCTGATTATCCTTTTTGATTTCGTGTACCTCACCTGCAATTTGCAGGGCTGTTTTTCCGAGTTTTTTCAAATCTAATGATTCCGTATCCTTTGCATGATGCAGAGATTGATACAATTGATATGAAGTAGCTGTAATGTGCTCAGCATGTGCAAGGGTTTTATAAAAATATGTAGATTCCGTATAAAGATTCGACAGCAGCATCAACAGGTGTTCCTTTTCCTTCTTCATTTGGCGCTCTCTCGCCTGTTCTTCGTATAATCGAATCATCGTATAACAAGCCAATACGAAAAAGCTTCTGAAAATCGCCAATACAAATAGTTGAAACAGCGTTCTCACTGTTAAAATTTCATCAATGGCTCCCCTGAGTGCAATCATTTCGACTACACTTGCACATAGTTCCATGATAATCCCTGTCGCCCCAATGAGCCAAGGCTTATCACGGAAACGTCTGACCTGTAATACATAAAAAAGCGTACCATAGACGACGTAATACAGCAGGGAAGGAAATCTTAAAGAAACGGCCTCTTCCAGCGCTAAGTGGCCTGACACAGCGGTATCAAGAAGCACCCGGAATGCAAACACTGATCCCCCCGCAATGATGCCGCTTGCCCATGCCGGGAATTTTTTCATTTGAAGCAGGATAAAGAAAAAGACAACGGTTCCAAAGCTGACCCGAAAGCTATCCTCAAATGGATAAAATTTCAGCTCTCCCCCAATCGGAGTCAGAACAATGAGCATGATAATTAAATAAGGCTCTGTATTCAACCATTTTTTCAGTAGATTCAAACGCAGTCACATCCCTAATAATTGACGATAGTATACTATGTGAGCTTCAGAAAAACAAACAGTCCATGAAAAAACGCACACCGGACATTTGTCGGTGTGCGCTTCTCATGATGCCGCTTAATCTTCTAAACGATCCTTTTCTAAAAGTGATGCGCCAGCAATACCTGGTTTCGTCATTTCAAAAGGATTTAAGATGATATCAAGCTCTTCCTCTGATAACACATCATTTTGCAGACAAAGCTCACGTACAGATACGCCTGTAAGTATCGCTTCTCTCGCAATTCGTGCAGCAGCTTCATAACCAATATGCGGATTGACCGCCGTCATGACACCAGCACTCTTTTCTACATATTCTTTTAATCTCGATTCATCTGCTTTTAGGTCACGCAAGCAGTTATCGACAAAGGATTCAAATACATTTTTCATCATGCTGAGAGACTGTAGTAAGTTGAATATTAAAACTGGCTCCATGACGTTCAGTTCAAGCTGACCAGCCTCTGATGCAAGACAGATCGTGTGGTCATTTCCAATGACTTGGAATGCCACTTGGTTCATGACCTCAGGCATCACTGGGTTAACTTTCCCTGGCATGATAGATGAACCTGGCTGTCTCGGTGGCAAGTGCAGCTCACCAAATCCTGCTCTTGGACCTGAAGCCATCAAACGAATATCGTTTGCCATTTTGGACATATTCATCATACATACTTTCAGTGCAGCTGATACTTCTGTATAAGCATCTGTATTTTGCGTAGCATCGACCAAATCTTCTGCTCCAACTAACGGCAATCCGCTAATGTCAGCTAGATAACCAACGACCTGGCGAATATATTTAGGATCAGCATTCAGTCCTGTTCCAACTGCAGTTGCGCCCATATTGACTTCATATAAATGCTGTCTAGACTGCTTGATTCGTTTAATATCACGAGCAAGAACCTTTGCATATGCACTAAACTCTTGACCAAGTCTGATTGGAACAGCGTCCTGAAGATGCGTACGTCCCATTTTGATGACATGATCGAATTCTTGCGCTTTTTCTGTCATGACTTGATGCATGTTTTCCATCGTATAAAGTAGTTTTTCAATCATATTCAATGTTGAAATATGAATCGCTGTTGGGAAAACGTCGTTTGTTGACTGCGACATGTTCACATGCGTGTTTGGACTTAGCTCAGTATAAGCGCCTTTTTCCTTTCCTAGTAGTTCAAGCGCTCTGTTTGCAATGACTTCATTGGCATTCATATTCATTGAAGTGCCAGCCCCGCCTTGAATTGGATCGACAATAAATTGATTGTTCCATTTTCCTTCAATAACCTCATCTGCTGCTTGAACAATTTTTTCTCCAAGACCAGCATATAGTCGCTTTGTATCCATATTTGCAAGTGCGGCTGCCTTTTTGACAATCCCTAATGCTTTGATGAGTTCCTCATGAACATGGTAGCCAGTAATTGGAAAGTTCTCTACTGCACGTAATGTTTGAATTCCATAATACGCTTGAGTGTCTACTTCCTTTTCACCTAGAAAGTCTCGTTCGATTCGAACTTGCTTGTCCTGTAGCTTCGTCATTTGAAAAGATCTCCTTTTACGCTGCTTTTGTTTGTTGTTTTAATTCCTCAATATACTTCTTCGATTTCTCTTGATCAAACACTTTTTCCCACTTAGACATGACAATGGCTGCAAGTGAGTTACCAAATACGTTAACAGTTGTACGAACCATGTCAAGGATACGGTCGATCCCAACGATGAAGGCAAGTCCTTCAAGTGGAAGTCCCATTGCTCCAAGTGTTGTGATGACAACAACGATCGATGCACCTGGTACACCAGCCATTCCTTTTGATGTGAGCATTAAGATTAATAGTAACGTAATTTGCTCATAGATGGAAAGAGGCATGCCGTACATTTGTGCAACAAATATGGCGGCAATGGATTGATAGATGGCACTTCCATCTAAGTTAAAGGTATAGCCTGTTGGGATAACGAACGACGTGATCGCTTTCGGGCAGCCGAACTTCTCCATTTTATCCATTAGTCTAGGCAGTACAGCTTCTGAACTTGCTGTTGAGAATGCAAGAATGATTTCTTCTTTTAACACTCTAAATAGTGTAAAGACGCTTGTTCCAGCTAATTTTGCGATAATGCCAAGTACGACAATAACGAAGAATGCCATTGTGCCGTAAACGACAAGTACCAGTTTACCTAGCGGGAGAAGCGCTCCGACCCCGAATTTGATCACCGTCACACTGATGAGCGCGAATACACCAAATGGTGCAAACTTCATCACTTTATTGGTCACCCAGAACATCGCTTCGAGGATGCCCTCAAAAAATCCCAACACTGGTTTTCCTTTGTCTCCAACTGCTGCAATTCCTAATCCGAATAACACTGTAAAGAAGATTGTTGGTAATAGATCACCTTCTGCAATGGATTGGAACACGTTTGTTGGCACAAGATGCACAATCGTTTCAGAGAAACTAGCTTTTTCGGCAGAAGACTTAGATGTCTCTTCATATTTAGAGATATCGCCTTTCTCCATGTTGCTCATATCAATTCCTGTACCAGGATGGAAAACGTTTGCTGCAAGCAGTCCAACTGCTAATGCAATCGTTGTCACAATTTCGAAGTAAAGAATCGTTTTCCCACCGAGTCTTCCGATGGTTTTCATATCGCCTACACCTGCAACGGCTACAATCAATGCAGCAATAACAATTGGAAGAACGATCATTTTAATTAAGTGGATGAATATATCGCCAATCGGCGTTAACACATTAATAACGGTTTCATTTTGATAAAATAGTGCTCCTACGACAACACCCAAAACAAGTGCGATGAGTATTTGAGAAGCTAACCCTAACTTTTTCATACGTGGACCCCCTTTTTTTGATAACGCTTTCTTTGTTGCCTAATCGCATCTTAACGATGAACCTACAAAAAACGACAAAAAGGAACAAAAAGAAGTGAATTTTTTATGAAAAATCTTTTAAAAGGTGGGTTTTTCCACAAAATTGTTAAAAAAAGACTTCGCTTTTGGCGAAGTCTCAGGTTGTTGAGAAGAGCTAAAATGAACTTTATGTTAGCTCTTTGTGACAGAAATCCATTGAAGTCTAGAAAGGACGAGCACCAAAGCGCAGGACTGACACCGAATGCGAGGACTTCGCTTCTGATGAAGTCTCATGTTGCATATGATCAGCTGGCGGCTCTTGAAGAGGAGAAAGTTCGACATAAATCGCATAGCCTATCAGTACAAAGGCTACATAAATCACAGCACTCAACGTCCACACCCATTTGACATTCAGCTTCATTTTGCCACACCCTCTCTGACAGGTTTCAATCGCTGTAATCTTAGTGCGTTCAGCACAACCGATACAGAACTAAAGGCCATTGCCGCTCCTGCAAGCCATGGTGCCAGGAACCCAAATGCGGCGACTGGTATGCCAATACAATTGTAAGCAAGTGCCCAAAATAGATTCTGTTTAATGTTTCTCATCGTTTTTCTGCTAAATTCAAGTGCATCTGCAATGGCATGGAGATCTCCTGTCATGAGCGTAATATCTGCCGCTTCCATGGCAACATCTGTACCTGTTCCGACAGCCATCCCGATATTTGCTGTTGCAAGGGCAGGGGCATCATTGATGCCGTCTCCAACCATCGCCACTTTTTTTCCTTGTTTCTGAAGCGCTGCAATATGAGCCGCTTTTTCCTCGGGAAGAACTTCAGCAATGACATGATCTATGCCTGCCTCACTCGCAATCGCTTCTGCTGTGCGTTTGTTATCTCCTGTCATCATCACGACGTGAATCCCTTGCTCTTTGAGACGAGCGACCGCTTGAGAAGAAGACGATTTGATTGTATCAGCAACGGCGACAATACCTGCTGGCTCGCTGTCAATGGCAATGAGCATCGCCGTTTTTCCTTGTTCTTCAAGCTCAGTCACAACTGCTTCTAGTGCTTCGCAGCTGATATGATGTTTCTTTAGGAGCTTCCGTGTGCCAATCAAAAGCTCATGTCCTGCAGCTCTTGCTTCAATTCCATGACCAGGATCTGCTTGAAAGGCTTCTACCTCGACCGCTTGGAGACCCCGATTCTTCATGCCTTCTGTAATCGCTCTGGCAAGTGGATGCTCTGACTGCTGTTCTGCCGATCCTGCTAACTGAAGCAGCGTATCTTCTGTCCAATTGGCAGACGCGATCACATCTGTAAGACTCGGCTCCCCTTTTGTCACAGTCCCTGTTTTATCTAGCACTACTGTATCTAGTGATTGGGTTACCTCTAAGTGTTCTCCGCCTTTAAACAAAATCCCTGATTCAGCTGCCCGGCCGCTGCCTGCCATAATAGAGGTCGGTGTAGCAAGGCCAAGCGCACAAGGACATGCGATGACGATGACTGCTATAAAGGTTTCAAGGGATGCTGTCACATTTCCTGGATCAACAAAGATATACCAAATCAGAAAAGTGAGCACAGCCAATCCTACAACAATGGGGACAAATATCCCTGAAATTTGATCTGCCATTCTTTGAATTGGTGCTTTTGAGCCTTGCGCTTGTTCGACGACTCGAATGATTTGTGAAAGAGCCGTTTCTTTTCCTACTTTTGTTGCTTTCACTTTCACAAATCCATTTTTATTGATGGTTGCCCCGATGACTGTATCTCCTGTGGTTTTATCAACCGGCAGACTTTCTCCTGTAATCATCGATTCGTCGATCGCTGTTGTTCCTTCGATGATTTCTCCGTCTATCGGGACTTTTTCACCCGGCTTGACGAACACAAGATCATTCACTTTCACTTCAGAAATAGGAACGGTCATTTCTTTCCCATCTCGCTCTATCACAGCTTCTTTCGCTTGTAAGCCCATCAGTTTTTGAATCGCTTCTGATGATCTCCCTTTCGCTCTTGCTTCCATTAACTTTCCGAGCACAATCAACGTAATCAGCACAGCACTCGTTTCATAATAGAGGGCCGCTTCATGTGTGCCTTGAACCGCTGACTGAATACTTTCATATAAACTATAGAAAAAAGCAGCCGATGTCCCTAGTGCCACAAGGACATCCATATTGGCACTTTTATTTTTCAACGCTTTATAAGCACCTACATAAAAAGGCCAGCCGACAATGAACTGGACGGGCGCTGCTAATGCGAGCTGAACCCATGGATTCATAAACGCTTGTGGCAACCAAATAAACGATGTGAAAGAAAAATGACTGACCATTGCCCAAAGAAGAGGCAATGACAAAATCATCGAGAACAAAAAGCGTGCCGTTTGTTTCTCAATCGCTACTTGGCGATGGTCTTTTTTCCCTTCCTCTGCATGCTCCTCGGCTGGTTCAATTAATGAATACCCAATGGATTTCACAGCCTCTTTTATGTCACTTGGAGATATTTTCCCTGGATGATATGTCACCTGAAGTGACTCAAGCGCAAAGTTCACTGATCCTTTATCAATACCATCCATCCGGTTGACTTTTTTCTCAATTCGGTTTGCACAAGCCGCACATGTCATTCCCTCTATATCAAATTCTGCTTGCTCCACCACCACATCATAGCCAAGAGATTGAATTTTTTGTTTTAGATCCTCTGTTGTGAGTTGTTCTGTTTCATACACAATGTGGGATGTTTCAAGTGCAAAGTTCACACTGGCGTCGTCCACACCTTCCAACCTGTTCAAGCCCTTTTCAATGCGGCCTGCACAGGCGGCGCAAGTCATTCCCGTAATTTGAAAATCAATTTCTTTTTTCATTTATCTCACCTCTCCACATACTCCATGGGGGTATTGTTATTTTTAAAAAAATACGTGCTGTCTTATGCAGCACGTATGCTCATTTTATACGACATCATATCCCTGTTCTTCAATGACATCAGAGATCTGGTGTAACGTGATTTGATCTGGGTGAAAGGAAACCTCCACCTGACCCTTATCTAAATGGACTTTCACAGATTCAACACCTGCTAATTCTCCTACATTTCCTTCGACTGCTTTCACACAATGTCCGCAAGACATGCCTTGCACTTGTAGTGTTGCTTGTTCCACTTCTCATCGCCTCCATCAATCATTTTATATTTTTACTATACCCTAGTAGGGTATCATTGTAAACATAAATGATCCGCTTTTGCTACGATTTTGTCAGCTTCGTGAAGACATTCATTAACTCCTCAATGGCTTCATCCCCATTACCGCTCTTAATGGCATCCGCTACGCAGTGATGTGTATGCTTTTCCATTAATTGAAGACTCACTTTTTTTAAAGCTGCATTGACAGCAGAAATTTGATTCACGACATCTATGCAGTAACGATCGTTTTCAATCATTTGCTGAATCCCTCGCACTTGGCCTTCCACTCGTTTTAAGCGATTGATTAATTGCTCTTTTTCCTTCTCAGCTCTAGGCGAAGCGATATGTCTTTCTTCATGTTCTGTCATCTGATCACCTTTTTTCTATCATACTTGTGTTACATTCAATTAAAGCATATCTTCACCTGAAAAGGCAAAGATATGCTGTGATCACCGTTTGCTTATCCTAGTTTGTTAGTTGTTCAATATCTTGCAAAAGGCTGACCGATTGCTGAAGCTGCTTCATGAGGCCTTGCTGATCCTCTAAAATAGCTGCAGCATCGAAGTTGTCCATTTTCAATTGCTGTAAATAGGTTTGAATCTCCTCTGACAGCACTTTATTTTTCTCCATGATTTGTGCATGCAGGTCTTCTGCTATTGATGGGGCTGTGAGTTCATTAAATTCTTGAATGTCTGCTTTCAATGATTCAAGTTGCTGCGTCAAATCTGCTCTTTTGGCAGCATCTTGTACAGCTTCTTCCGCAAGCTGTGGAAAATCCTCTGTGAATTGCTGAATATCCGTCACATACTCATTTGCCTCTGTGACATATGTCGTTGTATCGTTTACTTGGTCTAACAGTCCTGAACATCCACTTAACAAAAACGTACCGGTTAATAGAAACGCCATCACATATTGTTTCAAGATCCATCATCCTTTCATCTGCTATGTTGAAACCCCTCATTTGTCCAGCTTCCAACCACACAGATGCAAAAAGACCTTAAAAAAAGCCAGATCTTTGCCTCATGTGTGATAGGCAAAGGTCTGGCTAACATGTTCATGCCGGAATGGCCGAGAAACAAAGGATGTTTCTGTAATGACGACCAAACCGTAAAAGCTACTCCCCTTTAGGAAACCGTTCAAATGTTATGTTTATCATATCTAAATGAAGGACAACAGTCAATGAGAAGCAGGCGGAAGATCCTGCTTTTGGTACAGCATATAGTCCGAACCAGTTGATGCATAAATCCGATTACGTCCTTGGCGTTTTGACATATACAAGGCTTGATCTGCCTCAAATAGAAGCGTTTCTAATATAGAGGGATCATTCGCTGTATGGGCGACGCCAAAGCTTGCTGTCACTCTTACTTTTTTCTCATCTGTCTGAAAGAAACTCACTTCAAATGAATGTCTCATCTGTTCCGCAATATGACATGCCTCTTCAAATGAATGATGCGGCAGACAAATGGCGAACTCTTCTCCACCATATCGGCCAAATAAATCATCCATCTTCAAATGCTGCTGACAAATGGACACAACATGACGCAACGCCTCGTCTCCAATATGATGTCCATGCGTATCATTGATTTGTTTAAAGAAATCAATATCAAATAGCAATATCGCAGTATCCTGCGCATCCTCTTCCAATAACATCTGCGTTCGTTCAATAAAGGAAGACCGATTGAAGATATTCGTCAAACCATCAATATATGCTCGGCGCTCCAGCTCTTCCTGCAATAGTCGCTGCTCCGTAACATCGCTGATCACAATTTGCCTGCCCTCGACTTCGCCTCTTCTATTAAAAAGAGAAGAAGCAGTGAGATGATAATAGAAGGGCTGCTCTTTTTCCCACATTAAATCATACTGTGAATGATCCTGCGGAGAACGCAGCCACTGTATAAACGCTGGCTCTTTGATGATCCCTGAGAATATATCATCGATTTTATAGCCGATTCCCTTTTTAGCGAGCACAGGAATGATCAATGCAGCCGCAGGGTTATAATCAATCAGTGTTCGGTATCGATCCAATAGAAGAACACCTTCTGACATATGTTCAAACACACGCTCCATCGCAATGGGAGAGAGCTTAAAGAGATGAAAAGACATAATCGCCCATAAGTAGAGTGCGTTGGTTAAAAACATCACCACTGGTACTGGGTCAATGTGAAAAGGCGTGACACCTAATAAATAGATAAAAGAGGTCGTGATCGGCAATAATATTCCAACGAGCAAGATCAGAACCTGTTTCAAATATTCTTTCTTCACACGTAAAAACCAAAGCAGCATAAAAATAGCGAGCATAGAACAGCCAAATGTATAGACCCCATGAATGATATACCAATAACCAATGGTAAAATCAGCTAATAAAAACCCGTCTACTGTATTCATCGTGATGCTTCGGTAAAAGAGTGAATGAAAAGAGTTGGTGAACACCAGAATGGTGGTTAAAATTGGAATCAGTAAGAAGAGAAGCACGCGGCGCTTTGTTACATATTGATGGAAACCAGTAAACTGCAGCACAATCATCAGGCTGAACGGTGCAATAAACGGAAGACCTATGTATTGAAAACTAACCCAGAATGTAATTTCTTGAGGGGTGCGCGCCAATAATTCAAATGTATGTCCAAAAATATAAATCGCAGTTGCTCCAGACATATACATAAACAATTGACAGCCAATATACCGATGGCGATTTGCATGAGCAATGATTGATAATATTACGGACAGAATGCCAGAAACACTCATGATCACAATAAAATGTAAAACAATCGAATCCATGTAAACGCCCCAATTTCAGTTATTTAGAACTAGTCTAATCTTACTATATATGAGGACGTCTCAAATGGGAAGATGTGATTTTGATTTGGTTGGCGGTTTTTTGGAAAGCGTTCGTCATTTTACTAGTCGTGGCGCCCCATCTATTCATTACTTCTTACTTAATTTAAGGATAAAGCATATTGTTGCAAGTGAAATATCTGTACAATGTGGAGATGAATGAAAAGGAGGCTTGATAGGAGATGACTTTTTTGATCATCATGGCAGGTTTGTTTATGCTGATTCTTTTAGAGAAGCCATTTCAAAAGAAACGATCTGGGCTGTTATTTTTGATGAGTTATTTGCTGCTGCTTGCGGTTTATGTGATTCAGACAACATTTGTGGAGATCATGTCGGATGAGCTTTTGATGATGATGGCGTTGATTGTGGTTTGTCCTTTGTTTGTTCGAATGATCCAGTCTTTTCAGAAGAACGCTTGACTTAGTAATAGAAAAAACCTCTACTTGTCCCATCGCAAGTAGAGGTTTAACTTTAATGATTACGAGTAAATACTTCCTTCACCACTCGTTCACTTGCTTTTCCATCTTCTAGTGAACAGAATCTTTCATGGAATACATCGTATTTTTCCTTGTAAGCATCTTTTACGCTTTCAATGTTCTGAATGCTATGAAGCACTTCTTCAGACGTATACAATAACGGACCTGGCAGATCTTTTTCGACATCAATATAAAAACCTCTCAGCACATCTTTGTATTTATCAATATCATACGTAAAGAAAAGAATCGGCTGCCTTAGGTTTGCAAAATCAAAGAATACAGACGAGTAATCCGTGATAAGGATGTCACTTGAAATATATAAATCATTGATATCATTATATTTAGAATAGTCAAAGGCAAACCCTTCAAACCCTGTTAAATCAATATTATCTGAAATGAAATAATGCATTCGTAAAATGATGACATATTCTTCGCCTAACTTTTCTTTTAACAAATTTAAATCTAAAGTGAGATTAAATTTGTATTGCCCCGCTTTATGAAATTCATCATCTCTCCATGTTGGAGCATATAAAATGACTTTTTTATCAGCAGGTATACCAAGCTTCGATTTAATCTTCACTTTATCTGCATCTGTAAAGTTTTTCAGAATATCATTTCTTGGATAGCCATATGTTAATATTTTTTCTTTCGGATACATAAATGCACTTTCGAAGATTTTTTCAGAATATGGGTTTGCTGCAATTAGGTAATCCCATTTTCGAGATTGTAAATAAAATTCTTTTTTGTAATCTGGATTTGCAGATACTACATTATCCATATCAAATACTAATTTCTTAAGTGGTGTACCATGCCATGTAGATAAGATAATTTGTTCATCTTTTTTATAAAGTGACTTGGGCTGTCTCATGTTTAAAACAAAATATTTTGCCACTGTGACATAGTAAAAATAGCTCCAGCTAAATCGCTTAATTACTTTAACGTTCTTGTGCTGAAATTCTTCTTCATTTGCCACCATTTCTTTATCATTCAGAATCCAAACATGCTTCCATTGATTTGGCTCATGCTCAAGAAGATATTTAAATATCGCCTTAGGGCTATCCGAATAGTTTCTTCCTAAAAAGCTTTCATAGACAATGGTGTTAGGTTTAATAGGTAATCTTGAGAAGAATAATTGTTGAACGATTCTTTGTCTCGCTCTCTTCTTTTTCGGTTTTATGCCCTGATACAGATTATAATAGAGAACTCTCTTTTTACTCAGACGATATGCCTTATGATAATTCCCGACCTTAATTGCATTAATTTCTTTTGAATGTCTTTTCTTCAATTTGATTGGATTTGACTCTGCATTCAAAATGGTTTGACAGGACTGATAAATAGGCGTTAAACGTTGAATGCCCTCTTTAAACAATGGGCTTTTTACAACCTTATATAAATATTGGCTGATCGCTTCAAGCTTCACTTGTTTCACTAAAGCCAAATCGTCACATTGTTCGATTGATTTGCTTAATGTTCGGAACATTTCTTCAAATCGATGATCCTGTTCTTCCTGGGAAAGTGAAGGGAAATTGATAGGATCATTATGGATCAGCTTATAGTATAGACAAATTGATGTTTCCAAAATAGAGAATGCATCTTGATAAATTTTCATTAAGAACGGAATATCACTATACAATGGTGCGCTTTCATCAAACTGTATTTGATTGTTCAACAAATATTTCTTTTGAACAACGAACCCATGTGATTTTAATTGATAAGAAATCTTCTTAAAGAACTTTTCTTTTGCAATTTCATGATAATGAGCTGATACAACATTCTCCTCAAAAAGCATCTGCATGACTTCGTTTTCATTTGCATCCACATTTAATTTTTTCAAAACATGACTTAAGTTATCCAACGTATCATGCTGATACAAAGCCTGCTTCTTTTCCTTTAATGTTGTGTTTCTGTCTACAATTGTCTTTTTCACTTTCAGCTTAAAAACATTCAATTGTTCTTGATCAATGATTTGCTTCGCATATATCAGCGCATTGGGATGTAAGAAATCATCAGCATCTAAAAATAAGATGTACTCTCCTTGAGCTTCTTCTATGCCTTTATTTCTACTAATGCCTGCATTTGTATGAGGTCCCATATTGATTGTTCTATAATTAAAAGTATAAGGCGCTAAAATTTCTTCTAGGTGTTGACTATCTTGATGGACCAAAAGTACTTCGAAATCTTTAAAAATTTGATCATCTAAACTTTTCATGCAGTTATCAGTATACTTTTTATTGGTATCCTTATAAGGAATAACAATAGTAAATAACATAAGATCCCTCTTCCAAATTTTATATAAACAACAATGTTTGATCTTTTCATCACTTAATATGATTTAAAAAACAATAAATATTATAACAAAAACGTGTTTTTATTCAAAAAAAAGATTCGTCTAAAAAGACGACTCACTAGAAATTCGTTTATCCAAAATGTTTTCATCTATACTTCTATGATACAACAATTTATCATACTTAACATAAAAAAACCACTGTTCTAGCCGACTTGAAATAAAAATAATAAGAACGTATTTTGTCTGTATGATAACATCCAGTTTTGTTTAAAATTCAGATTGTTTAAGTTTCTAATAGCAAAGAAAAATGACGCTGTGATAGCGTCATTTCATATAACCATTCATTTTTTAAAGATGCCAGACCCGCACCAAGGGCTTTCAAACCCTTGATACGACTGCATTCTAAAAGTTTTGATGGAGACGGTGGGAGTCGAACCCACGTCCAGAGACATCGATTACTTAAGCGTCTACGAGCGTAGTCAACATATTTCGTGTTCACTCATCCTCATGCCTGCTGACGGGCGCTTGGAGAGCTAGTCTGATGGATCTCTTCTTACGTCCTCAGACGAAAACGTAAGCGTAGCCTACTTCATTGGGCTCCTCACAGACACATAGGCGATGTCAGGAAGAGCTCGCTGCGCTTATTAGGCAGCTAGTGCTAAGTTTTGGTTAAAACTTTTAGTTTTGCCAGTTACATTTAGGTGCGTGTTAACGAGATCGCCTCTCGGCTCGCAGCCTAAGCTCGAACCATCCCTGTCGAATCCGTAACGTCCCCTTGTAAAAGGGATATACGGGATGGAAACGTTCTTTAGCTTAACTGCTTCCGTATATGACTATTATAACAATCTCATCGCTCGAAACAACTGGTGGTTTCTGTAAAAAGACGACAATGATTGTTTACTGCATAACATATTGTAGCATAATGCTTCCGCTCTCAGCAAGCCATCTGCATGCGTCTAGAATTGCTTTTGCCGGTCACGGAAAGCACGCTCGATTTCACGTTTCGCATCTTTTTTCTTCAGATCTTCACGTTTATCATATTTTTTCTTCCCTTTACCGACTCCAATTAGCACTTTGGCAAAGCCATTTTTCAAATAGAGTTTAATGGGAACAAGTGAATAGCCCTCTTCCTTTGTCGCACCAATCAATTTACTGATTTGTTTGCGGTGAAGTAGCAGCTTTCTCGTTCTGAGCGGATCATGGTTATAACGGTTCCCCTGCTCGTATGGGCTTACGTGCATATTGTGAAGAAACACTTCTCCTCGTTCGATTTTGGCAAAGGAATCTTTTAAATTCACTTTTCCTGCTCGAATGGATTTGATTTCAGTTCCTTGTAATACAAGGCCGGCTTCGTATGTTTCTTCTATAAAATAATCATGATTGGCTTTTTTGTTTTGGGAAACAACCTTTCCCTCTCCCTTTGGCATTGGCGTACACCCTCCTTTTGACACAGACACGGTCCAAATCGTACGGATTATTTTATCAAACAATCCAGCTTTCGACAATGCTGATGCCACGTGGTCAAAAAGCAAATAGAGCATGGTGCCCTATTTGCTTTTTGTCACGTTACTTTTTCTTTTTGCGCTTTTGTTTCGGTGCGTTATCAAAAACGCGTTTTTTCTTTTTCTTCTTTTTACGACCTGTGAACCAGTCGCCGCCTTTATCCTCTTTGCCTTTTTCCCCAGAGGCCTTTTGACCTCCGCGTCCTTTTTTGGCTGGTGGATCTGTCCGTTTTTTGAACTTGAAGTCTTTTGGTGATTTACGGCGAGTGCCTTTCATCCCGACGATTTCAAAATCAATGGAATGCTCATCTTTATTCACACTCACCACTTTCACAGTGATTTCGTCACCGATACGGTAGACATTCCCTGTACGTTCACCGATCATCGCAAAGTGCTGTTCATCAAAACGATAGTAGTCGTCAGTCATGTAGCTCACATGGACAAGACCTTCTATCGTATTCGGCAGTTCAACGAATAGTCCGAAATTCGTGACGGAACTAATCATACCATCAAACTCTTCACCGATTTTATCAAGCATATACTCTGCCTTTTTCAGGTCATCTGTTTCGCGCTCAGCATCAACAGAGCGGCGCTCCATTGTAGATGCATGATCTGCGATTTCTGGCAGCAATTGACCCCATTTTTCAAGGGTCGCTTCGTCTGTCTTTTTCTCTATTAAATAGGTTCTGATCAGCCTATGCACGATTAAATCCGGGTAACGGCGGATCGGTGATGTGAAGTGTGTATAGAATTCCGTTGATAATCCAAAATGGCCAATGCTTTCTGGATCATACTTCGCCTGTTTCATTGAGCGAAGCATCACAGTTTGAATCACGACTTCTTCCGGCTGATCACGGACGGCATCAAGTACACTTTGAAGAGCACGCGGGTGAATATTCGTTGACGTCCCTTTCACAATGTAACCAAACGTCGTCACGAACTCTAAAAAGCGCTGAAGCTTCTCAGGATTTGGTTCTTCGTGAATTCGGTAAATGAACGGAACATTCATCCAGTGGAAATGCTCGGCAACTGTTTCGTTTGCCACCAGCATGAATTCTTCAATTAATTTCTCTGCAACGGAACGCTCACGAATGACTACGTCTTTCGCTGCGCCTTCATCATCTACAAGCACCTTTGCTTCCTTGAAATCAAAGTCGACTGCTCCGCGCTCCATTCGCTTGTCACGCAGAATTTCTGCAAGCTTCTCCATCTCTTGGAACATTGGTACTAACGGCTCGTATTTGTCTAAAAGCTCTTCATCTTGGTCAACTAAAATCTTATTCACATCGGAATAGGTCATTCTTTCCGTCGTTTTGATCACACTTTGGAAAATTTCGTGTTTGACGACTTTCCCACTACGATCAATGATCATTTCACAAGAGAGTGTGAGACGATCAACCTTCGGATTCAATGAGCAAATGCCATTTGACAGGCGATGAGGAATCATTGGAATGACGCGGTCGACAAGATACACACTCGTTCCGCGCTCATAGGCTTCCTGATCAATCGGCGAATTCTCTGTAACATAATGAGAAACGTCTGCAATGTGCACGCCGAGCTTATATTTGCCATCATCGAGCTTTTGCACGGTTACAGCATCATCTAAGTCCTTTGCATCTGCACCGTCAATCGTCACGATCGTTTCATTGCGCAGATCACGTCTGCCTTCTAAGTCTTTTTCATCAATCGTTTCAGGTGTGTCTGCTGCCTGCTGGAGCGCTTCTTCCGGAAACTCACCTGGTAGACCGTGTTTATGAATAATCGATAAAATATCGATGCCAGGGTCATTTTTGTGACCGAGAATTTCCGTCACTTCACCTTCTGCGCTCATTCTACCTTCTGGATAGCTTGTCAGCGTGACAACGACTTTATGACCTTCAACCGCTCCGTTTTTAGCGGATTTCGGAATGAAGATATCGTTTGTGATTTTTTTATCATCAGGAATGACAAAACCAAAGCTTTTCGTTTCTGTATAGGTACCGACAACCGTCTGAGTATTACGCTCCAGAATACGGATGACCGTTCCTTCTTTTTTGGTGCCATTTGATTTGTGGCTGACACGAACCATGACGGTGTCTCCATTCATTGCTGTGCCTAGCTCATTTGGCGGAATGAAAATATCATCCTGTCCAAACTCTTCTGGTGTCACAAATGCAAATCCTTTTGCATGCGCAGACAGCTTCCCTTTTACCAAGTTCATTTTTTCCGGTACACCATAGCGGTCGCTGCGGGTACGGACGATCAGTCCCTGATCCTCTAATATCACAAGTGCTTTGACGAGCTCTTTATAATCATCTGGATTGGTAATTTCCATCATGACTTCTAATTCCTGTACCGTTAATGGTTTGTACGCCTCTTCTTGCATAAACGCAAGTAATTCATCCATAAATTCTTCTTTTTGCACACTCTAACCCCCTATATATTTAAATTGACCAATCGAGTGATTCTAAGAATGCATATACATCCTGATGAACCTTCTCCCGCTCTTTATCAAGCGTGATAACATGGCCCGATTCTTCATACCACTTTAAATGTTTTTCATCTGTCTCTACTTCGTTATAAATAATGTTTGCACTGTCTGTATTAATCATATGATCATGACGTGCCTGAACAACAAAAGTAGGTGAATAAATCATGTCAACATTGTTTCTGACATCTGCAATGAGTTCTTGAAGAGCCTTGAGTGTACCCATTGGTGTTTTCTTGAACTCTTCCATCTCTTGCTCAATTTGATCCTCTGACTTACCCTCGAATTTTTTATAGTTACGGGCATAATCTAGTACACCCTGGTACATGACTTCTTCACTTTTTATGTACATAGGTGCACACATAGGTACAATTCCCTTTACAGGTACAGTGTAACCTAATTTCAATGAAAAAACTCCTCCGAGGGATAGTCCGCAGACCGCAATTTCCTCATAACCTTCGTCTTTTAAAAATTGATAGCCTTCTTCTACATCTTTCCACCAATCTGTAGGACCTGTATGAACAAGCTCCTCTGGCGGTACACCGTGTCCTTTGTATTGAGGTGCATGGCATGTATAGCCTCTTTCATTCAAATAACGCCCAAGCATACGAACATCGGCTGTATTCCCAGTAAAACCGTGAAGAAGAAGCACCGCCTTTTCTCCACCTTTAAACGTAAATGGTTTTGGTGTAACAACTTTCATGATGTGACTTCCTTTCCTTCTGATATGGTTTATATTTTCCACTTGTATGTATGAACCAAACACAAAAGAGTGCTGATAATAAAAAAAGGTCTGAAAAAAGATCAGACCTTCTGTTACTCGCGCCTACACGCCTAAATATGCCAATGCAAGTGTTAAGATGAAGAAAAGCACTGACAAAATGACAGTTAATCGGTGAAGAATCAAGTCAAGACCTCTCGCTTTTTGCTTACCGAAAAGCTGCTCGGCTCCACCTGAAATAGCGCCTGACAGTCCTGCACTTTTACTTGATTGTAATAATACAACGATGATAAGTGCGATACTGACAATTACGAGTAATGTGATAACAAATGCGTGCATGAAAACACCTCCAGACAAACTGGTACACATAACTTTATTTTACATGAAAACAAGGTGCATGTCACGAAACATCAAAATAAAGATTTCCTATATATTGTCGACTTTATTTGTCATTTTGATTCAATTTCGCTCCAATGGATTGTATGCAGCATTTTTTATATGCAATTTTTGAGGTTAAAAAACGTTTTTAGCGAGTTGCTTCTTCTTTTAAGAGCTGTTTTAATTCTACTAACAACCGTTCAGCTCCTTCAGGACTCAGCACGACGTTACCATTTCCATAGCTTTTGTTGTATTTCGTTATTTGGCCAGTTAATAAGCAGCTCTTATCTGCATCATATTTTTTCAGCATAATGGTTTGATCTTCGATGAAAATTTCTAACAGCTGCTCTTCTTTTATATTGAGTACCTTTCGCATTTCTGAAGGCAGAACAATTCTGCCAAGCGAATCGATGTGTCTTACCATTCCAGTTCTTTTCAATGAAGCCGCCTCCTTAATGATCATACAATGATTTCATTCATTGACTTTTGTCAACATCTTCATAGTAAAATAAATCTTCAAATTTTTTATCAAAGTAATGAATCATTTTACCAATGACAAGCTGTCCTGGCTTCCGGTGACCATTCAATACCCTGCTGAGTGTGGCAGGAGAGATGCCAATTTCATCTGCGAGCTGATTTAAAGACATATCGTTTTCAATCATATACTGCATCACAAAAGCCCGCCTGATCTGAATCTTTTCGACCATCATTACAACCTCCTATAGGATCAATATGTACAACATGTAGGATTCTCACATCTCCCGGATTCATTAACTTATGTCAACACTTTTACGCCCTTTCTATTTCCTTTGGTCAATGATCATACTAAAATAAGTCATATACTGAAATGTGAGGTTCGATGACATGAATCACTTTGGTGAACAATTACGCATTTTAAGAGAGAATAGAAAGATGTCTGTCAATCAACTCGCCATGTATTCAGGCGTAAGCGCTGCCGGTATTTCTCGGATTGAGAATGGAAAGCGTGGTGTGCCAAAGCCTTTAACCATAAAAAAATTAGCACGCGCTTTGAAGGTGCCTTATGAGGATTTAATGCTGCTTGCCGGTTATATTGAACAGGAAAAAGTGCATGAAATGAAACCGAAATATGAATCCATATTAAAAATCTATCAAACGGCGCTTCAAAAGGATGTAGAACATCTCCCTATTTTCGATGGAGACCAATGGGAAACACTCACCGCACAAGACATCAGCCAGCTGAATCAATACTTTCTCACGCTCATTAACCAAAAAAAGGCGAACAAATAGCGGGGCATAAACATAAGATACATCCACCATTAACTAATGTCAATATTTTCATGGTACACTTATTGCCAATAGTCAACAAATCGAGTACACTAGAGATAACTAATCTTTAACCATGTGAGGTTTTGAGTTGATGAACTTCGGTGCATATTTAAGAGCATTACGTGAGAAAAGGAAACTATCGGTGAACCAATTAGCGATGTATTCAGAGGTCAGCGCTGCTGGTATTTCTCGGATTGAAAACGGGAAACGCGGCATTCCGAAACCTCCTACAATTAAAAAACTAGCAGGTGCATTAAAAGTACCTTATGAGGACATGATGCAGGCTGCAGGGTATATTGAAGAAGCATCTTCTGCCTATGTCATAAAGGAAGAAGAAACGGCTTTTACCCAAATAAAAGAAGCAGCAGAGCAATATGAACTTGATGATCTTGAAATATTTAATGGCGACATATGGTCCACCCTTTCTAAACATGAAATAGAGGATTTAAACCGCTATTTGTTATTTCTACTAAACAGCCGTTCGTCATCGTAAAATGTTTTGATCATTGACAAGCTTTTTGCGCCGATTTTTGACAGAATTACGGTATAATGGGTTCAGATTGGAGTGAAGAAAGATGAATCAATCTGATATGTGCCCACGGTTTGAAAAAGCAGTTGAGTTATTAAGTAAACGCTGGGTGGCACTGATTGTTTTTCAGCTTCTCTCAGGTTCGCAGCGCTTTAGTGAAATCGAAGCAGCTCTGACCAATTTAAGCGGAAGGGTTTTATCTGAGAGATTAAAAGAGCTGGAAGCAGCAGGCATTGTAAAACGGGAGGTTTTTGCTGAAACACCCGTGCGTATTGAGTATTCATTAACTGATATGGGGCGCTCACTTGCACCCGTTTTTGAGGAAATTACGAAGTGGTCCTCTGAATGGATCACACTTGAATCATAAATGTCTCCTGATGTGAGCCGCCTAATCATGATAAAAAAACCTCCCCTACAGATGTAGAGGAGGTTTTGTCTTTTCAAGCATTTATGCGGACGTCATGTTTTTTTCAGCTAACGCCTTGCTTTCTTTTTTCTTGTTGGTTGGGCTTAAATAGCGTTCAAGCCAGCCCATGACAAGGTCGGCAATAATGGCCATGAGCGCAGTTGGAATAGCACCTGCTAAAATAATGGCTGTTCCGTTTGTCGCGTTTGATCCTCTGATGATAATATCACCAAGTCCTCCAGCACCAACAAATGTCCCAATCGCTGTAATACCGATTGCGATCACAAGTGCGGTTCTTAAACCAGCCATAATGACAGATAAAGCAAGCGGTAATTCAACCATTCTCAGCACTTGCCATTTCGTCATACCCATCGCTTTCCCCGATTCTAAATAGGCATGCTCAATGCTGACAATACCTGTGTACGTGTTACGGATAATCGGCAGAAGCGAATACAAAAAGAGTGATAAGATGACTGTATTTGCGCCAAGTCCTAATACAAGCATCAACACAGAAAGCATCGCTAACGCTGGAATGGTTTGAATGACATTGGTTATTGCGAACACCCAATTGCTCAGTTTGCGGTAATGCGCCACAAAGATGCCGACTGGTATTCCGACAATTGCCGCAAATAATACCCCATACGCTGACATGAGGAAATGCCGGTAAAATTCTTCTAACACATATGAACCGTTCTGTTGATAATACGCCCATAATTGCTGCAGTGTGTCCATCAGCTCTGACACCTCCCAATCTTACTCAAAGTAATTGTGTTTCTTTAAAAAATCTCTCGCAACAGTCGCTGGTTCTTTTAGTTCTCCATCGACTTGATAATTGAGCTCTTGCATTTGTTCGGTATCGATTTTTCCAATCAACCTGTTGATCACCTTGTCCAGTCCTGGATTTTCTTTTAATACCTTCTCAGGGACAACTGGTGATGCATCGTATGGTGGGAAGAATCGTTTATCATCTTTTAAGATTTTGAGATTATACGCTTTGATCCGGCCATCTGTTGAATAGGCAAGCACAATATCCATTTTTTCATTTTTCAATGCGTCATAGACTAGACCGATCTGCATCGGAAAAGTGCTTCCAAATTCAATTCCGTATGTTTTCACAAACCCTTCGTAACCGTCACCTTTCTTTTTCAGCCAAATATTATCTACACCGAAGCGATAATTTTTGGCATTCTTTTTTAAATCAGAGACTGTTTCTAGGTTGTTTTCCTTCGCCATCTTCTGCGTCACAGCAAAGGCATACGTATTATCAAACCCATAGGAATCAAACCATTTGTAATCATAGCGTTTTTTGAATTCTTTCTGGACGATTTCCATTGCACGCTTTGGATCTTTTTCTGCATCCATTCCTAGCGTACTTGTTAAATCCGTGCCTGTATATCGTGTTGCCGAAATGTCGACATCACCGTTTTCCATTGCTTTTTGCTGCACCGTATTTGAGCCTAAATTCTTCACAATGGTTGTCTTTTTATCTGTGTAATGCTCAATGATGTCTCCCACCATATAGGCCATAATTTCTGATTCTGTAAAGTTTTGTGCACCGATTCGCAGCGTGCTCCCTGAAGAGCCGGCTAGTCCAGGAAGTGAACAGCCACTTATGAATAGCAAGCATCCGGCAAGCAGTGCACTGATCCATTTTGTTTTTCGATTCTTCACATGAGCCAACTCCTTATGAAACTTCCTTCAATCCTTTTAAGCCTTCTGGTGTTACTTTTTTCTCAAGCTTCATCAATGTAAGGTCAATGATGACTGCTAAAATAGTGACAGGGATCGCACCCGCAATAATGTATTCCGGCTGGTAAAGCTGAAGCCCAATTAAAATGTAGTCACCAAGACCGCCTCCACCGATAAAAGCAGCAAGTGTTGTCCACCCAATTAAATAAATCGTTGAGGTTCTGACCCCTGCCATAATGACCGGAACAGCAAGCGGCAGTTCCACAAGACGAATTTGTTCCCATGTCGTCATGCCAATCCCTTTACCAGATTCAAGCAAGTTTTTGTTCACACCTTGAACACCGGCATACGTATTTCTTAAAATAGGCAAAACGGAATAGAAAAATAGCGCAACGATCGCAGGTATTTTTCCAACTCCCAAAATAGGAATAAAAAATGCAAGAATCGCTAAACTAGGGAGTGTTTGAAAGATATTCACGATGCCGATGACAAAACCGGCGCCTCTTTTCATTCGTGTAAGAATGACGCCTAAAGGAACGGCCACGATAATGCCTAACACAACGGCAATTAAAGAAATGTATAAATGCTCCCACATTTTTGTGAGGAGTTCCCCACCATTTTTCTCAAGAAAATCGATGATTTGATCCATGTGTACACCTCCCTTAGTTCATTTCAGTGACAGCCTCCGGGGTATCTTCTCCCCAAATAGAGTCATATACGACATCTACAAGACTTGCACGTGTGACGATACCTTTTAAGTGCCCTTTTGCATCGACAACCGGTACATATTTAATGCCGCGTATTAAGATCTTTCGGACAGTATCTCTAAGAAGCGCACCTTCTTGTACTGTATAAAATTCTGTATTTAAAATATCGCCAACGAAGGCTGCTTTTCTGCGGTTTGCATCGATGGTTTCAATATCGATATAGCCTTTCAGCACATGATTTTCATCAACGACAAGCAGGGAATCAACCCGCTTTTCTCTCATAATAAAGATGGCATCTGTCAATGTTTTTTCGACGGTAATTGTGACTGGAGACGTGTTCATCATTTGTTCCACACGTTCCATATTCGGGTTTGACTGAAGTAGACGTTCTTTCCCGATGAATTCTTCTACGAATTCGTTCACAGGGTTACGTAAAATGTCATCTGGTGTGCCCACTTGGACAATCTCTCCATCTTTTAAAATGACAATGCGGTCTGCAAGTTTAATCGCTTCATCCATGTCATGTGTGACGAATACGATTGTTTTATTTAACGTTTTTTGCAGTTTCTTAAATTCTTCCTGCAATGAATCTCTTGTGATCGGGTCAAGTGCTCCAAATGGTTCATCCATCAGGATTAAAGGGGGTTCTGCTGCGAGTGCGCGAAGAACGCCGATACGCTGCTGCTGTCCTCCACTGAGTTCATGCGGGTAACGCTCTAAGTATTCCGGCCCCATGTCGACGAGTTTGAGCAATTCACGCGCTCGTTCTTTTCGTTTTTCTTCCGGCCACTTCAGCAGCTTCGGCACAAGGGAAATGTTTTGTTCGATGGTCATATGAGGGAAAAGTCCAATTTGCTGAATCACATAACCAATTTCTCTTCTTAATTGGACTGGATCTTTTTTCATAATGTTTTCTCCCTCGATCAATATGTTTCCTGAGGAAGGTTCAATCAGTCGGTTAATCATCTTCATGGTTGTCGTTTTACCACAGCCACTCGGTCCAATAAAACAAATAAATTCTCCTTTTGCTATTTCTAAATCAATATTTTTGACAGCTTTTTTTCCGCCTTTATACGTCTTAGATACATTCTCTAGTTTCAGCAAATGAGACACCTCCAATTAGTCGGATATATATTTTCAGAAAATTTACACCTTATTTATTATAGTGCAAACTTTATAAAATAAAAAGTTTACAATGTGTTTGTATTGCATAAGATTTATTTAAAATTTTCAGTTAACGGCCTGATATGTAGCGATCCCTCCTTTTTCCTCCAACTTACGAGCAAATACTCAATATTTATTGTTTTCATCAACAAACAGGTATATGATATATTGTGTTACAAATTGTCAGTCGTGAAGGGATGAAGCGGGGAATGGACAAGCAAGCGTTAGGCGCCATTCAAAAAGCACAGGATCATTATATTGAAAAAGCTGCCGAGAACATGAATGCCTTTGGTCTTTCTGCCACAGTGGGTAGAGTGCTTGGTATCATTCATATGAACCGTAAACCAATGACACTCGGTGAGCTCTCAGAGGCGACCGGCATGAGCAAAACAAGAATGAGTCAAGTCGTTCGAGAAATGCTTGATCTGAATATTGCTGAAAAGGTTTATGAAAAAGGAATACGCAAAGATTTATATGACGTTGAGCAAGATCAATATCAAACCTTTATTTCATTGTTTGCAGCCAATTGGTCACGTGTTGTCAGCAAAAATCGCAAGGCACATAAGAAGACATGCAAAGAATTGCTGGAGCTGCTTGAACAAGATGACCTGCCAGAAGAAACAGTAGATAAAATCAATCTTCTTCTTTCAGAAATCAAGGAAAGTCTCGATTATTATGACTGGATTAGCCGTTTAATTGAGTTCTTTGAAAGTGAAGAAGTATTTCAACATGTGCCAAAACCTTAAAAAAGCTGTTTTATTTTACAATTTTGTAGAAAAAAACAGCTTTTTTATATACACTTATGACATCAGCATTGGGAACATCCCTTTGATCCCTGCGCCAATCATCTCAACTGCCACAACAGCTAGAATCAATCCCATTAATCGTGTCACGACATTCATCTCTGTTTTCCCCATTTTTCGCATAATGAAACTTGAATAATGAAATGCATAATAGGTCATGGCAAGTACAACCACAATGCCAATAAGAATCGCAAGCAGATGAAGCGTTACTTGGTGGCTTCCTGGCGTTAAGCTCATGACAGTCGCAATTGTACCAGGTCCGGCAATGATCGGAATGGCGAGCGGGGTCACCGAAACATCGGCCTTCTCTTTGCTCTCTGCCTTTTCATCCGAATGAGGGTTTTGAACATGTGATTCTTTTGCATTCAGTAAATTGTAAGCGATACCAAAAATAAAAATACCTCCGGCGATACGGAGTGCATGGATATCAATGCCAAACAATTTGAAAATGAGCCTGCCTGCCAAAAGAAAGGCAATCAAAATCATAAAAGACACAACAATCGCTTTTTTGGCCGTCTGGGCGCGTTCTTTTTCTGAGTAGCCTTCTGTTAAAGTGATGAAAAGAGGCACGTTTCCAATGGGGTTTGAGACAGCAAATAGTGACACAATGACATGAATCATAAAGGAAATCAACAGACACCCTCCTTTTTTCATAGTGTCTGCTAATCTGATGCGAATATTCCCTTGTTCTGTTAAAACCTGGTTTGTTTTAACCGATGATAATAGAGGTTTAACGAAAGGGGAATAGAACATGAAAAAAAACATCACGATCATTGTCTTGTCTGTGATCATCCTAGGTGCAACTGGCTGGATTGTGTGGCAGCAGCAGTCGCTCACCGCATCAGAGAATAAACACCAGCAAGAAATGAGAAAGAATGATGAGCAGCTGACACAATTAAAGTCAGAAGGAACGGATATGAAAGATGAAATGGATGGTCAAAAAAAGGAATTGTCCACCGTCACAAACAAGCTGAAGAAAGAAAAGAAGGCGCATCAAAAAGAAATCAAACAACGTAAAGCGCTTGAATTGAAAATAGACCAGCTTCAAAAAGAACTGGCAGCAGCGAAAGCAACGGCTCAAGCGAATAAGCAGGCAGCACAAACGACTAGGAAAGCAACTGTCAAAAAAGACCCAAATGTCACCCATCATCCTCCTTCTCAATGGGTGCAGGATCAATATGATTGGGGTGTTAAACAAGGGTATATCAAAGAATAGAGAGGATGAAATGATTTGATACAGATTCGGACATTGTCTCATGATCAATCTGTTCCTATGGATCTTTTACTATTAGCTGACCCTTCAACTGAAAAAGTCCTTGCCTATGTACAATCTGGTTCTTGTTATGTTGCTTTTCATAAACAGGACATGATTGGTGTGTATGTTCTGACGCCTCTGTCTCAGCAGACAGTGGAAATCATGAATGTCGCCGTGAAGGAGTCATGGCAAGGTAGAGGAATTGGGAAGCAGCTGATCCGCCATGCTATTTCAGAAGCCAAGGCAGCTGGCTTTCATACAATTGAAATTGGCACAGGCAACTCTAGTATTCAGCAGCTCGCCCTTTATCAAAAATGCGGTTTTCGTATGGCGTCTATCGATCACGATTTCTTTCTGAAGCACTATGATGAACCGATTTATGAGAACGGTATTCAGTGTATGGATATGGTGCGGTTGTCACTCGTTCTTCAAGCAGACTGACTTCATTCAGCCTGCTTTTTTTTATGTTCTGCTCTTTTTCACTGCATGAATCACATATTGAATCAAGAAGTAGAGAGCGGCACCCGCTAAAAAACAGACCACGCACCCAAAGAGCGTTGCCTCTGAGCTGAATTGATACTGTTCAATTTTCATGATATAAAATGGCATACCAAAGAGAGTTGGACTTGATTCAACATGATGAACCTCTAGCAGCATTAAAAATACTGGCGTCATAAACACAGCAAACACATAAAGCATCGCAAGCGTTAAGCCGCTAGAAAACGAATGAAATACTTTAACCATTTAGTTCTCTCCTTTCATCTCTTTTAAACTGGTGATGATATTTTTCCCGTCTGGGCAAGCTGGATGCAGCATCACTGTATTTAATAAAGAAAAAAGCAGCAATGGATGCGTCAATGGATGCCTCCACATGAAGAAAAGCACACCCGAGCAGATCACTGGAAACACAGGACCTGCAAGTGCCACCATCACATTAAAACCCGGCCGTGAAAATTTCTCATGGACAATCGACACGTGCTTCCAATCGATCATCACCACATAATCAAAGATGGGTCTTTTTTGAATTTTGTTGCACACCATCACCATCAGGATATGACCGAGTTCATGAATGAGCACAACTGCTATTAAGCAAAATAAAAGCGTCATCATCGCACAATCGGCCTCTTTAGCATGGCAGCATATATGAAGATGAAGAATGCGGCTGAACAAGCCATATAGGCAGTTGAGAGCCGCTGGATATTTGCTGAAAGCCACTGGACTAAAAGCATATCCAACATACTGAACACAGCAATCATCATCACGATCACAAACAGTTTATTAAATTCACTAATCTTCACGACAAACCCGACACATGCCGCCATGACAGTGATCAATAAAATGGACAAACTCGCCAAACCGTGCCCTTCACTTTCGACCCCTATCATGAAATAAGCAAGCCCGATATAGACAAAATAAATCAATATATTCATTGTGTAATAAAATAAAATTCTTGATAATAAATAGGCACCCTTTGATGTATTTAACATAAAAATGGCTCGCTGATGGAGATGATATTCCCTGCCAATCATCAGAGGAAGCATAATAAGGATCTCCTTTAAGGCAAACTGCACAATAAAAGCATACAGCCAGCCAGTCTCTGCCGGAGTAAAGATCAATGGGAGACCTATCGTGAAACAGACAAGAAACAGGAACAAAATACCTTGTTCTTTAAACACAGCTGATCGGCTAAAATAAACAAGCTCCTGCCGCAGATGTGTGAAAAATGAAGAATCCGATCTGATTTTTTGGTAAGAAAACGACTTCACCTCTACCTTTAGCTGCAAAAACATCCGATTGACATAACAAGCCGCCAAGCCCTTCAGCCAAAACCACCCTGCACATAGAAAGATCATCAGAAATACAAGATAGATAGACGGCCATACGTGAATCATCTCAACCGCTTTTTGAAAAAGGAGAAACACGAAAGCACCAAGCGTCACAAATCCGAGCGTTTGTAGCAGTAAATGCTCTTTTGTTTTTGATATAAAATGGCTCACACCAATGCGTATCAGCATCCAAGAAGCAAGCGTACAGAGCGCCAATCCACAGCAAGTGATCCCTACCACAATGATCCAATACAAAGATAGTGTAACGCCGCTAATGATCAGTCCTAATAGGATGGGTAAAAAAAGCAGACCAAGCATGATGAAACAAAACAGCACTGGAAAGAAATACACACAAAGGACAAATGAGACACTTTGCATCGCACTATTCAAAAAGAAGAACTGATACTCTTGACGCTTCATTTTATGACGGGAAAAGACAATACCTGCTCCCAAAAGCAGCAGGGTCATTTTCACAAATTGAAGGTATAAAGCAACTGGTTCGTTCTCCCCTACTTGCATAAAAAAACGCAGGCTCATGACAACGTATATGGCGTAGATCAGCAACATAAAAACGGCTGCGGCGAGAAGCTGCAAAGGATATTTTTTGCCGAGCTGCTTGATTTTCGTTGTGAGCATGCCCCATTCTATTTTATGAAGAACGTGTCGTGTCCAAGTCATTGAGCAACCTCTCCACCTGCATATAGTAATCTTGATTCACTTCTTTATAAATATCCTCAAGTGCTTGATGAGGAAATGTTTTGTTTGTTTCTTGACGTGACATATCCAGCTTGATATCACCGTTTCTTAAGATCATGAGGTGATCATACAATGTCTCACCAAAGCTCAAATGATGGGTTGAAATGAGGATGCCTGCCCCTTGATCTCTCAGCTTCATGAGCACCTTTTTTAAGATGATCATCATATCTGGATCAAGTCCATTTGTTGGCTCGTCGAATACATAATAATCACAAGGCCTAAGGAGCTGTGAAATGATTTGGGTTTTCTTTTGATTGCCATGAGACAGCTGGGCAATTGGCTGATCCATATAAGGTCTCAGCTCAAAAAGATCGATGAATGTCTCTTCTCGAGGTCCATTTAATTTATCTGGAAGCTGGAGTAAATGGAAATATTCTCTCGGCGTTAAATAATCAAACAAAGCATGATCATCAGGAATATAGGAAACATGTTCTTTCAAAAAGGAGATATGTGCTGAGGATTGAAAATTCAGCTGTTTACCATCTAAAGAGACAACCCCCTTAAATGGTGTCAGTCCAAACATAGACTGAATCATCGTGGTTTTTCCTGCACCATTATGCCCCAAAAGCAGAAGCATACGTCCTTTCTCTACATTTAACTGAATATCGCGGAGAGAAAAGGTGCGGCTATACGTTTTTTCTGTTAAGTGTAATGTCAGCATCATGTCCCTCCATTTATTTTAGATAGAACAGATGACCCCGCATCTGTTCTCACCATTTGTTAGAAGCCGCATTTGATTTTAATATACAGGCCTAAAAACTTGAACTCTCCTAAAAATTTCGAGCCTTTTCCAAATGTTTTGCATGCCCAAATCAAAGCGGCAGCTGTCACAATGCCTAAGATAGCGGCAAGGACATAAATCCAAAATGCATTTTTCTGTACGTTCTTAGAAGTTAGAATTCGTTGCTTCCTTTCATCATATGCCGCCAGTAGGTGAAGGACATACATGTACACGCCTACTGGAAAACGAAGGCTAAAAGGATTCAGCATCTCATCACCCCCTAATATATGTAAAATGATACCACCCCCATGCAAATAGCATAAGTTCAATTCAGATCATATTTTTAGTAGAGTTTTCATGATTTATTGCTTATAAATCGTCAAGTTCATCGTTTTTCCTCTGACTGAAGGATGATTTTTTACAAAAATAGGATATGACAAAGGAAGCAGAGCCTATTCGCTTGAGCCAGCTTTGCGTCTTTTTTTCAACATAAAAAAAGCGCTGCGATACGCTCTTTTCAAAAGAGCGCACGCAGCGCGTTACTTTACATTACTTATTCAAGTTGTAGAATGTAGCAATGCCGTGGTATTGAGCTGTTTCAGCCAATTGATCTTCGATGCGAAGTAATTGGTTGTATTTCGCCACACGGTCCGTACGAGACGGAGCACCTGTTTTGATTTGTCCAGCGTTAGTTGCAACAGCGATGTCTGCAATTGTGCTGTCTTCTGTTTCACCAGAACGGTGAGAGATAACAGCTGTATAGCCTGCACGTTTCGCCATTTCGATTGCATCAAATGTTTCAGTTAATGTACCGATTTGGTTTACTTTGATGAGGATTGAGTTACCAACGCCGTTTTTGATTCCTTCAGAAAGCTTCTTCGTATTTGTTACGAACAAGTCGTCTCCTACTAGCTGAACCTTGCTGCCAAGACGCTCAGTTAATAGTTTGTGACCTTCCCAGTCGTTTTCATCAAGACCGTCTTCGATTGAGATGATTGGGTATTTCGATACCATATCTTCATACCAGTCAACCATTTCAGCAGATGTTTTCACAACACCTTCACCTGATAAATGATATTTACCGTCTTCTTTGTTATAGAACTCAGAAGATGCAGCATCCATCGCAAGTTTCACTTCTTCACCTGGTTTGAAACCAGCTTTTTCAATCGCTTCTACGATTGTTTGAAGTGCTTCTTCGTTAGAACCAAGGTTTGGAGCGAATCCACCTTCGTCACCTACAGCTGTGTTTAAGCCTTTTGCGCTTAATACAGATTTCAGGCTATGGAAGATTTGTGCGCCCATGCGAAGTGCTTCACGGAAGTTTGGAGCACCTACAGGCATAATCATGAATTCTTGAATGTCTACGTTGTTATCCGCATGCTCTCCACCGTTGACGATGTTCATCATCGGTACTGGAAGCGTTTTGGAGTTGAATCCACCAAGGTATTGATAAAGTGGAATTTGTAAGAAATCAGCAGCCGCACGTGCTACAGCGATAGATACGCCAAGGATTGCGTTTGCACCTAATTTCCCTTTGTTTTCTGTTCCGTCAAGTTCGATTAACATTTTGTCGATCGCTACTTGTTCTGTTACATCAAAGCCTAAAAGCTCTGGTGCAATGATTTCGTTTACGTTGTTTACAGCTGTCAAAACACCTTTTCCAAGGTAACGGTCTTTGTCTCCGTCACGTAGTTCTACTGCTTCATATTCACCAGTAGAAGCACCACTTGGTACTAGTGCACGGCCAAAGCCGCCAGATTCTGTGTAAACTTCTACTTCAACTGTTGGGTTACCGCGAGAGTCTAATACTTCGCGTGCATATACGTCAACAATGTATGGCATCGTTATTTCTCTCCTTTTGAATCAATTTGTTATTTTTGAATCAATGATGTTCCTGTCATCTCTTTTGGTTTTTCAAGTCCAAGTAAGTCTAAAAGCGTTGGAGATAGATCAGCTAAAATGCCGCCTTCTCTAAGCGTCGCACCTTTTTTCGTTACGATGACTGGCACAGGATTCGTTGTATGTGCAGTATGCGGCTTTCCTTCTTCGGTAATGAGCACGTCTGCGTTACCGTGGTCTGCCGTGATGATGGCGTGTCCGCCTTTTGCAAGGATTGCGTCGACTACAGCTCCTAAGCACTCATCTACTGCTTCAATGGCTTTGATTGTTGGCTCAAGCATACCTGAATGCCCCACCATATCTGGGTTAGCAAAGTTCAGAATGATCGCATCATGCTTATCCGCATTGATGTCTGCAACAAGCGCATCCTTTACCTCATAAGCGCTCATTTCTGGCTTGAGGTCATAGGTTGCGACATCTGGTGAATTGATTAAGATGCGGTCTTCTCCAGGAAATTCTTCTTCACGTCCACCACTCATAAAGAACGTCACGTGAGGATATTTCTCTGTTTCAGCAATCCGCAGCTGCTTCAATCCATTTTGAGAAAGTACTTCTCCTACTGTGTTATCCAAATTCACTGGTTTGAAAGCCACATAGCCATCTACCGTTTCACTGAAGTGTGTAAAGCAGACGAAGTGTAAATCCTTCGGATGTGCTTCCCCGCGGTCAAACGAGCGGAAATCTTCATTTGTGAATGTGTTTGAAATTTGAATCGCACGGTCTGGACGGAAGTTATAGAAAATCACAGAGTCGCCGTCGTTTACTTTTGCAACCGGCTCACCATTTTCTCTCGTAATGACAGATGGAATAACAAACTCATCGTAGATTCCATTTTCATAGGAGTCATCAACGACATCATAGATGTTTTGATAACTTGGGCCTTCACCATACGCCATCGCGCGATATGCTTTCTCCACACGATCCCAGCGCTTGTCACGGTCCATTGAGTAATAGCGTCCAGAAAGTGTTGCCACTTCTCCGACACCGATTTCTTTGATTTGTTCTTCAAGCTGTTTTAAGTACACTTTCGCTGTCTTCTGACCAACATCACGTCCGTCTAAGAAGCCGTGAATGTATACTTTTGTTAAGCCTTCTTTTTTCGCTAGTTTCAGCAAGGCAAAAAGATGCTGGATGTGGCTATGCACACCGCCGTCTGACAAGAGACCGAATAGATGAAGGGCCTTGTCATTTTCTTTTGCATAAGTCATTGCATCTAGGAACGTTTCGTTTTTCTCAAATTCCCCATCACGAATGGCCACATTCACTCTTGTTAAGCTTTGGTACACGATGCGTCCTGCACCGATGTTCAAATGCCCAACTTCAGAGTTCCCCATTTGACCTTCTGGGAGGCCCACTGCCTCACCTGAAGCCGTTAAGGTTTGATGCGGGAATTCGTTCCAGTAGCGGTCGAAGTTCGGTTTCTTTGCTTGGGCAACAGCGTTACCGACTGTTTCGCCTCTTAAACCGAATCCATCTAAGATGATTAATGCAGCTGGTTTCTTACTCATATTGACCTTCCTCCAATAATTGAACGAAAGACTGAGGTTCTAAGCTTGCGCCGCCTACCAAAGCACCGTCAATATCGGATTCTGCCATATATTCTTTAATATTCGCAGGTTTCACGCTTCCGCCATACTGAATGCGAAGGCTGTCTGCCGCTTCTTGACCAAATTCGCTTGCAACCGTTTGGCGAATGTGCGCACAAACATCGTTTGCATCTTTCGCTGTAGAAGATTTACCTGTACCGATCGCCCAGATTGGCTCATAGGCAATGACAGATTCAGCGACTTGCTGCTTCGTTAAACCAGCTAGTGCTTTCTTCACTTGATCAGCGACAAGTTCGTTTGTTTTGCCTGCTTCACGTTCTTCAAGCGTTTCACCTACACAGATGATTGGAACGATGCCATGCTTGAATGCAGCATGTGCTTTTTTGTTCACTGTTTCATCTGTTTCAGCGAAGAATTCGCGGCGCTCTGAATGACCGATCACTGAGTAGCCGATGCCAAGATCTTTAAGCGCAGCAGGGCTGATTTCGCCAGTGAATGCACCGTTTTCTTCAAAGTGCATGTTTTGCGCACCAATTTTAAGGTCTGTTCCGTTAGAAAGACTGTTCAGCTTTTCAAGGAAAAGGGCTGGTGCACAGACAATAGATTCCACTTTGTCAGGAGATGGAATAGATGACTTGACTTCTTCAACGAAGCTTACAGCTTCACCAAGTGTTTTGTTCATCTTCCAGTTCCCAGCTATAATTGGTTTTCTCATGATTGACACTTCCTTATAGCAGTTTTGGTCTTATTTATCGTTTAATGCAGTCACACCTGGAAGTTCTTTGCCTTCCATAAATTCAAGTGAAGCGCCGCCGCCTGTAGAAATATGGCTCATCTGATCGGCAAGACCAAATTTCTCAACAGCTGCTGCTGAATCTCCACCGCCAATGACAGAATATGTATCTTTCGCTTCTGCCAGTGCTTCTGCGATTGCTTTTGTTCCTTTAGCGAATGCATCGATTTCAAATACACCCATTGGTCCGTTCCAGACAACAAGTTTGCTGTTTTTAATGACATCAGCATACTTCTCTCTTGTCTCTGTACCAATATCAAGTGCTTCTAGATCACTTGGAATTTCAGAGATTGGCACAATGCTTGTATTCGCATCATTTGAAAAGTCGTCGGCTACCAGAACATCTGTTGGAATCAGGAAGTTCACGCCTTTTTCTTTTGCACGGTCCATAAAGGATTTCGCTAAATCTACTTTGTCTTCTTCTAATAGAGATTTTCCTACTTCGTGGCCAAGTGCTTTGACAAATGTATAAGCAAGTCCGCCGCCGATGATCAGGTTGTCCACTTTATCAAGAAGACTTTCAATT
Organism: Bacillus sp. 22483; assembly: GCF_052044605.1. NCBI lineage: Bacteria > Bacillati > Bacillota > Bacilli > Caryophanales > Bacillaceae > Bacillus > Bacillus sp. 22483. The sequence continues at coordinate 84,552 of NZ_JBQENU010000004.1, read as the reverse complement.
ACACCGATTTTATCCTTTACTTTTGCGCCACCGATAATCGCTGTAAATGGGCGATCAGGGTTTGAAATGGCTTTCCCTAGAACCTCAAGCTCTTTTTGCATGAGGAAGCCTGAAACAGCCGGAAGATACGCTGCAATACCAGCTGTGGATGCATGTGCACGGTGTGCAGCACCGAACGCATCATTGACATACACATCGGCTAAATCAGCAAACGCTTTTGATAATTCAGGATCGTTCTTTTCTTCACCAGGATAGAAACGAACGTTTTCAAGCACTAGCACATCTCCTTCTTTTAAGTCAGAGATTTGCTTTTTCACGTTGTCGCCGTAAGCTTCATCTGCTTTTTTCACTTCTTGTCCAAGAAGCTCTTGCAGACGTTTTGCTACAGGTGTCAGACGCAGTTCTTCAGTAACTTGACCTTTCGGACGACCCAAATGACTAGCTAGTAGTACCTTTGCGCCTTGTCCTGTTAAATACTCAATCGTTGGTAATGCTGCGCGAATACGAGTATCATCCGTCACTTTTCCGTCCTTCATTGGAACGTTAAAATCTACGCGGCAGAACACAACTTTACCTTTTACGTCAATGTCTTTTACTGATTTCTTATTCATGCTCGTCAGGAGATCCTCCTTTATTCTGGTTTCCTTACGCATTGGACAAGTCTCTCTTTATCCTTTTCCCATTTTGCCCTCATCAAAACGAGAAATCGTGCAGAACGGATAAATACAGAGAAAAAGGGAAAGGGATGCTTCCCCTTCCCTTGTCCGTCTTCATTATATCGTGTCTCTAGGAAAGAACCAAGTGAGTTCCTTCAGTGTGAGAAATTAAAGACCTTGTTTTGCAATGTAAGCTGCAAGGTCAACAACGCGGTGAGAATATCCACTCTCGTTATCGTACCAAGAAATGACTTTCACCATGCTGCCTTCCATTACCATTGTAGAAAGAGCATCGATTGTTGAAGAGTTTGCATTACCATTGTAGTCACCAGATACTAATGGCTCTTCGCTGTAGCCAAGGATTCCTTTAAGTTCTCCTTCAGCTGCTTCTTTAAGTGCTGCATTTACGTCTTCAGCTGTCACATCTTGATTTAATTCAGCAACAAGATCAACTAAAGAAACGTTAGGTGTTGGAACACGCATAGCGCCACCGTTTAATTTACCTTTAAGTTCAGGCAATACAAGTGAAACAGCTTTCGCAGCACCTGTAGAAGTTGGGATGATGTTTTCCGCAGCTGCACGAGCACGACGGTAGTCTTTGTGCGGAAGATCAAGAATTTGTTGGTCATTTGTGTATGAGTGAACAGTTGTCATCATACCGCGTTTGATACCAAATTTATCGTTAAGTACTTTTGCAAATGGAGCTAAGCAGTTTGTTGTACAAGATGCATTAGAGATGACATCGTGGCTAGCTGCATCGTATTTGTCTTCGTTTACACCCATAACGATTGTGATATCTTCTTCGTTAGCAGGAGCAGAGATGATGACTTTTTTAGCGCCAGCTTCTAAGTGTTTAGCAGCGTCTGCACGTTTTGTGAAGAATCCAGTAGATTCAACAACGATTTCTACGCCTTGTTTACCCCAGCTTAATTTCGCAGGGTCACGCTCAGCTGATACTTCGATTGTTTTACCGTTCACTACTAAGTTCGTACCGTCTACAGAAACCTCTGCATCTAGTTTTCCGTGAACAGAGTCATATTGTAAAAGGTGTGCAAGCATGTTAGCGTCTGTTAGATCGTTAACCGCTACTACCTCAACTTCAGGATTGTTTAATGCTGCACGAAATACGTTACGTCCAATACGTCCAAATCCGTTAATACCGACTTTTACTGCCATGATGTTTCCTCCTTTTATAGGTCACAATGTTTTATATTGAGGGATCGATTGACTCCCTTAATAACTCTTTTGCGGCTCCTTCGTCTGTGACGAGAACCGTTCGGCGGGGTTTTTTGAAATAAGCTTCAATGGCCCCAGCCTTTGATGATCCACCAGCAACAGCAATGATGTGTGGAATGCTTTCTAAATCATCTAGCTGCATGCCGACGGAGTGCACTTTGTGGACGACCTCGCCATCACGATTAAAGTAATAGCCAAAAGCCTCTGTCACTGCGTCATGCTCATCAATCTTTTTTAAATCTTCAGCGGGTGTGTTTCGTCTCATCGCCATTGTTTTTGCTTCACCGATTCCATGAATGAGCATCGTGGATGATTTAATCGTTTGAAGCACTTCTTTGACAGACGGCTCTTCAATAATGGAAGAGTAAGCACCTTCTGACAGCTGTCCTGGAACAAACAGCAGTTTGTAAGTACCGGAAGCTTTTTCAGCCATGTGGGCACAAATGGTGTTTGCCTGATTTTTTACATTCTCCCCAAGACCGCCTCTCGCAGGGACAAACATCATGTCTCTGTTTTTGGCATCAGGGGTCATCATTTCGGCAACAGCTTCCATCGTCGTTCCGCCAGTGACGGCGACGATATTATTTCCAGTAAACCTTTTTTTCATACATTGAACAGCAGCTCTTCCCATTTCTTGCTTCACCCACGGGGATTCATCGCTGTCACCAGAAACGATGATGACTTCTTCCAGGCCTAATTTCCTCTTTAATGTATTTTCCAAAAAGGTTAAACCTAAAACGTCCTTCATCATTCCTTCAAGCATTTCAAGCAAAGCATGACCTTCAGTCGTCAGCATCATACCGCTCGTTTTGACATCCAGCAGATTTTGTTCCTTTAAGAACTGAACCTCAGCTCTTAAGATACGTTCACTCAGACCAAGACTTGTCGCAAGACTTCTGCGACCAATTGGTTCAGCTAATCTGATGTACTGCAAAATGTCGTAGCGCTTTTGCATAACTGTGAGAAGATCTGGTAATAATTTTTTTTGAGCTTCCAATAAACGATTCATGGCTAACGACCCTTTCTTTTCACGTTGGACTAAAAACGTCCCACTGTGACAAAAAACGTCCCGCCACAGCCAAAAAAAATCAATCCCTGCTTTCTTTAATTATTTTAACAGGATAATCTTGCATTTTCAACTCTTACAAACACATTCAGACAAAAAATAGACACATTTTGACCGATAACCTGCTTGTCATCTAGCTTTCCGCCATTTTATTTTTTTAAAACTATTTATTTTCTTCTATATTGAATGCATTTGTCTTTGAAAAGGTGCAGGCGGTCAAAAGCCGCCTGCTTATGTTTTCGGTATCGTTTCTTTCTCTTCATTAAATCGTTTCGCATCTTCCTTCGGTTTAATCTTGAGGTAGTAAATGATGTAGCAGGCGGCCATAAATGGAACTCCGCAATAAAGACCAATCCGCTGATCCTCAATAAAGAATAAACTGATAAGAACAATGCCAAATGCGATAAAGCCTGCTAATGGCACAAATGGATAAAAAGGAGTTCGGAAGACAAGATCCTTTACATCTCCGCCCTCTTTTATGAATTGCCTCCTAAAGAAGTATTGGGATAAACAAATCGACATCCAAACCACGACAAGCACCATACCCGAAATGGAGATGAGCCAGACATATACCGTTTTTGGTGCTACAACACTCGTGAGCAGTGATAGAGCAGATACACCCATTGTCACCAATAAGGCATTGATCGGGATTTTTCGCTTGGATAATTTTTTCGTGAAAACAGGTCCTTTCCCGTCTTTTGAAAGCGCCCAAAGCATACGTGATGATGCATATAATCCAGAGTTCGCTACAGATAAAACGGCTGTAATGATAATAAAATTCATGATATCTGCAGCGTATGGTATGCCGACCTTGTCCAACACCACAACAAACGGACTATCCACTGCGCCGGCGGTCTGCCATGGAAGAAGTGCTGCAAGAACCGCAATCGATAAAACAAAAAAGACCATCGTCCGCCAAATAATATTTCGAATAGAGCGCGGGAGTGTTTTTTCTGGACTTTCACTCTCACCTGCTGCAATCCCTACAAGCTCTGTTCCTTGAAAGGAGAAATTGACTGTGACCATGGTTAATAAAATCGCAAAAAGACCATTAGGAAAAAGTCCACCATGATCCGTCAAATGACGAAATAGAGGGGCTGGTTCCCCACCTTTCAAGTGAATCATTCCGAAAATTGCGCCAATTCCAATGATAATAAACAATAAGATCGCAGCAACCTTGATGGCTGAAAACCAAAACTCTGTTTCAGCGAAGCTGCGTGCCGAGATGGCATTGATGGAAAATAAGATGACACTAAAGGCAAGACACCAAAGCCAAACAGGGATATCTGGGAACCACCTTTGGAGCAAAATGCCTGCTGACGTAAACTCCAGTCCAATTGTACATGCCCAGCTAAACCAATAAAGCCAGCCGATCATAAAGCCTGTGGACGGACCTATATATTTGGTTGCATACTCCTGAAAGGAACCAGCTGTCGGCATCGCCACTGCTAATTCACCAAGACAGAGCATGACCAAATACATGAGCAACCCGCCAATGATAAACGAAAGAATGGCTCCCCCTGGGCCTGCCTGATGAATAATGAGTCCTGATCCAAGGAAAAGGCCTGTTCCGATGACCCCACCTAAGGCAATCATAAAGAGATGTCTGCTTTTCATGGAACGCTCTAGTTCATTATGCTGTTCTGGCTTCAAATCCGTTTCCCCACTTTCACTCTTCTATTCATCAACCTTTGACAAAATACGCCGTTCATTGAAAGAGAAAGGGAGAATTTGAAGGATTCTCCCCTTGATCATTTATGCTTGAAATAACGCTTGGATATGAGCAATTGCCCAATCCAAGTCTTCTTTTGAAATGGTAAGCGGCGGTGCAAATCGAATCACTGTCTCATGGGTTTCTTTGCATAACAGCCCCTCTTGCTTGAGCTTCTCACAATAAGGTCTAGCTGCCTCAGTCAGTTCCATCCCAATAAATAGTCCACGCCCGCGGACTTCCTTAATGACAGGACTTTGAATGCGTGACAGTTTGTCTTTGAAATATTGCCCTAGCTCCAATGAGCGCTCGGCAAGCTTCTCATCGATTAACACATCTAGTGCAGCAAGTGATACTGCGCACGCAAGAGGATTCCCGCCGAAGGTAGACCCGTGAGACCCTGGATTAAATACACCTAAAATATCACGGTTTGCTACAACACATGAGATCGGGAATACCCCACCGCCAAGTGCTTTACCAAGAATCAGCATATCCGGCTCAATGTCTTCCCAGTCGCATGCAAACATCTTGCCAGTCCGCGCTAAGCCCACTTGAATTTCATCTGCGATCAATAACACATGTTCCTTCTCACAAATCGCTTTTGCCTCTTTTATAAAGCCCTCAGGCGGCATGACAATGCCCGCTTCTCCTTGAATCGGTTCAAAGAGAAAAGCTGCTGTTTGCGGAGTGATCGCTTCGCGTAACGCCTCAATATCTCCATAAGGGATGAGCTTTATGCCTGGAAGCATCGGACCGAAACCTCTTTGATATTCTGCTTCCGAAGAAAGTGACACAGCCGTCATTGTACGACCATGAAAATTCCCGGTACATGCAATGATTTCTGCGCGATTCTCTTCGATTCCCTTGACATCATAGCCCCATCGTCTCGCTGCCTTTATCGCCGTTTCCACAGCCTCGGCACCTGTATTCATTGGCAATGCCATCTCTTTATTCGTTAATTTGCAGATTTTCTCATACCATGGGCCAAGCTGATCATTATGGAAGGCCCTTGATGTGAGTGTCACGCGGTCAGCTTGTGTTTTAAGCGCTTCAATAATGCGGGGATGGCGATGTCCTTGGTTCACTGCAGAATATGCACTGAGCATATCCATGTAGCGGTTGCCCTCAGGATCAGTCACCCACACTCCCTCAGCCTCTGAAATCACAATTGGCAACGGATGATAATTCGCCGCACCGTATTGTTCTGTTTGATGAATCAATGCTTTTGTCTGTGTCATCGTGTATTCCTCCTTCTATAAGCTTGCCTCTTTTGATTGGGTTCATCTTCACTCTTATGTTATGCAAGGATCATGCCAACTTAGTGATCGCTCTGTGCCTAGGATTGTGCTCATCTTTAACGCAAAATAATTTTGCATATGCAAAATTATTTAGAGGAAACCGCAAAATTTTTCATGTAAAATAGAGGTAATGTCTGGAGGTGGCGCAAGTGAAAAAAGATCAGCATACCGCAAAGCTCGAAAATGAGATTGATCTATATAAACAAATGCTCGATTTAATTGATGTTGGGGTTCACGCCATTGACGAAAATGGCAATACCATTGTTTATAACAAAAAAATGATGGAGATCGAATCTTTAAAACGTTCTGATGTCCTTTATAAAAATGTCTTAGACCTCTTTGTGTTTCAGGACGAGATGCACAGTACACTTGTCCAAGCGCTGCGAACCGGGAAACAGACGGTTCATGCAAAGCAGACGTATCACAACTACAATAGTAAAGAAATCACAACGATTAACCATACATACCCGCTCGTACGAGACGGTCTGATTCAAGGAGCGGTTGAAATTTCGAATGATGTCACGAAACTGGAACGGCTCATTCATCACAATATGAAGAAAAAAGGAAACACACGCTTTACATTTGATTCAATCATTGGGGAGAGTCCTGCCTTTTTAGAAGTGATTGAACATGCGAAACGAGCCACACGTACCTCTTCTTATGTGCTGATTGTTGGTGAGACAGGGACGGGGAAAGAGCTATTTGCACAAAGCATTCATAATGGCAGCAGCCGTTCATCTGGACCATTTATTACGCAGAATTGTGCAGCACTGCCTGATAACCTGATTGAAAGTCTGCTTTTTGGAACACAAAAAGGGGCTTTTACAGGGGCAACAGATCAGCCCGGTCTATTCGAACAAGCACAAGGAGGTACACTGCTTTTAGATGAGATCAACTCATTACACCCAGCTCTTCAAGCAAAACTATTGCGCGTCTTGCAAGAGAAACGTGTAAGAAGGTTAGGCAGTACAAAGGAAATCGCCATTGATGTGAGAGTGATTGCTAATATGAATGAGGACCCTGTAGATGCGATCGCAGGTGGACGGATGCGAAAGGATTTATTTTACCGGCTTGGCATTGTCACCTTGTTTATCCCGCCACTCTCTGAGCGAAAAGAAGACATCCCCACATTTGTCATGCATTTTATTCAAAAATATAATGAACTGTTTCAAATGAATGTGAAGGCGGCTGATGAAGAGGTACTTGCCCTGTTCCAAACGTATCATTGGCCAGGTAATGTAAGAGAACTGGAGCATGTGATTGAGGCTGGAATGAATATGATGATGGACGAAACATCCTTAAGCTTGCATCACCTTCCTTACCATTTCCGATTCAAGCAAGGAGAAGGTCATCCTAGTGAACACATGCAGATGAGTCCGGTGCAGCCTACAGCTGCAGCTGATACCTTCGTCTACACGAGCTCAGATCATACAACTGACTTCCAAACCCAAATGGAACGATTTGAAAAACAATACATCGTCCATTACTTAAATAAAATGGACGACAATATTTCACAGACTGCAAAGATATTGGGCATGAGCAGGCAAAGTTTGCAATATCGAATGAAAAAGCTGCATATTTCTCTTCAATAATAGAGCTGTGCCGTTATGCGGCACAGCTTATTGTATATCTGGCTTTCCTTCCTGTTCTTGCAGCACCTCACCAAGAAGTTGTTCTACTTTTTCCAAATGTGTAAGCATCGCCCTCTCCGCTTCTTCTGGCTGCTTGTCCATGACAGCTTGATAAATACGTTCATGGTCTTTATAAAGCTGACGTATGGACGCTTTTCTTGAAAATAACACGATTTTTCTCGTTTCCCGCATCGTTTCCATTAATAAGGATGAGACCTGATTCATTAACGCCGCTAGTAAATGATTCTTTGAGGCTTTGGCGATGGCAAGATGAAATGTGAGGTCTGCCTCCTCACCAATTTCTTTATGCGCTTCTGCACGCTTCATTTGTTCTAGTGCCTCCTGCAGTCGATGGAGGTCATCGTCTGTCCGCAGCAATGCTGCCTTTTTGACAGCACCTGATTCAATGATTGATCTCACTTCAAGAAGCAGCACGATATCCTGCTGCTTCATCAAAAAAGCAGGAGATAAACAAAATGTGAGCTGCTCAGGATCGAACTGCTTCACATATGTGCCTTCTCCTTGCTTCATCTCTATTAATCCGATCGCTTTCAGAGCGGACAGCGCCTCTCTCACAGCGGAACGGCTGACTTGAAAATTTTCAGAAAGTGCTTGAACCGAGTCTAATTTTTCGCCCGGAAGTAGCTCCCCCGTTCGAATGGATTCGATTAATGCATCCGCAATTTCTTCATATATTTTTTTCGTTTTGATTTGTTTATATTTCAATTGGTCTCACCTCATCACTGTTGTCTACCCTATCGGCTCATGCCCTATCTTATACTTTACCCCAAAATTCAGATCACACGTCTTCCCTTTTTTCAATTCTCAAGAAATCTTCTATCACTCTTCCACTCATCAAAAAAGAAGCACGTGCCATTGTTTCTGGCATGTGCTTCTTTTTAATCATATCGCTTCCGCAGCGTGGAAGACGGAAGGTTCATTTGTTCACGATATTTGGCAATGGTTCTGCGAGAGACGCGGATACCAAAGGTTTGCTGAAGCTGCGTCATGATTTGCTGATCCGAATACGGTTTTTTCTTATTTTCTGATTGAATCAGCTCCGCAATGTGGGTCTTCACTGTGTAGCTGGATGCTTCTTCTAGCGAATGCCCTTCTAGTTTCGCTTGAAAAAACTGTTTCATTTCCATTAATCCGTATGGGGTCTGCACCATTTTCCCTTTGACTGTTCGACTCACTGTCGACTCATGCACTTGTAATATATCTGCAACCCGCTTCATCGTAAGCGGTTTCATTTTATGCTTCCCGGTCAGGAAAAAATCAGTCTGTTGTAAGATAATCTCACGAACGACATTTGTCATCGTTTGTTTTCTCTGCTTCAGCGCTTGAACAAGCCAATTGTACTGCTGCTGCTTTTCCTTTAGATACGTGTATGCTTCATGCCGCTTTTGATCTTGAATCATGGCGAAATACCCTTCATTCATTTCAATGTCCGGAAAAGCACGCTGGTTCAACTCGAATGTGATGTGACCTCCCGCAGCTGTAATCAACACATCTGGTTCTATATACACATCCTGGTCTTCATAAGAGAAATGAAGGCCTGGTCTTGGTTCGAGAAGCGACACCTCATCTTGTATGGCTTGCAGGGTTTTCAACGGCATACCTGTTTTAGCTGCGATTTCCTTCCAAGCCTTCCTTGCGAAAAGAAAGAAATGCCCTTCGATGATCAGCTCTGCTTCATACCAGCGATCTTTTTTTCGTCTAAGCTGGAGCAGGATGCATTCTTGCAATGATCTAGCGCCAATACCGGCAGGCTCTAATGATTGAAGCTGATGAAGAACGGCCTCTACTTCTTCTGCCGAAGCCTGTAACACAGCGGCCATTTGGTCAACCGGTTCATTTAAATAGCCATTGGAATCAATGGACTCAATCATGAATTGAAAAATCCTTTGATTCTTTTCACTTAAATTCAAATCAATGGCCTGTCTCTTTAAATACATTTGCAGGCTTTCTTTTTGATGCGTACGATACGGCTCTGTCATTCGATCTTGCGTTTTTTTATGATAAACTGGTTGATAGCTGTCCGTGTCTTTCCGCTCAATCAGAGGGTTCTCAAGCGCTAACTGATCAAGATACTCACCCAGCTCTGCACAATTCAATTGCAGCAGCGTAATCGCCTGCCTGAGTTCTTGCGTGAGTACCTGCTTTAATACTAGTTCTTGTTGCAGTTTAAGGCTCATTGTCTCCCCTCCCTCTCATCATTTTACATGAAGATTGACGGACCGTATATACGAAATAGGAGTGATTTCCATGTCTGAACTTTTTTCCGTTCCATACTTTATCGACAATTTAAAACAGCACATTGCCATGAATCAACATGAAGACAAGATTCATGCCATGAACGCTTATTATCGGTCGGTGGTTTCTACACTTGTGCAGGACCAATTGACGAAAAATGCTGTTGTCTTGAAGCGAATTCAGCATCTCGATGAAGCGTACCAAAAGGTGAAAAAAGAAAGCGAATAAATGGACGAAAAACAACACCCTTTCTCATGATTGCAAAGGGTGTTTTTCATGCAGGAAAAGCTTTTGATCCAGCTTCGATTTGTACATCATCAAAAAGCCGGACCGCCCTACAGTATAAATGATAAAGGCAAACCATAGTCCGTGATTGTGCCATATCGGAATGACTGCCGCCTGAACAGCCACAAACAAAATCATCGCAAACAGCATTGAATTCCTAACAGGAGCAATTTCTGTCGCACCTGTGAATACACCATAAATCACCAAGCCAAAGCAAGCAGCAAACGGATAAAGAACGAGCCAATCGGCATATTGCAGTGTCACATCAAGAAGCTGAGGCAAATTTGTAAACAGGCTCAAAATCGGTACTTTAAAGAAAAAGTAACCTGCCGCAATAGCACATGCCATCACAACTGCCCATTGTCTCGAAAGGGTTAATGTTTTATCATAAAGCGCTCGGTCGTTCGCACCTACTGATCTACCGACAAGGATGCTGGACGCATTGGCAAATCCATCGAACAAATAGGCCATGATGTAGTGAATTTGAAATAAAATGGCATTCGCCGCCAATTGCTCCGTTCCGAAAGAAGCTCCCTTTGCTGTAAACATGTTGATCACAACAAGCAGACAGATCGTTCGGATAAACAAGTCTTTATTCACATGAAACATTTTCTTTACTGCACGTGTGTCCATCATCTGCTGGATAGACGGCATCCGAAAACCGTTTGACGTATGCTTCAAGATAATCCAGACCCCTAACACAAAAGCAGTGAGTTCAGAGATCAATGTCGCCGCTGCCACACCTTTGACGGCAAAAGAAAACGCATGAACTAAGATCAATGCCAAGATCATATTCATGACATTGATCAAAATTTGTAAAGAAAGGGCTTCTTTCATTTTTGCCATCCCCATCAGCCAGCCGAGTATGACGTAATTCATCAAGGTAAATGGCGCTCCCCAGATCCGAATATGAAAATAGTCCGCTGCATATTCGCGCACATCAGCAGCAGGAGAGATGATCCATAATGCGGATTGAATAATGGGCCATTGAAGAGCAATAAAACAAAGTCCGACGATAATAGCTAGCAAAAAAGGCCTTAGAAAAGCAAGAACACCCTGCTCCTCGTTCTGCGCTCCGTTTGCTTGGGCGGCAAAAGCAGATGTACTTACCCGTAAAAAGCCAAACAGCCAGTACAATGTACTAAAAATGAGACTGCCGACTGCGACGCCTCCTATATAAGCGGGGTTGGCAAGCTGGCCAACAACTGCTGTATCGACAGCTCCAAGTAATGGCGTGGTCATCGTTGAAATGGTTAAAGGGATCGCCAAAGCTAAATATGCTCGATGGTTCACGATGCCACCTGCCTTTCATGAAAAATAGCCTCTCTTAAAAGAGGCATTGAGGGAATGAAAAAGTTAACGAACCGGCCTGCCAATCGTTCGAGACAAAGGGTGGCTGGCGAGCGTTGCCTCCTTCATTTTCAGCACAGCTTCGTGCTCTGATATAAAGAAATCATCCTTCGATTGAAACTGAGCCACAAGTTCACCTTGATCAAGAATCGCTAATTGATCACTTAAATGATAGGCCGCTGTCAAATCATGTGTGATAAATAAGTATGCAAGCTTCAGCTCTTTCTTTAATTCGACTAACAAATCTAAAATGACAGCCTGCGTAACCATATCTAAGCTACTGACTGATTCATCCAGCACAATGAGCTTTGGCTGAAGCACCAGTGCTCTGGCGATGTTGATCCGCTGTAGCTGGCCACCGCTAAATTGGTATGGGTACTTGGACAAATCTTGCTCACTGAGCCCTACTCTTTCTAACCAGTGAATCAGTATATGCTGACGTTTTTTTCGGGTCATTGGTTCATAGTTTTCAAGCGGCTCAGATAAGATTTGTTCCACTGTCCACCTTGGATTCACCGCTGAATATGAATCTTGAAATACCGCTTGTACATGTCGGCGGAAATGCTGATGTGTCCGCTGATCTGCACGAATGATATCCTGACCTTCAAACAGAACTTGTCCGCTACTTGGCTTCTCTAGTCCAAGGATGATGCGGCCGAGTGTACTTTTCCCTGCACCACTTTGACCTAATAATCCAAGACAAGTGCCTTCTTCAATGGTCAAATGGACGTTTTTCAAGACAGGGGTTCTCCCTTTTGTCCTCATCATAAACGATCGGTTGCCATATGAATGACTCACTGCTTTCACTTCTATTAAATGCAACGGTTTTCTCACCTCAAATCGGGCAAACAGCTGGAATGGATGGACGAGCTGCTAAAAGTTTCTTTGTATAATCATGCTTCGGGTGTTCAAAAAGCTCAAGAACTTCAGCCTTTTCAACGATTTTTCCTTGTTTCATCACCACGACCTCGTCTGCCATTTCTGCAATCACACTAAGATCGTGGGTAATGAGCAAAATCGCCGTTCCGTATTCATGACGAATTTGATTCAAGTGCTCAAGCACCAGCTTCTGATTGTGTACATCTAATGCGGTTGTCGGTTCATCTGCGATGATCAGAGGCGGATGCATACAGGCAGCCATAGCAATCATGACACGCTGGAGCATCCCCCCGCTTAATTCAAAAGGGTATTTACTCAGTAATTGATCTGGATGCGGCAGGTTCATTTTCTCTAAGGCTTTAATTGCCTGGACCCGTGCCTGCCTTTTACTGACAGCTGTATGCCGGCGGATTGTTTCAATCAATTGATGTCCAATCGTCCATACAGGCGTAAAGCTATTCATTGGATTTTGCATAATATATGAGAGATCTTTGCCACGAATAGACCGCATATGCTGTTCACTCAAACCGATCAATTCTCGACCTTGTAGAGTGATACTGCCAGTCACTTCCGTTGTTTTTCGATCAAGCATGTTTAAGATCGACATACTTGTCACCGTTTTTCCGCATCCGCTCTCACCAATTAATCCAACAATTTGACCGTGCTTTACCTCAAATGCTATTTCCTGAACGAGAGAAATGGTTCCTTGCGGCGTTTTCGTATGCACATGCAGGTTCTCTATGTTTAAAATAGACTCTTCCATCTGACTCATTCCTTTACACACGACGTTTGACGCCATATTTCTCTGAAAGGGCTTCTCCCAGTAAGTTGAATAGAATGACCACAGCCATAATCACAAGACCCGGATAAAGCATCAGCTGAGGATTTGTTTGAATATACGATTTTCCTTCATGGATCATCGCTCCCCATTCAGGCGTAGGGGGCTGAACCCCTAAGCCTAGAAAAGACATGGCGGAAATGTCCATAATCGCCCAGCCCATTTCAAGTGTGCCCACAACCGCGAGTGGCGGCAGTACATTCGGAATCATATGCTTTCTCATGATATTCCAATGGGAAGTACCACTAATCTTCGCAGCTGCAATAAAGTTTTGTTCTTTTAAACTAAGCACCATCCCTCGAAAGACGCGAGCATAATACACCCACTGCACAAGCATCAAAGCCAGCACCACTTGAGAAAGCCCCGGTCCAAAAATACCGACTAATCCAAGGATCAGTACCAAATTCGGAAATGCCATGACCCCGTCGCACAATCTCATCAATACGTGATCGATCCAGCCGCCTTTATATCCAGATATCAGCCCTACGATTAAACCGATAGATAGAGAGGAAACAAAGATTAACAACGCACAGCCTAGTGAAATACGAGCACCATATAGAATACGAGATAAATTGCACCTTCCCAATTGGTCGGTGCCTAGAGGATACTCCCATGAAGAACCCTTTAGCTTCATTGCAAGATTGACAGCCGCTGGGTCATGCGGAGCGATCCATGGTGCACATATCGTCACAATGAGCAGGAGACCGAGCAGCAGCACACAGATCGAGATCATCTTTTGATGATAGAAAAGATGTTTTACTTTTGTCATCATGGCTGGCGGCCTTCCTTTCTAGAAATACGGGGGTCAATGAGCAGCTGAAGGAGATCAACTATCAAGCTACTTAAGATAAAGATACACGCCGCCATCAACACATAAAATTGAATGACCGGCAGATCCCGGTTAAAGATCGCTTCAATAAAAAATCGTCCAAATCCAGGCCATGAAAAAACAGCCTCTACAATAATAGTCCCTGTGAGCAGCTTGCCAAGATTCACGCCAAGTCCTGTCAGCATCGGTGATATCGCCATTCTGAAGACATGTTTGAACATAATCGATTGTTCCTTTAACCCTCTCATTCTCGCATATTGAACAAAAGGCTCGTGAAGCGTCTCACTCACACTCGCTCGCAATAATCTCGTATACATCGCAATTAACGGCACAGCCAGTGTAATGGATGGCAGTACAAGATGTTCCCATGTACCAACACCTTCAACAGGTAAAAGATCGAGTTTCACTGAAAAAAAGAAGATGAGCAAATACCCCAAAACAAAGGTCGGGATAGATGCTCCTAGGAAGGAAATCATCCGGCTCACATGATCTACAACGCCGTTTTTTCTCAACCCGCTGAAAAAGCCTAGTGGAATACTGACGCAAATTGCGATCAGCAGACTAGTGAACGCCAATTGAATCGTCGCAGGTATTCGATAGATCACCTCATCAAGCACAGGCTGATTGGTCATATACGACCGCCCAAAATCAAGACGGACGACTTTTTCAATCGTATGAAGGTACTGCATGTAAAAAGGTTCATCTAAACCAAATTCACTTCGTTTTTGGGCTAATACCTCATCAGTAGGCTGAATATGAGCCGCTGCTAAATATGCCTCCGCTGGATCAACTGGTGACAGATGAATCATGCCAGTTGTGAACAGTGTGGCTAGTAGAAATACAGGAATGATAGATAACATTCGTTTGATGATATAGCGGCTCATTTGCTTACCTTCCTTCTGTTACTTCAGCTTGATGCCTGTGAAAGGGTGTTCATCTCGATTCGCAGGGAAATCAAAGTCCTTCACATCTTTTTGATAAACAGCTGTCTTTTTAAAATAAGAGATTGGCACAATCGCCCCTTGATCTTGCAAGGAAGATAAGACGGACGAATAAAGTGCTTTGCGTTTGTTTTCATTTGTTGTCGATGGAATCTCCGTCATTTCTTTGATCAGCTTATCTTTATTCGGATACGCTGAGATCGCCTCTTTGAATCCAAAACCATCTGATGAGACAACGTTCATAAATGTATGCGGATCATACGGCGCTCCGTAATTGCTAAAGAAGTTCATATCAAATTTGTTCGCTTTAAACCGCTGAACCTGCGTCGCCAGCTCGACACCTTCAAGTTTGACACCAACCCCAATGGCTGCCCATTCTGCCTGCAGTGTTTCAGCCATTGTTTTTTGAATCGATTCTGCTGAGTCATACATCATACTAAACTCAAGCGTTTTTCCGTCTTTTTCCCGTATGGTTTTTCCTTTTGGAAGTGTCCAGCCCGCTTCATCCAGTAAAGCCTTCGCTTTGTCCACATCATACTGGAAAGATTTCACCCGGATGCCTGACGTATATGGCATGTTTGTCGGCAAGATGTGATCTGCTACATCCTCTAATCCAGAGGTCACACCTTCCACCAATGATGTTTTATTGATCGCATACTGAAGGGCGTGACGCACTTTCTCATCTGACAGCTGATCGACTTTTGTGTTCATGACAAGCTGTCTTGTGGCTACAGGCTCTGACATCTTCGTTTCATACTTGCCGCTCGCCTCTAGTTGTTTAAAAGCATCAAGGCTAATCGTTCCTTCTCCGTAAAGTAGATCTACATCGCCTTTTTCAAATGCCATCACTCTTGTTTCGGCATCTGGAATGACCTTCACTTTGATTTCTTTGACCTTTGGTTTCTCTCCCCAGTAGTGGTCATTTCGTTCAAAAATCGCGTAATCATCTTTTTTGTACGTCTTTAATACCCAAGGACCTGTCCCCACTGGTTTTTCGATTCCTTTTGATGTATCTCCGTTTTTCGGAAAACCTGCTTCGCCTAGGAAACGAACGGGGCGCACAACAGCTAGCTCTTGAACAGTTGGATAATAAGGCTCAGTTAATGTGAGTTTAAACGTTTGCTTGTCCACTGCTTCTGTCTTTTTGATTTTCTTTATGACACCTAACCAGCTATGTACTTCTTTGTTTTTTAAAATCGTATCAAAATTCTTTTTCACAATATTCGCATTAAATTTAGATCCATCTGAGAACGTGACATTGTCTCTAAGATGGAACGTATACACCTTGCCATCCTTGGAAACATCCCATGATTTTGCTAATTCAGGTTTAAGCTTTCCATTTTTTTGATAGCTCACCAATGGTTCGTAAATCATGGATTGGGCAAACAATTGTGATGGATTGTATATGTGCGGATTCATTTCGCCAATATCTCTTGGCCATGCCATGGTGATCATATCGGGATGATCCTTGTCTCCACCTGCTCCATTATTTGCTTGAGAACAGCCTACTAGTAAGAAGATCAGTAGGATAGGTAATATTGTATTTATTTTAATTTTCGGAAAATTACTCCAAATCGACATAAGTTGGTTGCTCCTCCTAATTGATGCTGATAATCATTTTCATTTTAAGGAGGAAGGACTCTGTTGTCAATATCATATTTGAAACGAAATAACAATATATATTCCTTATTATTCCACAAATTAAAGGATTTGTTAAAAAGAGAGGCAGGCTGCTGATGAACGAGCAGCCTATGAGGAGGGTAATGCTTTCTTTTGCAGGGCGTTGTACAGTGTATCAATGACAAGCTCCTGTTCCGCGTCTGTCATGCTTGTACCAGATGGCAGGCAAAGACCTGTCTCAAATAACAACTCAGATGCAGGGACTTCATCGGCTGTTGTATAAAAAGGATAACCATGAAAGAGCGGCTGCTGGTGCAGTGGCTTCCATACACGCCTTGCTTCAATCTGCTTTTGTTCTAAAGCATCTATCATCTCTACTGGAGACATCTGTGCATGATGATCCATGGTGAATGTGGTCAGCCAGCGGTTTGATGTGGTTTCTTGATATTCTGGCATAAATTGAAGGCCCTCAATATCGGCTAAAGCATCTTGATAACGCTCGAAAATGCGACGTTTTTGCTGAACACGCTCCTCTAACACTTCCATTTGTGCAATTCCTACACCTGCGAGCAGGTTGCTCATCCGATAGTTATATCCCTCCTCTTGATGCTCATAGTGTAGGGCATGTTCTCTTGCCTGTGACGCGAGAAATCGGCAGCGGTCGATGGCTGATTCATCATCACTGACAAGCATTCCGCCTCCTGATGTTGTAATGATTTTATTTCCGTTAAAAGAGTACACACCGAACCTGCCCATTGAACCGCTTTTTCTTCCTTTATATATACTGCCTAACGATTCAGCCGCATCTTCAATGATTGGCACATCATATGCCTCACACACCGCTATGATTTCATCCATTTTTGCACTTTGTCCGTATAAATGAACGACAATAACCGCACGGGGTCTTTTCCCAAGTCGTTTTGTTTCAGCAAAGGCTTTCTCTAACGCCAGCGGACACATATTCCATGTCTCTTTTTCTGAATCAATAAAAACAGGCGTCGCTTGTTCATATAAAATAGGATTTGCACTGGCAACAAATGTGAGAGTGGAACAAAAGACCATATCTCCCTTTTGAACGCCAATGAGTTTTAAGGCAAGGTGAATGGCTGCTGTACCTGAAGACAATGCCGCTCCACTCTTCACGCCTGCATAATCCGCGACCACTTGCTCAAATTCATTTACAAGCGGTCCTAATGGTGCAATCCAATTGCTCTTAAATGCCTCCTCTATTTTCTTCTGTTCTTTTCCACTCATATGAGGAGGAGATAAGTAGATTCGTTTCCTGTCTCTCATGATTTCCCACCTTCTCTTCGATCTTTGATCTCAATTGCAGGAACGCCTACGGCGACTTTCTGATCATGTATATCTCGGGTCACTGCCGCTCCTGCGCCGATCACTGCCCAGCTTCCAATGGTTCTGCCAGGTATGACAGCAGCCCCAGCTCCAATATGAGCACCCTCTCGCACAGAGACACAGCCGGTGAGCACGGCTCCCGGGGATAGGTGCGTAAAGGATTCGAGAAAGCAGTCATGCTCCACGATAGAACCGGTGTTGATAATGGCATGCTCACCAATTACTGCATCTGCTTGCACAACAGCCCTTGCCATCACAACCGTTCCTCGGCCAACCTTCGTTGACGAGCTCACAACTGCCTCTGGATGAATCAGTGTGGCAAATGCCCTCTCTTCAAATGCGAGACGTTCTTTAATCCTCTGTCTGATTTCGTTTTGTCCAATGGCAATCAGCCATTGCATATCAGGTATTTCCTCTCTTACCTTTTGACTCATAGAAATCGGACCATACAAAGTGCCGTTTTGAGGGTCAGCCTCCTCAAATCGATCGTCTAATACAGCGCACAATGAGTAATCAGGATGCAAAAAAATCAACTCCTGAATGACCTTACTGTGTCCGCCAGCCCCTATTAAGCCAATGGGCTGCTCTTTACGTATCGGTTCCTTTGAATTTTTCAGCTGTTGCATGATTTGGCTGCTGCACCCCTTCTGTTTTGATGACTTTCAGCAAGGTCATCCATAAGATTTTCATATCGAGCCAAAACGATTGGTGCTCTACATACCAGAGGTCATAGGTGAATTTCTCCTCCCAAGAGAGAGTATTCCTCCCATTCACCTGGGCCCATCCAGTGATACCAGGCTTCACAAGATGACGCTTCGCTTGCTCCTCTGTGTACATTTGTAAATACTCCATTAAAAGCGGTCTTGGTCCAACGAGACTGATTTCCCCTTTGAGTACATTGACAAGCTGCGGCAATTCATCAAGACTGAGCTTACGAATAAAGGCGCCGGTTTTTGTTAATCGAAGATGGTCTGGAAGCAGTACGCCATGTTCATCGCGTTCCTCGGTCATCGTCCGAAATTTATAAAGCATAAACGGCTGTCCGTACAGACCAGGCCGTTCTTGTCGAAACACCACAGGAGCTCCGATTTTCCACCGAATGAGTCCATAGATGAGAAGGAAAAGGGGGCTGCCTGCGATGAGCAGGGTCAAAGCCACGACCACATCTATTATTCTTTTCATCATTGCTTCTCCTTTCCACACTAGCGAGAGACAGAGCGTTCAATAGCAGTTTGTTTCACCTTACGCATGAGCTGTATCCGCTCTTGTTTTGTTCCTGCAAATTGATACAAATAGCCTAAGTAGAGAACGAAACATATTCCGCCAATACAAAATAGCTCCCACCATCTCGTCACATCATACACAGCCTGAATGCCGGCACAGATCCCCCATATGAACAAAGCCCCAAACAGCGGAACGACTGTATGTTTGTAAAAGATGGTACTTTTCTGTTTCGTGATCTTGGCTGTATACAATGGGAGAAAGACGATATTTTTCATCAATAAAACAACGGCCCCTGCTGATGCAATGCCATATAACCCAAGCTGAAGTAGGTGAGTCAGTCCATAGGCGAACAGGACATTGGAACCGCCTAATATGAATGTCACAACCGCCGGCACTTTAAATCGGTTAAAGGCAGTCGGTACATAGGTCAGCGGTAAAAACATCAACGTGAAACACAAATAAGCCGCATGAATCATCAGCAGCCATTTCAGTTCCTCAAAGGCTGGTCCAAGCCATAACAGCATGAGCGGACCGGCAAGACCTCCTAACAGAGCTGCGGGGAATGCCACAAATAAACCACTCCATTTCATGGCATTGGCAGCGTATTGAATAAGCCCCTTCTCGTCTTGATTTGAATATAATTTTGTGATCGTTGGCGCAAACACAACCGCAAGTGTCCCTGCAAGGGTGCGCAATAATAATGGAAATTGTAAAATGGCGGCATACTGTCCAGTCGCTTCTGCCCCAATCAGTAAGTTGGTCATCAATAAATCGATTTGTAAAAACAACAAAATCCCCATCTGCTCAAATGAATGCCATACCCCTGATCGAACCAGCGTGAGACTTGAAGATAAAGAAACGTACCGCCACTTAAACGAAAACCAAGGAATGAGTTTCTTAAAATAATAGAGACCCATTCCCAAAGCGGCGAAACTCCCCATAACGGCTGCAAGCGGAATATGCCAAATGGCTGGTGTCGTCACGGTAAATAACAGCACAATCATAAGCGCCCTGCCAAACATCTGAATGGCCTGTCCAACACTCGATACATATAATTTGTTCGCATAAAACGGTGCCGCCCCAATACCAGACATGACGAAATTGAGCATAAATAAAAGACCCCCTAACACAAAGGCGATCTGTGTATCTTTTGCAAGATGAGCAGGCACATGGAGCCAGTCAACCAGCTGCTGAGACATGAATAGACAAAGTAAAAAAAGACAGATGGATAAAAAAAGAGAACTGACAAAATAGGAAGCGAGATAGCGCTGCGCTTGTTCCATCTCTCCTTTATGAGCCGCAACAGAAAAAAAACGCACCACCACAGCACTTAATGAAGCCGTAATGACCGATAAATAATTGATCATATTTTGCGTCAGATGAATCAGACCAAACGCTTCCACTCCAAGTGTATGAACAATGTAAGGCGTTAAACAAACAGACATCAGCATCATCAAGAAAAACGTCATCACATTTGCACTGACATTGTAAAAAAACGCACGGTTCATGGTGATTTCACGCAGTGTTTAAGGGCCTTCATCCAACTTCTTCTCCCTTTTGTCCGCTTGTTTTCATATGCTGATGAATGGCCTTTTCCACCGCTTCCTCCGTTGGTTCCTTCAACAGGGTCATAAACGGCAAGTGCGCTACCCATTCATATCCTTCCATGACTTTATGATCAAACGACCTGATGACAACACACGGTGTATGTGTGATCGCACAAAAGATCATGCCATGCAGTCGATCTGTCACGACGACTTGTGCCTGTCTCAACTGCGTCCATAGCGTGGATAATTCCTCTAAACGAGTCGTTCGATTCACTCGCTTCCCAATGGTCGTTGTGATAAAACCAACTTGATCATACGTTTCTTTGATATGCTCCTGCAGTTGTTTTCGTTTCTCTTTCGTGAGATACGCCTCCTTATCCTCACGCAGACAAAGCAGCACTCCTTTACGGGTTTGCCTCTTTGATGTTTCGTCTAATGTCAGGACCATATCAGGCTGTTTCCACACCTCTTTATTAGGAAAATGCTTCTTCATCCATTGATAGGTGGTTTGATCTCTTGCCATCAAGAGAAGCCTCGGGTGTTGCTGATATGCTTGAATAGCGCGGCGTTCTTCTCTTTTCCCTCTCTTTGTTTCTGTAAAATGAGCAGTAGCGGGCAGCTGAATGACGGGATAAGACTTAAAGGCGTTCATGATAAATTGTCTTGTCCATTCTTCATATCGATATAAATCGCCCATGTTGCCCCCGCCGATGATACAGACAATGTCCTCTGGGTGCCGTGCGTGCTTCAGCGGACGTGCTAGACGATACATCTCCTGCATGTCTACTTCTATGATTTGATAGTCTGGAAAGTGCTTTTGTAGAAAACAGCAGCTGGCATAGGCAATCGCGTGATCACCTAAGTTGTCATGTGCCGGCAGCAGCGTGAGAATGATTTTCTTCTGATGACGCAGCTCTGGCAGTCTTTGGCGGCTCAACCTATATTGAAGTGGATACTTGACCTTTAAGAGCAGCCACTCTGCGGTATGTGCTTTTAATTGCTGCAATGTCACACTCATCACCCCGATTTTCTCGTTTGATATTCAATCCATTTTTGATAGCTTGAAGCTGCGGCAGAGAGCGGATACACCCACTGCATCCTAGCAAGGAATAAGATCATTCGCTTTCGCACAGTCAGCTTCGATGGTTCCACTTGTTTCACAGCCTTCTGAAAAGCTTCATGTGTCACCATTTCACGCATATGACCAAGCTTTTTTTTAAAGGAAAGGGAATTTTGGCTCTTCCATTCATTGAGCATACAATGCAGCGTATGATTCACGATAAAAAAATAAAAAGCCTTCTCATATGGTGTCAGCTCATCATGCTCTTTTAAAAACAAACGCTGCGCGTCATAAAATGCCAGTCCATGCTGAAAATACTGCTTTTGATATCGCTGGACAATGGATGATAAATGAACCCGGTAATAATAAAGCGGCTCATGAACAAAGGCAATGACACGTGATAAAGAAAAACAGCGCAGCGTGACATATTGATCTTCAATATTCTCAAGCTCACCTCTCAACGGAAAACGGATATGATGCTTTTCGATAAACGCCCGCCGATACAGCTTATTCCATGAGAATCCCGTGATCTCACCATGTAATAACGATTCTATTAAACTTGTCTTATCGGCTTCCTGCTGAGCTAACAGCGTCGTCGGTATGATCCGTTTTGACTGTTCAAACTGAATCCAATATTCACTGACAACAAGATCGGCACCGGTGTTTTCGGCTTTTTGATATAAAGCCTCACAGTATTGAGGAGCGAGAACATCGTCTGAATCAACAAAGGCAAGATACGTTCCTGTTGCTTCTTCTATGCCCCTGTTCCTCACCGCTCCCAGCCCTTGATTGGTTTGGTGAATCACCCGAAATCGCTCATCACGCGCAGCAAACGCTTCAAGGATGTCTCCACTGTGATCGGTAGATCCATCGTTAATAAGGATGACCTCTATATCTGAAAAGCTTTGGTCTGCAATCGATTGAAGACACTGCTCCACATATTGACTAGTGTTATAGACTGCGACCAATAGACTGATAGCTGGCATGACAGCAAGCCCCACCTTTCTTCAAATCTACTTTGTAAAAATCGTTCGGTACGGTAAAACAGAAGAATCAAACGGCATCAGCATGATGCTGTACAAAATATAGCAAACCGCAATTCCGATATACATAAAGAAATTGGTTCGCTGATCAAAAATCCGTGTGAAATAAGGCAGTAAAATGAGCTGATACAGACCAAAGTAAATATGAAATCTTGCATAAATGACATCCTTCGTTGCAAGGATGCCAAACAAAAATCCAAGCAAGCAAAAATTCACAATATAATCACTCTCTGGCGTCAGCTCACGAAGTCGTTTTCGACAAAAGAACGCAAGCAATAACGGCAAAATCAAGACACCAATTTTCGTCACATTCATTCCATTCGTATTCGTTGTCAGCCACTCCTCGTAATGACCATAAGAACTCCCTTGCAGCATCACCACAAACACGGAGACAAAGCGGTCATACAGAGCGGTTAAGCCTAGAAAAATCATACATAACACAAACATCATCCAAGACCATGCCTTTGTTCTGACAATGAAATAGACTGGAATCATAATGAGTGCCGATGAATGAAACAGCGCGCATACAAGCACGAGCGGAAAATACCATTTCCACTGACCTTTGATGACAAACCGGATGGCATAAAAAAGAATCGCCGCCACCATATACTGCCGCATGCCATTAAACGAAGCGTAATAATGAAATGTGCCGAGAAATAGCAGCATACTAAGCTCAAATGGTCGTCCATATCGCACAAGTGTTTTGATAATAAAAAAATAGGTGATGATCCCAACTGTGATATACATGATTTGCGGCTCATGTGATAGTTGATTGAGCATCCATAAGATCAATGTAAAGCCCGGATCAGTGGCGGCCTTGTCTACACCGAATCCGAAAATATGCCAAGGCTTGTCATAGTTGACAGAGAACTCATACATTTGTCCATAGGTTACAAAATCAGTTCCTACTTTGTAACGTATGCCCGCCACAATACAAAGAAATAAAAATGGAAAAAACACCAGAAGCTTGTTCGGCCGCCAGCCGCTTTGTATGGTATCATCACGTCTGCCATAAAATGCAGCAAAGCTCGACCATAAATAGACCATGATCATGTTCACCAAATAAACCGCCATCTGCCAATCCTTCCTTACAATCCATACACATTCATCACACGGGTGATGTTCTGTTTTACATCAAATCCTCTAAGGCCAAGCTGAGAAATAATCGTCTCCTGAAGAGGAGGGTCTGCATGGTAGGCTTCTAGTATGGCTTTCATCCACTCATGTGCTGAATCTTGCAAGGATTTCCGTTTCACAAGCCCACAGCCTAAATCGACTTCCTTTGTGATATGATCTGAAATCACACATGGGAGTCCAGATGCCTGCGCTTCCACTAATACGAGAGGAAGACCTTCAAACAAAGACGGCATCACAAACACATCAAATGCTTTCATATACTGCGGAACCTCTGAGACAACGCCCGTAAACACAATGTCTTCCATTAATCCTGCTTTCTCTGCATATGATTCAACCACTGGCCGGAGCGGCCCATCTCCTATGAGAACTAGCTGAAAGGAGACCCCTTGTTTTTTCAGTGTCTGCGCTAACTCGATGAAAAAAACATGATTTTTCTGCTCATGAAATCGGCCAATATGCCCAATGATCAGTTTTCTCTCATGAAGATGGAGGTCTTTTTTCATCTTCACCTTCGCTTCTGGCTCCAACTGAAAAAAAAGGTCCAAATCAATCCCATTTGGCAAAATGTCCACTCGTCCATCGTGCATTCTTTTTTGCCCAAATAAAAAGACACCGGCATCTTCACCGCATGCAACAAGCTGCGTAGAAAAGGCAAAGATCAGCTGACGAAACCCTTTGAGCATCAAATGATCAACCCGGCTAGGAGACTGTTTCCAAGCCGTATTATGTGAATGGCAAATGCGTATCTTCACACCTGCCAGTTTCGCAGCAAGGGCAGAAAAGCCCGTTTGAAAATCTGTATGTGCATGCACCGCCTGATAAGGTCCCGTTTGCTTGATCGTCTTCGTCAACGTTTTGACAAACGTCCATGGAGAGGATGCTCCAATACTTGGGACATAAAAAATCCGCCCGCCAAGCTGACGAATTTCCTCATCGTAATCACAGACATCCTCCCGGTGGGTAATGAAATCAAATTGAAGAACATTCCGGTCGATTGCACGATAGATATTCATGATCATCGTTTCTGCTCCGCCTCTGTTCATTCCGCCCACAACATGAAGTACACGCTTTGGCTCACTCATCCCGAATCGTCCTCCTTTTCACCATAGATCCTCCAAGTTTCCGCTGATGATAAAACCTCATGATCTTTGGTGACATACAGGCACGGATGACCGGCTTAAGCGCAAAGAGATAATCAAACGGCGACAATTTTAATTGCTTGCATGCTTTTAACACAAGCCAAGCATTATCCATTGAATATCGGAATTTCCGGCGCTGAAAGGCCGCTTCATCCTCCCTTACAAGGTATAAGGGCTCTTGCAGATTAAAGCCTTTTCTCCCCGCAGCAAAAAAACGAATCCAAAGATCGATATCTTCCATCCGTCTGGTTGTTTTTACAGAACGATAGCCATTTAAAGCCTTGTAGGCAGACGCTCTCATCATAATCGTCCCATGACAAAAAGGCGTTCCTCTTGCTAGCACCCTTCGATTAGGCTCTGAGACAAGGGCTCGAACGCCCTTCGCCCCTGACTCATCAAACACCGTCATCGCCGTACCAACCACATCATATTCTGGATGTGTTTCAAGGAAATGAACCTGTTTTTCTAATCGTGTAGACACTGATATATCGTCGCCATCCTGTCTTGCAATCAGTTCTCCATTCGCTTCAGTGAGACAACGATTTAAACTGGCGGCAAGTCTTTGATTGTGTTCGTTTTGAATGAGGCGAATTCTATCTGGATCACGTATGGTATAGTGCAGCACTTTTTCATAGGTGCCATCTGTTGATGCATCATCACATATGATGAGCTCCCAGTTTTCATAGGTTTGACGGAGAATCGATTCAATGCTTTCTTCTACTGTCTCTTGGCAATTGTAAACACCCATGATAATCGATACTTTCGGCTGACGCATGCTCACATCACCTTCTCTTTTTGGTCCATATACGTTGTGTAAATTTCCTCCATTGCACTTACCGTCTGCTCCTGTGCAAATGCGTGAGCCATAGAACGTCCCGCTTTCCCCATTAGGTGAAGCTGGTCCTTTTTATGATAGAGCTGCTGTAAATAAACGGCTAAACCATTCACATCATTCGGTTTGACTAAAAAGCCGTTCACTCCATGTTTGACGAGCTCACAATGCCCTCTATTTTCTGTTGCAATCACCGGCTTTTCAGCAGACATCGCTTCAAGAAGATTCATCCCAAGTCCTTCTCTCAAGCTGGTTGATACACAGACATCGCTCAGATGCATCCAATCTTCGATGTGTTTGCAAAATCCCGCAAACTGTACATGTTCCTCAAGATTCAGCTGACAGACCAGCTTTTCATAGGACGACCGACTTGTCCCTTCTCCAGCAAATACAATTTTCACATGTGGTATATTCCGATACACCTGAGCGCAAGCTTTGATGAGCATTCCTTGATTTTTATTGTCATTTAATTCACCAGCACACAGCACGATAAAATCTTGCGTGGTAAAACCATATGCTTTACGAAGGCGGTCTTTTTCTTTGTCATCAACTGGTGCAAATCGCTTCATATCGACACCCATACCGGGAACATAATGCACAGCCGCCTTCTCTTTTGACAGACGATCGGCTCTTTCATAGTCTTCTCCATTAATGGTGATGAGTGCATCCGTATATTGAACGAGCCATCTCTCAACTGGATAATAAAGCAGCCAATTTTGAAGCGGTGCCCCCTTCCAAAAGTGAAACCCATGCGCTGTGTAAAGAACTTTCGTCCCTTTTTTGCGCGTCCCTTTGGCCGCTAGCCTGCCAATGACACTCCCCATCGGTGTGTGACAATGGATGAACTGATAATGCTCTTTTTCTAACAGCTTTTTCAGCTCCACATAAGCGAGCCGGTTGTGCAAATGAAAAGGGGAACGCTGAATCGGAATGGAATGCGTTTGATCCACATACGGTAGCTCCAGCTGGCCATTTGCCGCTGTATGCACTTCCCATCCTTGTTCCTGAAACCATCTGAAATACGGGAGATGGAACGCCTTAAAATGATAATCAACCGTTGCGCAAAACAAGACTTTTTTCTTCATTAGCAAGTGGCTCCTCCTCTCGTTGCATCGGTTCAGGCAATACATCATGCGACTCAATGGCGGCAAACAAGGCCTGTCTTAATTGATCGTCACTCATCATATTAAATTCGTGAATAAAGCGGTTCAGCACATACGGATCACCATCCAAGGCATGCCCGATATGGATTTTCGGGAAAATTTGCTCCTGTGCTTTTTCATGCTGGTTGAGTAACTCCTCGTACATTTTCTCTCCGGGACGAATCCCCGTAAATGTGATTGGAATCTGGTCTGTGGTGTAGCCTGAGAGGTGAATGAGGTTTTCTGCGAGGTCGACAATTTTGACTGGCTCCCCCATGTCTAAAACAAAAATCTGCCTTCCTTCTGCTAGTGCACCAGCTTGAATAACAAGCCTTGATGCTTCTGGTATCGTCATAAAATATCTTGTCATGGCTGGGTGCGTGACGGTCACTGGCCCGCCTTTTTCAATTTGTTTTTTAAAGATCGGAATGACGCTCCCCCTGCTTCCGAGTACATTCCCAAACCGGACGGCGACAAATTTCGTTTCACTGCTTGCCCCCATTTGCATAATCACCATTTCAGCAAACCGCTTTGTCGCTCCCATCACATTGGCAGGGTTGACCGCTTTGTCAGATGAGATGAGGACAAATGTTTCAACTCCGTGCTCATGTGCAGCTTCTGCCACATTTTTTGTCCCGATGATATTGTTTTTCACCGCTTCTTTCGGGCTGATTTCCATGAGCGGGACATGTTTATGCGCAGCGGCATGATAAATCATATCCGGCTGAAAATGACCAACGATTTCACTCATTTTTTGTTTATCTTGAATATCCGCAATTTGTGGATATAGGCTAATGCTGTCTCCATACAATTCTTTCAGCTCTAGTAAAATAGAATGAATGCTAAATTCTCCATGTCCCACAAGCACAATCGCCCGAGGGGAAAATACACAAATTTGACGACAGATTTCTGACCCGATAGACCCGCCAGCTCCTGTCACCATAATCGTTTTTCCTTTTAGGTGAACGGATAGACTGCTTGTATCTAATTGAATCGGCTCTCTTCCAAGCAAATCCTCTGGCTGTACATCCCGCAATTGATTCAGCGCATGGGTTCCTTTTAAAATCTGTTCCATTTCCGGCATAATCTGTGTTTTGATTCCAGTCGCTACACATTCCTTATATAGTCCTTTTAATGTGTGACTGCTTTTGGATGGAATAGCAATAATGATTTTTTGAATATCCATCATCGCAACAGCCGTTTGAATATGTTCTTTTCCCCCAAGAACAGGCAGCCCCATAATTTCAAGCTTATGCTTTGTTTTGTCATCATCAATGAAAGCGACCGGCTCAATATGTACATCACTCGACTGCTGAAGCTGACGAACGATAATGGTCCCGGCTGATCCAGCGCCAATGATTAGTGCCCGCTCCTTTTCAACTTGAAACCGCTTGGCACCATCATGAAACAGCCTGGATGCCATTCGTGATGCACCGATGAATAACACATGGAAAAGCCAGACAATAAATAAAAAGCGAAATGGCCATGTCTGCACAAAAATGTACAGCATCGTCATGGAAAATAAAAATGAACACGCAAAGGTCTTCATTAAAGAAAATAGCTCTCTAACCCCTGTATAGGCCCATACTTGCTTGTACACGTGAAAAATATACGAAAACAAATGGTGCCCGATCAGTAGACTGAGCGAAGAAATGACGAGCATTTCAAATGTATATACGGTTAACGCCGCCTCTTGGACAAATTGAAAGCCAAAAAAGACGGCAACTAAGATGAGATATGAATCTAGTGCCACGATGATTGATAATCTTTGGGCGTAAGTCAACGCTCCTCCCCCTTTTTAAAACATCACTATTCTTACGTAAAATGGGCATCAAACCCGTCCTCACATCCCACTACCGATGACGAGCATCTAAGGCATATGTCATGCCCACAGCAGGATCGAGTGCCTCCGTTGTTAAAGATTAGGAGACATCACCTATCAATCTCTTTAATACATATAGTGCCTTCCCTTTTTCACTTTCTTGCCATTTAGCATCGCCCCAAGCAGTTTCCCTGTCGTCCCCTCTAATACTTCTTTTGATTTCTTCACAGCGGCAATCTTCGTTTTACCGCTTAAAACCACAAGAATGCTTCCATCCGTTCGGTTCGCTAATATTTTTGCATCGGCTACAGGCAGAAGCGGTGTGGAATCAACAATCACCATGTCATACTGCTGCTCAATCTCGTAAAATAGCTGCTTCATCACAGAGGAGGAAAGCAGCTCAGCGGGATTTGGCGGAATGGTCCCACTCGGAAGCAGCTCTAAATGCTCAATCGGAGTAGGCAAAATAGCTTCCTCCAAACTGCAATTATTTAATAGCACATTGGTCAAACCGGTGTGCGGACTCAGATCAAAATATTCATGAATGGCTGGTTTACGTAAATCAGCATCCATGAGCAAAACCCGTTTTTTCTGCTGTGCAAAAACAGCTGCCAAGTTTGCAGCCGTAAATGATTTTCCTTCCTTCGGCAAGGAGGATGTGACCAATATCGACTTCAGCCTCGTTTGAATCGACGTGAATTCGATGTTCGTTCGGATCGTTCGGAATTGTTCCGCAATGACAGAGTGAGGATTTAATACAGAAATACAGGATAAATCTCTTTTTTCTCGTTTTTTCCTCTTAAAAATCAATGTTCTGTCCTCCCGTTATGACGGACTGCTTGTCTTTTTTTGCCCTCCTGTCTGCATGCATCTGATAGACACTACCGAGCGACGGCAATCCGATCTCTTCTCTTATTTGATGTGTTCGTTTCACCGTATCATCGAGTAAATTCATTAAGAAAATGAGTGTCATTCCCCCTAATACAGAGGCGCCTAGTGCCAGAACGATGTGAACGAATTTACGTGAGTTCATTAGTATCGTGTTGGACAGCTTGGCTTCAGACAAAACATTAATGCGATCCATATTCATGGTTTTTTTGATTTCTTCTTGCAGCACCTCTGTGGCTGTATTCGCAATGGCTACTGCCTTCGCTCGGTCCTCATCTTGTACAGAAATATTTATGACCTCTGACTCATTTTCTGTACTTGTGGCAATTTTGTGTTTTAATCCTTCCGCCGATTCTGTAAGATTGAGTGTTTCTTTTACTTTTTCAATAACGATTGGACTTTTTAATAGGACTTGAAAGGTACGTGTATATTGAAGGTTCATCTGAATATCGTTTAAATTCGCTTGTGCATCATTGCTTCGTTTATGAACAAGAATTTGAGTGGTTGCCTGATATACAGGAGTCGAGACATAGAACTGATAGTAGGCTGAAATGCCCGTTACGATCAGGACAATCAGGATCAGAAGGGCCATTTTCTCTTTTATGACAGAAAACAGCTGCTTAAAACCTATATTCTCATTCATAGATACCTCCCGATTTCATCATAAAAAGGTTATATATGGTTTCTTTTTGTTAATGATTGGATTATAAAAGATAATACCCGCAAAGAAAAATGTCATAATAGGTCTTATAGTTCTTTTTAAAGAACGAAATCGTTCGTTTTCTTTTGTTTACTTCCTGTTTCTTACGTTTTTGAATTTTATAAAGAACAATTTATTTCTTATAATGAACGAAAAGGTCGCAGAACGATTCGCCGGGGAGAAGGGAGATCATATATCGAATGATAGGAAAGGTGATACGCATTTACCGAAAGAGGAAAGGATACTCAATCCAGCAGCTGGCTGAAGATGCCCATGTCTCTAAATCGTATTTGAGTAAAATTGAGCGTGGTGTCCATCGTAATCCATCTGTCCAGTTTTTAAAAAAGGTATCCTCATCACTAGACATTGATTTACAAGAGCTGTTTGATGCAGAAACGATGATGTTTCATTACGCTGAGGGCGGTGAACAGGAGTGGCGGGATCATATCGTTCATGCCGTCCAATCTGGCATGCCTAAAGAAGAACTGTATCAGCTGCTCCAAACCTACAGAAAGGAGCAGGAAGGAAAGACGTTACATGTCCATCATAGAAAGCTGACCGACTCAAATATGTCAGAATGGAAGCGTCTCATGAGTGAAGCAAAGGCCATTGGCTTAACCATCGAGGAAGTGAAAGCGTTTCTTACCAATATGGGAGAACACCGGGCGTAAGCCACTGAGATCAAACCAATTTGCGGGGAGAGGCGCTTGTCGCTTCGATGAAATAGAGCCTTTTTATATGAAAAGGCTCTTTTCAGTTTATGGACAAAGGGCTAAAATGAACTTATTTTAGCCCTTTGTCTTCTTTTCAGCGTGATAGAAAACCTTTGCAGTCTAGTAAGGACGAGCACCAGCGCGCAGGACTGACACCGAATGCGAGGGTTTGTCTACATGCTGAGAGCCTTTTTGCATGAAAAGGCTCTGTTTTCTGTTATTCTTCTTTTTTGGTTCGTGCTTTTTTCGTAATATCATTGTTCTTCCAATAGGCCCATAGTGATGTGATGCCAAGAAAGGCTAACGTAATGAATTGCTGCACACCTTCTTCATCAATTGGAATTGGGCTTTTTCCTGCAGCAGTGAGAGCGCTGTTCACAAGTGCCAATAAAAGCAGCACAAGCCTCGCAATAGTGCCTGCACTAATTTTTTGAACCTTCAACTGTAACCCCTCCCCTTATCCTTTCATACGGGCGATACTGCTCGTTCCCTCTCATATGTATGCAAAAAGCGAATGAATAGAAGAACGAATCAAAAAAAGAGACATCATTCCTAGATGCGGAATGATGCCTTGATTTATCTGCTGTTTATTTAGAGAACATCTTTTTTGCTTCATCCATTGCCATTTTGTTTCCTAGAGCTGAATAATCTAACCATGGCTGATCTGCAATCGGATACACTTGGTTTTTCTTCACGGCTTTTAGGCCTTTCCAAATCGGCGTCTGCTCTAACTGTTTGAATGCCTGTTGCGCCTTATCATCACGGTTCACGACGACAAAAATAGCATCTGCATCAAAGTCAGGAAGCACTTCTTGAGAAATGACTTCAAATGGACGTTTGCTGTCCAGTTTTTTCACACCATCTACAGGTGTCAGTCCTAAATCATCGTATAAAATTGGACCCATCGGACGTTTCATACTAAATACTCGAAGCTCTTTTGCTGTTACACGAATCGCCATCACTTTTCCATTTCCAATCTTTTTCTGGATGAGTGATTTGACTTCTTTTGCTTCTTGATTGTAGTCCTTAATATATTGATCGGCTTCTTTTTCTTTATTGACGAGCTTGCCGATTTTTTTCAAATGATCACGCCATGTGCCATCATTTAAATTAAACACTTCGGTTTTGGCGATTTTCTTGTATTTTGATAAGTCTTGTCCAGCCAGTTCTTCATCGACGTAAATGACATCTGGTTTTAAAGCAAGCAATGACTCCATATCAGGATCTGCTGCGATGCCCAGCTTTTTCGTTTGGCTAAGCTGCTTTTTCGCATGTGGAAGGAAATCTTTTAAGTCTCCCCCTACAACAGAGCCAGCAGGTTTTATCCCGAGTGCTAATAAGTCATTTGTTAAATGAATCGACAAGGACGCAATCTTAGGTGTTCCGTTTTCATCTTGATTTGTTGTCTTCTTTGTTTCCTGTTGACCACAAGCGGCCAGAATCAAGAAACAGAGCGTTAAACCAAACACAAGTACTTTTTTCATGATGAGTTCCTCTTTCTTATTTTGTTTTTGTTAGTAAATAGAGAAAATAAGGTGCTCCGATAAAAGCCACAACCACACCCGCTGGGATGGCATTTGGGGCAAATATGGAACGTCCGAGTGTATCAGCACTGACCAAAATCAACAATCCGAGCAAGGCGCTCACTGGTAAAAAATATTGGTGCAGTGAGCCGACAAGACGCCTTGCCAAATGAGGTGCAACAAGGCCAATAAAACCAATTCCGCCTGTCATCGATACACTTGCACTCGCTAGACCAACAGCTAAGGTGAGAAGAAAAAGTCGTTTGCGCTCTACACGTACTCCGACACTTGAGGCGACGGCATCACCTAATGTTAACGCATTGAGTGTGCTGGACTGCATGAGCGTAAGCGGGACAAGACATACGATCCAAGGTAGGAGCGCAAGCACATGAATCCAGTCTCTTCCCCATACATTTCCCACAAGCCACCTTGAAGCGAAGGTGTATGTATCTTCATCCAGTTTCAATGACAAATATAACGTCAATGCACTAAACCCCGCAGCTACGGCAATTCCAACAAGGATCAGCCGGATAGGCACAAGCCCTTCATGCCTGTCGTACGCAAGAAGAACGATGACTGCCGCCGCAAGCAGACCTCCACCAAACGTAAAGAGCGGAATGAGTAAAGATGGATTTCCTTCTAGTACGTGAAAATACGTCACAAAGATGATTAAGCCGAATGCGGCTCCTGCATTCAGACCAATAATCCCAGGGTCAGCCAGTGGATTGCGGGATAAACTCTGCAAAATGCCACCTGCGATACCTAGACCTATTCCAGCTAGTATCGTCACGACGATTCGAGGCAGACGATAATCAAACAGCACCGTCTCACTTTGGAAATCTCCAAAGCCAAATAACGTTTTGACGACAACGAGAGGACTGAGTTTCAGCGTGCCGGTATTTAAACTATACAGCACGACAGCCGCACTCAGACAAAGCAAAACGGCTGTCACGACAAGAGCACGTCGTTTCTCTTTCATGACAGGTTCCTCCCTTCTTTTCTGGCAATATATAAGAAGAAAGGAACACCAACAAGTGCCACCATGACGCCAATGGCAAGCTCTCTTGGCGGATTTACTGTCCGGCTGGCAAGATCAGCGAAGACGAGAAGCATTGCGCCTAAAATCGCTGACATCGGAATGACGAAACGATAATTGACCCCAACCAGCTTTCGTGCAATATGCGGAATGACAAGTCCGACAAACCCAATAGACCCAACCGCCGATACAGAAACGCCTGCCAGCAGAACCGCAGCTGCCATACCTAGTATTCGCACTTGCCGGGTTTTCACCCCTAAATTCGCAGCTACATCTTCACCAAGTGATAAT
This sequence comes from Bacillus sp. 22483, assembly GCF_052044605.1. Lineage (NCBI taxonomy): Bacteria > Bacillati > Bacillota > Bacilli > Caryophanales > Bacillaceae > Bacillus > Bacillus sp. 22483. The sequence goes on along the minus strand of NZ_JBQENU010000004.1, from coordinate 50,506 downwards.
AACGAGAGGGATCGTCCTAATAACATCGCCCAAACGATGACAATGAGAATGACTGGAGCAAGGATCATCAGCTGCGGCCATTTGACACCTGCCACACCCCCTGCATACCAAAAAGCCAGATCCTGACTGAGATCAAAGTAAATGGCGATACCTGAGCTTAGCGCATGCAGCAATGCGGCAACAACAGCTCCAGCTACAGTGAGCCGAAGTGGGGTCAGCACGCCGCCAGCCGCCCCAATGGCAAAGATCAGCAGTGTACTGAGAACGGCACCAAAAAAAGAAAATAACATCAATGCCGAATAAGGCATTCCTGGAAAAAAAGCAAAACAGAGAGCAACTACAAACATCGCACCGCCGTTAATGCCTAATATCCCCGCATCTGCCAGCGGATTTCTTGTAATGCCTTGCATGAGCGCACCTGCCACAGCAAACGCCGCTCCAACAAGCGCCGCTCCTAGCACACGAGGAAGCCTTAATTCATGAATGATCTGCTGCTCTGTTACATGAGACTGATAGTCAAACACAGCTGTCCAGACCGTTTGCAAAGACAATGACTTTGCACCGTAGGAAACAGCCAAAAACATAGCCGCCAATAAACCAATGACAGCGAGAAAAAACAATAAAAAGAACAAAATAGGTGATGATCGTTTTTGTTGAGATGTTCGCTTATCCGGCAAAATCGGTGTCATCCTTTTCTTCATTAAAAGTCAGTTTGAAAATGAGAATCATAATCATCAAAATTATAGCCGTCAGCCTCTGAAAAATCAATGTACGGCTCATTTTTTTAATTATTGAAGGTATTGGTAGACGGCAAATAAGAGAATTCTTTCCTTCTGCTTTTTATCGTTCTGAAAGACCTATCAATTTTTACAGTATTTTAATAGGAAAATAGTTGACATTCCGCATGAAAATCCCCTAAAATTACAAAAGTAAGTCAAATGTTATAAAAATATTACAAACAGATGTCAAAAGGATAAAGAATGACCCGTCATGAGAGGAGAATTGAAAGTTGTGTCAGTAAAGGGAAAATGGAGTATCATCCTATTTGCGCTTGCCATCGTCATTGGAGCAGTTGCATTCTTTCAAAATCAGCAAGCAAGCGGTACAGAGAAGAAAAATGTGAAGCAGGATACGAATTATAAAAATGTTGAAATTGTCACTCTTGTAAATGACGGGAAGTTTATGAGATATGCGGTGAACTATCCACTTTTTCATCAAAAAAAGCTAGATGACAAGATTCAAAGCTATGCGAATTCAGCATTAGAACATTTCAAAAAGACATTTAGTGAAGCAAAGGACATTGATGAAAACAAACGGTTTGAACTGAATATTGACTATGACATGGTGCACTATGCAAAACAATCTGCGGCCATTTATTTTACGACCTACACATATACAGGTCAGCAAAATGGAACCACTCATCACGTCACAATCAATTTCGATTTTCAGAAAAAAGACTTTCTTGACACAAAAGATTTATTTCAACCAAAAAAGGACTATTTGAAAAAATTATCCTATATTACATACACGGAGCTTAAAAAAGATAAAACCTTGTCTAAGGATCTATCACTCCTTCAAAAAGGAACAGCCCCTACTGATCAAAACTTCAGTCAATTCGCCTTAAAAGAGAAATATATAGAGTTCTATTTCCCAGCTTCTCAAGTAGCCGCAAAGGACTTAGGTCCGCAAACGCTGGCGATCAAAAAGACGCTACTAAAAGATATCTTGAAGCCGGAATATATGAATAAGACCAAAAATCAGAATGAAATCAAAGAACCAAATCCAAAAAGAAAAGCCGTCAAGCTGCCGCAAAAGCCAAAGCTTGATCCGAATAAAAAAGCCATCGCACTCACATTTGATGACGGTCCAAACCCAGCCACAACTTCAACCATTTTAGCAGCGCTGAAGGAAAATAAAGGACACGCCACCTTTTTCGTATTAGGAAGCAGGGTTCAGTATTATCCTGGAATGCTTGCCGACATTTTAAAGGGCGGAAATGAGATCGGAAACCATTCATATAATCATCCTTTATTAACGAGACTCCCTCTAAAAGAAGCGGTCAAACAAGTAAAAGACACGCAGAAACTGATTGAAAAGGCCAGCGGTTATACTCCTACGCACTTTAGACCGCCATATGGAGGAACAAATCCCGACATCAATCAAGCGGTTGGCATGAACGTTTCATTGTGGGATGTCGATCCTGAAGACTGGAAAATTCGCAACAGCCAGCAGATCACAAACCATGTTCTCTCACATGTAGCAGATGGCAAAACCGTACTCATGCACGATATTTATGACAGCTCTGCTCGAGCAGCAGTGAAGATCATACATGAACTCACCAAACAAGGCTACCAGCTTGTCACAGTCAGCGAACTTGAACAATTGAAAAAAGAACGAAACGAACAGACCCCTGTACAGTAAACACAGGGGCTTTTTTTTATGACTCTAACAACTTCTTTCTTTTTAACAATGCTTGAAACGTCTCTTCAAGCTCACGAGAAGGCTCGATGCTTAAACGACTGAGCACTTCAGACAGCTGCATATCAATCAGCAGGAGCTCTTCTTCTTTCTTTGTAGCAACTGGCTTTTCTTCCTTTTGTTTATATTCTTCATAGGTGCCATCAAAGCGTTCAATGGTCCCCTCGTGCACATGAAGAATACGAGTAGCCACCTGCTCAATGAGCCTCCTGTCGTGGGAGACAAACACAACTGTGCCCGGGTAATCTTTTAAAAGTCCTTCAAGCGCTTCAACTGCCGCAAGGTCTAAAAAGTTCGTCGGTTCATCAAGCATCAGAACATTGGCATCACTGACGAGCAGCTTGGCAAGCATCGTCTTCACCCGTTCCCCGCCGCTTAATACGTTCGTCAGCTTATACACATCGTCTCCCCGAAACCCAAGTCTCGCTAAAACGGTGCGAACGATCGTCTCATCTTGAATCGCCTGTTCCAGTGCATTTTGTAAGATCGATTCATCTAGATTCAGTCCTGAAAGATCTTGGCTGAAATAACCAATCTTCACGGCTTCTGAACGAAAAATCCCGGGATGTCCGTTTACAAGCATTCGGAGAAATGTCGTTTTACCGCTCCCATTCTTCCCAATGATCGCGACTTTGTCTCCGCCTCTCACTTCTACATTCGCCTTTTTCCAAAGGACTTTATCTCCTGCCTTGCCATCTACATGTTCGACACGAAAAATGGTGCGGCTTGCCACTTCCTTCATGGTGTGCTGCGTCATTTGAAGAGACTGGGCTTCCTTTACCTTCTCCACCTTTTCTAATTTCTCCATTCTTGTTTCGATGGATTTGGCTGTTTTTTGAAGCTTTTTTTGCTTGTTTGCATAATAAGGCTTTGCAATTTTAGGCCCCGAGGATTTCAGCTTTGGAGATGGCTTTGTCGCTTTGTCGGCTTTTTTCATTTTCTTTTGCAGTGCATGTTCTAACTGTTTTTTCTTCTGGGTATACGCCTCGTACGCCTCCACGTGCTGACGATGTTCGAGTTCTTTTTGCCGGGCAAAATCGCTGTAGTTGCCTTTGTATAGTTTGAGCTTCCCATCTTCTAATTCCCAAATGTCTGTACATAACGCATCTAAAAAAGCACGGTCATGCGAGACGACAATCAGAGCACCTTGATGATAACGAAGCTTTTCTTCTAGCCACTCAATATGCTCCGTATCTAAGTGAGTCGTGGGTTCATCGGCTAATAAAAGGGCAGAAGGCCGGCTTAAAGCTCTCTCAATATAAGCTTGAGTCATCTCTCCGCCACTTTGTCTGCCATCTCCTGTCTTTAGTTGAGGAAGCAGCGTACAAGTTGTAGTGTGTGCAAATGTGCCGCTATCTGGTTTTTCCCTCCCCGCCAGTACATGGAGCAATGTCGTTTTCCCACTGCCATTCGTCCCTACAAGGCCGATTCGGTCCCCTTGATGAATGGCCAGCTCCTCTATATCAAATAACAAGCGATCCTTTCGAAATACTTTTAATTGGTGGGCTCTCAGTAACATCCAACCCTCTCCTTTCGTATCAGGAGACATGAAAAAGCCTCCCATTCTCAGAATAGGAGGCAAAATGGTGTACAAAAATAAGCGTATCGATACAGAATGACATGCGGTTCATCAAATGAGCACACATCTCCCCCGTATCCATCACTTCAATCTTTGATTCCCAAGCTGTACCATCCTATTCCGAAGCTAAAAAATGAAAACGCAGCAAACATAGCAACACATATCGTTTGCTCACTGCCTTCGTTCTTTCATTTTGCTTACAGGTCATAGGATTAGTACTTCATTGCATTGGGTCACCCTTCCGTCGTTTGTTACGTATACGATAAAAGATTGGTTATTTTTTGTCAAGTTGAAAAGGCATGAGTGAGTCTATTAGCTTGAGCGTAAATGGATGAGTCGCTTCAAACAGCTGGTCACTTTTACATTCTTCCACAAGTTTTCCCTCATGTAAAAAAAGAAGTCGATCACATAAAAAAACGGCTGCCTCTAGATCATGGGTAATCATGAGAATGGTCATATCTAACTCTTGCTTTAATGTCTCAAGAAGCTCCAATATTTGAACTTGGACAGAAACGTCAAGTGAGCTAAGGACTTCATCTAAGATGAGAATGGCTGGATTCGTCGATATGGCTCTTGCTATGCATACACGCTGGAGCTGACCGCCGCTTAGCTGATGAGCATATTGATTTAGCAAAGACGATGGAAGTCTTACTTGCTTGAGCAGGGACAACACTTTTTGGTTCACATCCATGTTTCGCTTTATTATTTGCATGGGTTCTGCTATGATCTCTTTCACTGTAAAGGAAGGATGGACAGAAGATAGATAATCCTGAAAAACAACACTCATTCCCCCCCGGTTCATCTTACGCCATGTATGAGCTGGCCATCCACCTATCTTTATCTCTCCGCCGTCTAATGTTTCTAAACCAAGCAGCGTACGTGCTATTGTACTTTTACCACTGCCGCTCTCACCGACTAACCCGACACATTCACCCTCTCCAATCTGAAATGAAACCTGAGCTATGCGTGCTATGGATTCCTCTTTATGAAAAAAGCGCCCTTTATCTTCTCCATGTTTAAGTAGTTGATTTGCTGTGATCAGCATGGGAATGCCCTCACTCTCTTCTGCTGCCTCAGTGCTTCAAGGGGTGCCGATAAGCGAAGCCTCGTTTCTAGTAAATGCCTCGTTTGAGGATGCTCAGGTGATGTAAATATCTCTTTTGCATGACGATGCTCAAGCATCTCCCCTTGGTGCATCACCAACAATTCATCAGCGATTGCCTGAACGACGCCTAAATCATGCGAAATGATGATCAAGGCAGCTCCTGTTTCTTCTTTCAGCGTCTGTAATTGCGTGATGACTTCACGCCGGTTATATGCATCTAATGATGCTGTAGGCTCATCGGCAATGATCACGTCAGGAGAAAGCATGATCGTAATGGCAATCATGACACGTTGAAGCATCCCTCCCGACAGCTCATGAGGATATTTTTTCATTAACATATGCGAATTGTTTAAATGGACACGTTCTAGCCCAGTAATCGCATGTGCTGTTCCTTCTTTGCCACGTAAGCCCAAATGCCGCTGGAACGTTTCAAGTATTTGATGACCAATTGTTTCAATTGGATTGAACGCATTCATAGCATCTTGTGGAATGTAGCCAATTCGCTTTCCTCTCCACTGCTGTGAAGTCTGACTTGTCAATTTTTCACCGTCAAACAAAATGGTCCCAATCATCTCTAGCGAAGGAGGGATAAGGCCAATTAATGCTTTTGCAACGGTTGATTTTCCGCTTCCACTTTCTCCAATAACGCCTAAACAACGTTGTCTATGTAATGTAAACGTGATATTTGCCGCCAAATCCTTTTGTTGAATCGGATCATGTACGGACAGGTTTTTTATCTCGATGAAAGGCAAATCGTCTCCCCCTTTTTTTGTTGCTAAGATGCATGGCAGGGTTCATGACCTGCTGAAGACTGTCTCCTAAAAAATTCAGTGCCATGACCACAAATAAGATCGCAAGTCCAGGCGGGAGCATATGAGCCGGGTGCGTCACCATGACATTCTTCGCCTCGTTGAGCATCATGCCCCATTCCGGTGTAGGTGCACTCACACCTAATCCAAGAAAAGACAGAGCAGAAATATTTAAAATGACCCAGCCTGCGTCAAGTGTAGCAAAGACAGCTATCTCTCCTGAGATGCGAGGAAATAGATGTTTTCGAAGGATATAAAAAGGTGAACCTCCAGATACTTTCGCAAACTGAACAGATGGTTCATTCGTATATTGCAGGACTGACGAACGAATCATCCTTGTATACCAAGCCCATTTTGCAAGGACATTGGCCAAAATAATATTGAAAAGCCCAGGTCCCATAATGCCCACAACAGCCAAAATCATCACCTCTGCTGGAAATGACAGCATGACATCACATATTCTCATCAACACTTCATCAACTTTCCCTCTAAAAAAGCCAGCTACGAGTCCAAGTATCGTGCCAATGAGCATCGTGATACACATTGTCAGCACGGCAGCAAGCATCGTTGTCCGAATACCATATAAGAGCCGGGACAATACGCATCTCCCCAGCTGATCGGTTCCGAGGGGATATGTTAGACTCACACCAGCATATTTTTGAAGAATGTTCGTGTCAGTTGGGTCATGCGGAGATAGAAACGGTGCAAACAGCCCAGCTAATGTGACAAGTACCAAAAGCCAGATAGACAGAATAGCCATTCGATCTTTTCTTAATTGATTCCATACGATCAAATTTTTTAGACCTCCTTTCTTAACTGCGGGTTCATGATCATTTGTATGACATCAGCAACAAGGTTGCACACAACGAACAGGCATCCCATCACAAACAAATAGGCTTGAATAATAGGGAAATCGGCGTGAAAAATAGCTGTTACACACAAACGGCCAACCCCTGGCCAAGCAAAGAGATTTTCAATAATAACGGTTCCTGCAATGAGCTTTGGTATTGACATACCGAGTGCTGTTACCGCTAGTTGAAGGGCATGTCTCATCACCTTCAATTGAATGGTTCGTTCCTTTAAACCACGAGCTCTTGCATAAAAAACAAAGGGCTCGTGCTGAAACTTTAGGATTTGATTTCGAATGAGTCTCACATAGGTCGATAAGTAGCCAAGTGATAAAGTCATCGCTGGCAAAAGAATCGATTTAAATCCTTCCATTCCACTCGTGTTGACCCAGTTAAATTTGACTGAAAAAAGCCAGATAAACAAAATGCCCAACCAAAAACTAGGCATGGAAGCTGCAATAAACACAAATGCTCTCACGATTCGATCCAACCATGTATGTGCCGCATATGCACACACCATTCCGAATAACAAACTCAGCACAATAATAAACAAAAGGGACATCCCTGCAAGCTGTAAAGTCGCAGGAAGTGCCTCCATCATCAGGTCAAGTACAGGCTCATGTGTGACATAACTACTGCCAAAATCACCTGTTAATCCGTCTTTAAGCCATGTGACATAGCGTATGAAAAACGGTTGATCTAAGCCTAGCTCTTGACGCATAGATTCAATCATCTCTTCCGTTGGGGTTACTTGGTTCACACGTAAAGCGACCTCAGCTGGATCACTCGCACGCATCGCAAGTAGCACAAACGCAAAAAACGTAATGAATACAATGAGCGGCAAAAGAAGCAATAATCGTTTTATGATATAGCGTGTCATGTCTCAGCCTCCGATTTATGACGAAAAATACATTCGATCAAAGGGAATTTCATACTGAGATACATGAAAATCTACACCTTTGAGGCGCTTATTATAAACGGCCTTTGTCACAGAATAGGAAATAGGGATATACACATTTTCATCATGAATATACGTCAAAATATCTCGGTACATTTGTGCCCTCTTTTGCTCATCCGGCTCCACCAATACTTTCGTAATGGTCTCATCCAGCCACTTTTTCTTTTTCAATCCTAACTGAGCTTGATAATCAGCATGGGATGCAACACGAAATGAAGAGACGTATGTTTGAGGGTCATAAGGAAGTCCCCAAGATAGAGAGTACATAAGATCAAACTTTCCTGTTTTTTGACGATCTAAAAATGCCTGTTTTTCTTCACCTCTAATATCAAGCTTGATTCCAACCTGCTTGAAGTCCTGCTGAATCGATTCACTAATCGTTCTTTCACCTGCATTATCCGAATTATAATAAATGGTCACGCTGAGCGGCTTGTCTTCTTGATAGCGATAGCCGTCTTCTTTTAGCTTCCAGCCTGCCTCATCTAATAATGCCTCTGCTTTCTTTTTTTGATAGGTTTTCTTTTTAAGCGGAATATTTGCGTAAGGGACTGATGGGGCGAGCAGTGTATGTGCCACCTGTTCAGTTCCATTTAAAATCCCTTCTGTAATCATCTCTTTTTGAATGGCATATTGAAATGCTTCTCTTACTTTTGGATCTTGTGTTATTGGTTGATTGGAGTTGATTACAATAGATCTTGAACCAACAGGAGGACTCACAGTCACACCATATTGACCAGCTTCTTTTAAAGCCTGAAATGAATCTCCATCAATCATGTCACCATCTGCTCCAAATAAGAGATCAACCTCCCCTTTTTGAAGAGCGAGTAAAATGGTTTGATGATCTGGCATGACCTTCCATTTCACCGTTGAAATCTTTGGATTCTTTCCCCAATAGTGATGATTCACTTCAAAAATGGCATATTGATTTTTCTTATGTTCCTTTAACACATAAGGACCTGTACCTGCATAACCTTTTACGCCTTTTGATGTGGTGCCATCAATAAAGCTTTTGGGAGAAATAAAACGGAATGGACGTGTTAAACCAAGTTCTTCTAATGTTGGATAATAGGGCTCCTTCAATGTGAGAACAAAAGTATGTTCATCTACAGCCTTTGTGGATTTAATTTCTGACACGAGATTGAGCCAAGCATTTTTTTCAATATTTTTGACAACTGCATCAATATTCATTTTGACAGCCTTCGCATTAAATGGCTCACCATCTGAAAAAGTCACGTTTTCTCGAAGATGAAATGTGTAGGTTTTTCCATCTTTAGAAATATCCCAGCTTTGGGCCAGGGCAGGTTGAATGCCTTTTTCCGTATTCACAACAAGCGATTCAAACACCATATTTTGAGCGGCCATCTCCCCGCCATATAGATGGGGATTAATGTCTCTTATATCTTTTGTACTTGCATACACCAGTTCATCATCTTCTCTTCCACTTAAACTGGAAGAGGTCTTATTTTCAGAACAAGATGCCAATAGAAAACAAGCCATGACTGAAAACAGCATCAAGGTATATGTCACAAAGGACTGCTTTTTCTCGTCCTTTTTCTTTATGTAATCAGGTTGATGATTCATATGTACTTCCCCCAAATGTTCATTTTATCGTAATCATTACGATTATTAATCGAAATGATTACGAATTGAATATTAGCATACAGATCTGGGAAATACAATGGCTTTTTTCACCGAAAAAACAGACTCATGATTGAGTCTGTTTCGCTTGCATAAACTGATCAATGACACGTAATGCTTTTTCTGTTCCACCTGCTGTTTGGAAACTTTCTTCAATCTTTTCAATCCCAGCACGATATGTGTCACTTCCGAGTACACTCTCTACAGTATCTCTCAGCTGTTTTGCTGTCAGCTGGTCTTTATCGAGTGCACGAGCAGCAGAGAGATCAGTCAGTCTTTTTGCCACCATCGGCTGATCTTTGTCAACCGGGATGACAACCATTGGAACATGATAATGAATACCTTCATTGACACTGTTCATCCCGCCGTGGGTCACAAACACATCTGTCAGTTCAAGGACTTCAAGCTGCGGCACATAAGGCTCGATAAGAAAATGAGATGGCGCTTCTTTTAGGAGAGACATGTCGATTTTTTCACCAGTTGCGAGAATCACTTTTCCATCAAAGTCGGCAAAAGCATCAATACACATATTAAAGAATGCTTCAGTATCTCCAAGAACCGTTCCCATTGAAATAAAGACGACCTTCTCTCGCTCAAGCGCTTCTAACGGGAAATCATGCTGGTCAGCACGTTTTAGAAAGCTCGGTCCAATGAAGACAAACGAATCATCCAATGCATCAACAGACGGCTGAAAATATTCACTTGTATACACCATATTCAGTTCTCCGCGGTTTTTCATGAATTGCATCAAATGTGTTGGCTGAACGCCAAAACGTTCATGTATTTCTTCTAACAGATGAGCCGCCTTCTCATCTTTTCTGTATAAAGGTGTATCAAAATGCGCCTCCTGCAGCACAAAAGAAGGATTCGAACCAATGCCTGGAATTTGTAAGTAATCCCGCACAAGCTCACCTGCTCCAAACATATCAAAATAGACCAAATCAAATGAATGCTGTTGAGAAAGAGTTTCCACCACTTCTAAAATGTCTAATGACGTTTGCAGCATGGCATGGAAAAATGGCTGCATGGACTCTAAATCGCTTTCTTCGACACTTAATGTGCGAATATAATCTGGATGTATATGTACGTGAGCGCCTAAGCGTTTGATCCGCTTTTGATAATGTTCAGTTGTGACCACATGCACTTCATCACCTCGATCAACAAATGCTCTTATCATTCCTAACATTGGGTTCACATGTCCTTCAGCTGGGAACGTAATCATTAAAACCTTCGCCACAAGAATCCTCTCCTTATTGTCAATTCTCTACCATGTTAATCTTATACAGTGATCGGGCTCAACAAATACGCCTGAAAAGGGGATAAATGAGACTTATGGCTAGTATTTTAAGAGGATAGCAGAAAAAAAGACAAAGCCTCCTGTTTAAGTGCTTTGTCTTTTTTCTATTAATTTTTGAGCAGCATTTGTTTAAACGCAGCAGACTGTTTTTCAATTGAGATTGGATCAGCATAGATAAATTCTTTGATTGAATAGGATAAAACATGTCCTTGTTTCACTGCTTTATTCTTCTTCCATACACCGCTACCTGTGATATCTAGATTAGGTGCTTTTCCATCCTTTGTTGGTACAAGTAAATAGTCACCTGTATACTCATTCATCTCTTCTAATGAAATACCGAGATACCCTTCTTTCGGAAGAGCCTTATCCGCTTTTTCAGGCAGGCTAAATCCATACCCTTGATAGATGACCTCCCCACCGCGGCCAAAGTCTGTACCAAATAAGTATACCTGCTTAGGCTGCACATCCATAATGGAGAACGTCTTGTCTTCACCAATTTTTGCTTTGACCTCTTTGCCGTCTTTTTTCAGTTGCTCGTCCATTTCTTGTATTTGTTTTTTCGCTAACGATTCTTTTCCAAGAATCTTTCCGATTTCAATATGCATCTCTTTGAAGCTATGCTCACTTGTTGTGAAAGTAATTGTTTTTGCGATCTTTTTATATTTCTCAACTTGATCATTTTGTGAATAAGCAATGATGAGATCAGGCTTCAGTTTGGCGATTGCCTCCACATTTTCTATCGGCACCCTCTTCACACCTGTTTCATCTAAAAAGGATGATTTAGGATAAACATCTGTCATGCCAACAGGTGTCACACCTAACTTTTTAAAATTTCCAAGCTGCGCTGTTAACACAACAATACGCTTTGGCTTGTCAGGAATGGTGATCTTTTCACCCGTTTCAGTTGTATATGTACGAGTATTTGATTCTTGTTCTTTATTGTCTTTCTGCCCGCAAGCCACCAACAATACTGCCAGCAGACTCATAAGCCAAATCATTTTTTTCACTGACGAAACCACCTTTAATTGAGAATGATTATTAATTATAACATAAATAGTTTGGTATAGATGTAAAGTTTTAGAAGTGAACGCCACACAAAAACCCCTCTCTTAATGGAGAAGGGTTTGAGAGACCTTGTTCTATCGTGAACTAGGTCGAGCATGAACTCGAAGAACGTATAATTGACATTACTTGAACCAACACGATGGATGGTTATTTGAATTGAGGACAGTTATTCAAACATAGAAATTTTAGGGTCTTTATCGTAACAGTGAACAAGCATAGCGTGTACTTGCCCCCTATGATGATAAACATGTGCTAAAATCTCTAACAACCATTCATACCTTGTATATGTCACACCCCAATAGGAAGTGGTACGAGACAGTAGTTCTGTGTCCGATAATTTCATATAATGATTTTTTAATGAATGGAAATTAGTCATTAAGCCTTTTTCTATCGTCTTTACAGTTTTATATGATACATTAGCATAAAATGTTTCCATCTCTTCTTGGGTCGCCTCATTTGCAATACGCCAGTCAGCTTCACAAATGATCGCAATGTGTTCCAGCAACTCTCCGATAGACTGCTTATGAGGTGTTGGTCTTTTTTGTAAATCAGTTTCTTCTAATTGCCTTACTATTTTTATCAATGTTTTAACAGCTACTTCAATTTGATGTAAAACACTTTCACAATTCATTAGTGCCTCCTTATGAATGAATTCTGCCCTTTTCGTTGAACAAGCTTTGAGAATATTGATGAACTGACTTTATACTCCAATAATAGATTAAGTTGACTTGATTGCCTATCATCAAGAAAATTTGTCTTTTTAACAATATTAATCTGTGTTTTTCGATACAAAATGAACTCTCTAATAAATAGTGAAGTTCCTCTCAATTTACTCACACAATACCACTCATAAAAAAACAAAAAAACCCTTTATTTCAAAGGGTTTTCAAGTTCTTTCATAAATGATCCATCGGATCCTATAGACGCGCTCGGAGGGATTCGAACCCCCGGCAGACGTGGTACCGGAAACCACCGCTCTATCCAACTGAGCTACGAGCGCACGATATGTTTTTTGAACGTCAGCATATCAAATTATAAGGGAAATGCTGCAAGAAAGCAATGATTAATCGCTATCCCTGTCGATGCATTTTCTTCATTCCCATACATATACTCATATGATGGTTTGAAGTGGAAGAGTTTTGGGGAAAATGGATAGGGGTATTTGATTTTAGGTCAGCATTTTGTTTGACCTTTATTGACCAAAAATGTATCATTGAATTACATACTTACCTAAAAGGTGAAGGAGGAACATTATGAATTTAATACCTACAGTCATTGAGCAAACAAATCGTGGGGAAAGAGCTTACGACATTTATTCTCGTCTTTTAAAAGACCGTATTATCATGCTTGGTTCTGCGATCGATGACAATGTTGCCAACTCCATCGTATCACAGCTTCTCTTCTTAGAAGCCGAGGATCCAGAAAAAGATATCTCTATCTACATTAACAGCCCTGGCGGTTCGATCACAGCTGGTATGGCCATTTATGATACGATGCAATTTATTAAACCAAAGGTATCAACTATTTGTATTGGTATGGCTGCATCTATGGGTGCGTTCCTGCTTGCTGCTGGTGAAAAAGGTAAGCGTTATGCCCTTCCAAATAGTGAAGTGATGATTCACCAACCACTAGGTGGTGCGCAAGGTCAAGCAACAGAAATTGAAATTGCGGCAAAACGAATCCTTTCTTTACGCGATAAACTGAACCAAGTACTTGCTGAACGTACTGGTCAGCCAATTGAAGTCATTGAGCGCGATACAGATCGTGACAACTTCAAAACAGCGGAAGAAGCACTTCAATACGGACTCATTGACAAAGTCTTGACCCGTAATACAGAAGAACAAAAATAATCACAAAACAAACCGCCTGCTCTTTGAACAGGCGGTTTTTTGTTATGCATTTGTTTTAAGATAGCTCCGTCCATTTCTGCTGTAGAGACGGTGTTTGATAGGAAGCCATCTGAGAAATCAATTCTTCTGGTTCTCCAGAGGCATGCAGCAATTGAAGGTGTGATTCATTCGAAAAACCTTCCTGTACACTAAACGTCACCATGTCGAGGAGCGGTTTGAAATACTGATTCACTTGATACAATCCGATTGGCTTTTGATGGATGCCAATTTGTGCCCAGCATAGCACCTCAAATAATTCTTCATATGTACCAAAACCACCTGGCATGGCAATAAACCCATCGGCCAGCTCGCTCATTTTCGCTTTTCGTTCATGCATTCCTTTGACTTCAATGAGTTCAGTGAGCTCTTGATGCACAACCTCTCCTCTAAAAAGCCCTTTTGGCATGACTCCGATCACTTGCCCGCCGTTTTTTAATACCTCATCCGCTATAGCGCCCATTAAGCCAATTCGTGAGCCTCCGTATACAAGACGGATTCCTTGCTCTGCCATATAAGCCCCTAGCTCGACAGCTTTTTGTTTGTAGAGGTCATTCACACCTGGATTCGAACCAGCAAACACACAAATCGTTTTCATCAAAACAGCTCCATCTCTCTCTATGATTTCTTCCCCCACTCATTCTACTATAATTCATTGTAAAGAAACAGCCGCTCCATCTATATATAGTGTAAAATCAGAAGGTGAACACCATATAAGGAGCTGTATAAAGAGAATGCAAACAACTGAAATGGAAAAATGGATCAAAGATTTCTACAAAATGAGAAATTGGACAGAATACGGGCCGTTTATCAGGTTAGGTTTCCTGATGGAAGAAACAGGTGAACTCGCTCGCGCAGTCAGGGCGGTCGAAATTGGACACGATCGACCTGATGAGAAAACACAGGAGGACGCCGCGTTAAGAAAGGACCTTATTGAAGAAATGGGAGATGTCTTAGGAAATCTACTTGTTCTAGCTGATCTCTATGATGTAACAGTAGAAGAGATCTTCTCTTCCCATCAACAGAAACTCACACAACGGTTTTCTAGTGAAAAAGAGCAGGTAAAAAGCACGTGACCGACATGTCACGTGCTTTTTTTAGCCTTTTATAGCTGCTGTGGTGAAATATCATCCGTTCGTTCAAAGAAATGCTGCTTTCCAATGTGATGGAAAAGACCGGTACGATGCAAAAGCTCTTTTGGCTGTGATTGAAGCCCTACAATCATCAATTTTCCATCGTGATGCTTTAATCGATTGGAAATGTTCATCAGAACCGCTTCTGCTGAGGTGTCCATATAATTCACTTTGTTCATAAGCAAAATGAGTGTTTTCGGCTTTGTCTGAACATGATCCAAAATCGAATTTTCCAATGAATCGGTTGTACCGAAAAAGAGTGGCCCTTCAATCGAATACATACTAATCCCTTTCTGATCGGTCTCCCTTTCTAAGGCAGCCGCCGTGTCGATTTGAGGAACAGCGACATTTGTGTGGATATTCGTTGTCTGGCTCATTTTTTTGATAAAGGCGATAAACGCTAAAATGAGACCTGCAGTCACGCCAATAATCAAATCACCGATGACCGTCAGCAGGAAGGTCACGACGAGCACAAGGGAATCCGCATTTTTGACTTTGACAATATTGATAAACTCTTTTTTCTCACTCATATTCCACGCCACAAACATCAAAATCGGTGCCATGGCAGCAAGCGGAATCATCGATGCATATGGTGCAAATAACATTAAGATGAGCAAGACGACGACACCATGCACAACTCCTGAAATGGGGCTTGCTCCACCATTTTTAATGTTTGTTGCCGTACGAGCAATCGCTCCAGTCGCTGGGATCCCTCCGAAAAGCGGTGCCGCCATATTGGCAATTCCTTGCCCGACAAGCTCCTTGTCGCTGTCATGCTTTGAGCCTTTCATATTATCAGCAACCATAGCTGACAAGATCGACTCCACGCCGCCCAAAAGCGCAATGACAATAGCCGGCGGCAGCAGATAAATTATTTTTTCAATCGTTAATTCAGGAAAAGCGAAAGTTGGCAGCTGACGAGGGATTTCACCATATGCAGAGCCGATGGTTTCAACTTGTCCTTGAAAAAAGAGAACAGCTATAAATGTTGAAACGAGTAGACCTAATAGAGCACCAGGTATTTTGGGAATGTATTTTTGTGCCGCCAAAATCACGATGAGCCCAACAATCGCTGTGAGAATGGCGAGACTGTTTGCGGTACCGAGATGGACCACGATTTCTCTCATATTGAGGAAAAAGCTTTCATGCTTTTCAACACCCTTTAATCCGAGGAAGTTGGCAATCTGTCCTGAAAAAATAATGACAGCAATGCCGGCAGTAAAGCCGATGATAACCGGACGAGGAATAAATTTCATGAGCTTCCCTAGTTTGAATATTCCGAATAAGACAAGCATACAGCCTGCCATAAAACCAGCAATGAGTAAGTTTTCAATACCGTACTGGCTGACGATCCCGAATAAAATTGGAACAAATGCCCCGGTCGGTCCGCCGATCTGATACTTTGAACCACCAAACAATGAAATCAAAATGCCGGCAACGATGACTGTGTACAATCCGTATTCTGGTCCGACACCAGATGCAATGGCAAAAGCCATGCCTAAAGGAATTGCCACAACGCCCACGACAAGCCCAGCGATTAAATCGCGTCTAAACTTTGATGAATCATAACCTTCAAATCTTCCATAAAAACGCATGGTATGTGTTGGCCTCCTTCAAGTATGTGTAGATGATTTAGGTATACTGTGGGTCGATCTGTTTATCTTTTATAACGACATCCAGCTTTCCTGTTGCCGGATGAATCACTAGTCCATGAACAGCTACATCACTTGGCATGAGCGGGTGCTCTTTGACTAATTTCACACTTTGGGATACGCTCTCTTCCACTGAATCAAAGCCTGTCAGCCAGCCCTTTAAATCGACACCTGCGCTTTTCACAATGCTCAAACACTTTTCCTCAATTCCCCGTGCTTTTGCCTTTTCAAGTAAAGGGTCTGCCGCAAGGCCTGCCATTCCGCATTCATGATGGCCGACAATGCATACTTCCTCTGCTTTCAGCTCATAAATGGCTAGTAAAATACTCCGCATGACACTGCCAAATGGATGTGTGACGATGGCTCCTGCATTTTTAATGATCTTCGCATCACCATTACGAAGCCCCATGGATTGCGGTAATAATTCCAACAGGCGTGTATCCATACAAGTTAATATAACCAATTTCTTCTCAGGAAATTTTCCCGCCTTGAAAGGCTCATACTGTCTCTCTTTCACAAAATCTGCATTGTGCTGAAGAATCTGTTCTAATGTTGATCCCATCCTGTCATCTCCTATCTTTTTTAAGTGATTGTAACGCCTTACCTGGCCTCCTTTTCCCTTGTGTGTTCTCAAGCATAGAGAAGAAAAATGATAGAAAAAAAAGAAAAAAATGAGAAAACGATGAGAGAATATGTAAGCATTTTCTCTATTTTGCTCTTTGTTCCGCTTCAGCACAGGGGATATGCGGCTTTTGCTTACAAACGATAGCTCTCATTTCACCAAAAGACGATGAAAAGGTTTAGTAGAAAATGACCATCCCGTTTAATACACTGCAAATATAATAAATTTTCTATCAAAAAGTCTCGATCTATTTTCCAGTTTGTCAGATTATCTCTCGCTATGACTCATCTACTAATCACTCGTTTTTCTACATCGTAAAAAGACATCAGATGGCCATGTCATTTACTCTTTCACTATAAAAATCTCTTCTTTTCCGTTATTTCAGTATATTAAATATTGAGCAGCTCATATTCAAACGTGTACTGCCAAAATGGTTGCTTTATAATAAAAAGAGAAAGATGACCATGTGAAAGGAGCGAGTTGATGATGAAACCACATATTTTTGTCGCCAAACCCTTACCTGCCTCTTTTGAAGACATGCTAAAGGAACATTGTACATATGAGGTATGGCAGTCAAAGGACCCGATCCCAAGAGATCTGTTATTTGAGAAGCTGCATAAGGCTGATGGCCTTTTAACATCTGGTACGAAAATTGATCAAGATTTATTAGATCACGCCCCCCAACTCAAGGTGGTGAGCAATAATTCAGTCGGCTATGACAATTTTGATCTAGAAGCCATGAGACAAAGAGGCGTGATTGGTACGCACACGCCTTATACACTCGATCATACCGTTGCTGATCTTGCCTTTTCGCTCATTCTCTCTTCTGCGAGGAGAATTGCCGAGCTTGATCGTTTTATCCGCAAGGGAAAATGGACAAAATTTGTTCAAGAGGAAGATATATTCGGCATTGATGTCCATCATCAAACGCTTGGGATCATTGGGATGGGACGAATCGGTGAGCAAGTAGCCAAACGAGCCGCTCATGGTTTTGATATGAACGTCCTCTATCACAACCGGAGCCGAAACGAGAAAGCCGAATCGGCCTACGGCGCTGTATATTGTGCACTGGATGACTTGCTGAAGCAAGCTGATATCATTGTGTTAATCACACCGCTGACTGATGAGACATACCATATGATAGGAGAGCGGGAATTGAAATTAATGAAGCCGACAGCTTTATTCGTGAACATCTCCCGCGGAAAAACCGTCGATGAGAAAAGCCTCATTCAAGCACTGCAGGAAGGGTGGATTAAAGGAGCTGGTCTGGATGTGTATGAGCAAGAACCGCTTCAGGAAGATCATCCTTTCAAAGAGATGGACAATGTCACGCTTGCCCCGCATATCGGTTCCGCTACTGAAACGACAAGAGATCTTATGCTGAAACGAGCCATTCATAATGTGCTTCATGGAATTGATGGCAAAGCCCCTGTTGATATTGTGAAGGAGCTTGCCTCATCTTAATTGAAAAAAGGCGCAGGGAACTGCGTCTTTTTGTTTACGTCATCTAGAGACAGTAGGTCAAAAAGCCCCATTTTTTCCAATCTCCTGATTCTTTACATTCTCTTCATATGCCGGTGCTATAATATGAGGTAGACAAGCATCAAGAGGACGGCATCCCATTTCCTTTTGAGGAGGATCAAGATGAAAAAAATAAGTTCGATTTTTACTCTGTTCGCTCTGATTGCTGCCATTCTGTTTTCTGGATTTATCCCGCAGCAAGTCCATGCAGAAACACCACTTACACCAACAGCCACAAATGAGACTGCTTCCGTACAGCTTGCACCAGACCTTCGTACCCTTGCCGTCATTAATACCTTTGATGGTGTAGCAGATTACTTAATCCGCTATAAACGACTACCTGATAATTACATCACCAAATCACAAGCGAGCGCCCTCGGATGGGTGGCATCAAAAGGAAATTTAGCTGAAGTCGCGCCGGGCAAAAGCATCGGTGGAGACGTATTCTCTAATCGGGAGGGACGCCTTCCATCCGCTAGTGGCCGTACATGGCGTGAAGCCGACATCAACTACGTCTCCGGTTTCCGTAATGCTGACCGCCTAGTATACTCAAGTGACTGGCTCATTTATAAAACAACCGATCACTATGCAACATTTACGAGGATTCGTTAATCATTGTAAAAAGACAGCCCTAAGTCAAAAGGGCTGTCTTTTTTCATACTGTTTACGGAAGCAGTTTTTGTACGTACTCTTCAAACGGTTGTGAGAGTGGTTTCTTCGATACTTCGTCCTGTTCATGTATCGTGACATGATCCTCTGTCACGATCACACGACCTGTTGGTGTCAGTTTGGATGCAAGCAGCCTTTTGTTAAAAGGAGAGGCTTCATTTTCATAAATCTCATGCCGCAATTGCACAAGTGTATCTTCACCGACTTCTTTTAATGTGAAAGCATAACCTGTTTCAGCACCTGCTCCCCTATCCAATTGGAGTAGATGGGTTCCTTTTTCTGTTTCCTCTGCGTTCACGTGAAAACGAAGGGACGGTGCTTCCACCCATTCACCTGTAAAAGGGACGGGCTGAAGGGGTAAATTCACACCAAATCCTGCATCAATGAGGTAGCACTCATGGTGATGTTGAAGGACGATGGCTACATGCGTCCCATCCAGTGCCCACTTCTCTGCTTCTTTGTTATATACGGTCCCTTGAACGAGCTTTACGGCGAGACCTGCCTCTTTTAAGACATAATATAAGAGCGGATTGAGGTCATAGCAAAGCCCACCTCTGCTGCCTTCCAGAAGATGATGCTTCAAACCTTCTTGATCCAAAGCATAGGCGTGTTTACCCACCACAGATCTATTTTCAAAAGGAAAGGTATAAGCCATCTTCCTTAGTAAATCCGGTAATTGATCAAACGTAATGGACGCAGCTTCGTATCCAATTTTCTGTAAAAAGGCTGATTGAATCACAACTTTCCCTCCTAAAAAAACTGAGCCCTTGAAAGAGACTCAGTTTTCTTGATTGATAAAATCCGTTAACGCATCGATGGCTTCTTGTTCATCTGCTCCATCAGCTATTAGTTTGACGGTGACCCCAGAGCTGATCGCAAGACTCATTAGTCCCATAATACTCTTCGCATTGACCTTTTTCCCATCTTTCTCTAGAAAAATATCAGCACCAAAACGATTGGCTTCTTGAACGAACAAAGCAGCCGGACGTGCCTGCAAACCCGTTTTCAGCTGAATTGTGACCGTTTTTTCCACCATATGATCTGCCTCCCTTTTTTATTTCCCTATTTGAGTGTAACAGCTTGTCCGTTTCTTAATTGTTCTGCAATTTGATCTAGCTTTCTTAAACGGTGATTAATGCCTGATTTGCTGATCTTGCCGCTTTCCACCATTTCGCCAAGTTCCTTTAGTGTGACTTCTTGGTAGTCAATACGCAGTTGCGCAATTTCACGCAGCTTATCTGGCAGGGCGTCTAGTCCAATCTTTTCGTCAATGAATTGAATATTTTCAACCTGGCGCAGTGAGGCACCGATCGTTTTATTCAAGTTTGCTGTTTCACAATTGACGAGCCGGTTCACAGAATTCCTCATATCTCGGACGATGCGCACGTCTTCAAAACGAAGCAATGAGTTATGAGCACCCACAACACTTAAGAATTCCGTAATTTTCTCCGCTTCCTTCATGTATGTGATAAATCCTTTTTTGCGTTCAAGTGTTTTACTGTTAAGATGGAATTGATTCATGAGCTCACAAAGGGCATCATTATGTTCTTTGTATAGTGAAAAAATCTCAAGGTGATACGAAGAGGTTTCTGGATTATTCACAGAACCTCCTGCTAAAAAAGCACCTCTCATATAGGAACGCTTGCAGCATCTTTTCTTCACAAGTTCTTCTGAAATGTTGCGTTCAAATACAAATTGTTCACCTAATATCTTCAGGTCCTCTAAAATGGTTTTCGCTCGTTCTACCAGTCTGACAATATACACATTATTCTTTTTTAATCTCATTTTTTTACGAACGAGCAGCTCAACGGTCACATCGTATTTCTTTTTCAAAAGGGTATAAATACGTCTTGCAATGGCTGCGTTCTCTGTCTGTATATCTAAAATCAATTTTCGATTAGAAAAAGATAATGAACCGTTCATACGGATGAGGGCAGAAAGCTCTGCTTTTGTGCAGCAGTCCTTCACTTCCAGATTAGTCAGCTCTTTTTTTGTTTCGGATGCAAATGACATCCTTGCCACCCCCATTCCTATTTTTTCTGATGCAGCAAATCGACAAGCAGCGCGGCTACTTTCAGCGTATCATGACGAATCACATGCTGGTCATATGTAATAATTTCCCCAGGGATGACTTCTAGTCCCATGGCTTTGAGTACATCTGTGTCGAACTGTACAGGCTGCGCCTGTTCTTCTGCATATTTTGCTTTGATTTCTTCTGGAATTTCTTTATTGTTCACAAATATCGTATCGATAAATGGTCGGTCCATATGATCGTTTAGTGCCTGCACATGATCAGCTGCACTGTAGGAAAGCGTTTCCCCCGGCTGTGTCATGACATTGCAAATATAGACTTTTTTCGCCTTAGAACGAATCACTTCTTCGCCAATATGCGGTACAAGCAAGTTTGGCAAGATACTTGTATACAAGCTGCCAGGTCCAAGGACGATCAAGTCGGCTTCACGAATGACTTGAATCGATTCTGGGAGCGGCTCAATCGTATCGGGTGTGAGGAACACTCGTTTAATTCGCTCACCATAGGTTGGGATTTTTGATTCTCCTGTTACCACTTGCCCGTTTTCTAATTCCGCATGAAGAACAACACTTGAATTCGCTGCTGGCAATACTTTTCCTCTCACATTTAAGACCTTGCTCATTTCTGTGACGGCATGAAAAAAATCACCGGTTATATTCGTCATAGCCGCAAGAATGAGATTGCCGAGAGAGTGGCCTGTTAAGTCATTCCCTTTATTAAAACGGTGCTGAAATAAATCTTCTACAAGCGGTTCAACATCAGAGAGAGCTGCAAGGACATTCCGAATATCGCCTGGAGGCGGAATATTCAAATCATGTCGCAGTCTGCCTGAGCTGCCTCCATCATCAGCTACCGTCACAATGGCGGTAATGTCCACTGGCTTTGTCTTTAATCCTCTAAGTAAAACAGATAAGCCAGTGCCTCCGCCAAGAATGACAACCTTTGGTAGTGTCGTCATCTATTTTCTACTTCTCTTTTCAATGTCCCGGTGAGTGACATGTGTATAGTAGTCATTTTTAAAATACTCCGATAAGTAGTTCGCTAGCGTCACTGATCGGTGCTGTCCGCCTGTACAGCCAATAGCGATCACCAGCTGACTTTTCCCTTCTCGTTTATAGGACGGAAGCATAAAACTGAGAAGGTCAATTAATTTCTCTGTGAATTTTTGTGTCTCGCTCCATTTCATGACATAGGAGCGCACTTCTTCATCGTTTCCGGTCTGTGGACGCATACTCTCAATATAGTAAGGATTCGGCAGGAATCTCACATCAAATACAAGATCAGCATCAATTGGCAGACCGTATTTAAAACCGAAGGACATCACATTCACTGTAAACACCTGTCCTTGGCTCGTGGCAAAGTGTGCAACAATTTTTTCTCGAAGCTGTTTCGGTTTTAAATCCGATGTATCAAAAATCATTTGAGCCCGGCCTTTTAACTCTTCTAACAGATCGCGTTCCATCTCAATTCCTTCGAGCGGCAAACCTGTTGTCGCAAGGGGATGAGAACGTCTCGTTTCTTTATATCTTGAGACTAGCACCTTATCGTTTGCATCTAAAAATAGAATCCTTGGTGTGATCCAGCCGATATCACTCATCTCATCTAAGGCAGCAATTAAGCTATCAAAGAATTCGCGTCCGCGCAAATCCATCACAAGGGCCACCTTGCTCATCTTTGAATTGGATTCCTTCATAAGCTCTAGAAACTTCGGTAAAAGTGATGGCGGTAAGTTATCCACACAAAAGTAACCTAAGTCTTCAAAGCTTTGGATGGCAACGGTTTTCCCCGCACCTGACATCCCTGTAATAATCACAAGCTGAATATCATCTTGTTTGTGCGTATTCATGCCTGCTCCCTCTCCTTCTTTATGAAAACGGTTCATTTATTAGTCTCCTTGAGGATCTAATCGATAAGCAATCAGCTCAAAATCTGGTGTATACGTAAAAGTGCCGTGGAGAAGTCCTTTCCCTTTCAACATGAAGTCAAGGATATGGGAATCTCCTGGAGCCATCGGCAAGCTGGGCACATCTTTTACATCATGCCATTTTAAAATGCCTTCCTCCGACTCTGATACGTTTTTTCCTGTAAAGGAATCTGCCATAAAGGTGAACATCATCCACTCTTGAACGATTTGATCGCCTTCTTTTATGATAAAGGTAAACACGCCTTTTAGCTGCGGATTTAAAATATAAATGCCTGTTTCTTCTCTAAATTCTCGAACGACTGAATCCTTGACCGATTCTCCGCTCTCCATTTTGCCGCCAGGTGCTACCCACCAGCCTCGTCTTGGCTTTTGCAGCAAGAGAACTTGATCTTCGTGATGCAGCACACAATTGGTTACTCGTTGCATCAGCTGTCACCTACTCTTTTATGTCTTTTTCTTATTATACAGGTTCATCATGACTCCCACAATGAACATGCCCGTTCTTCACTGAAAACAGACAGGTTTTCGTATGAATATGGTGACGGGCAGTTTCTCTATTCTTTATTTTACAACATCTAACGGTTCTCCATGCGTCATTTGTGAACATCTCGTGAATTTCTGATTTTAAGCAAAAAAAAAGGACACGGATTCACATCCGTGCCAAACATGTATTCCTTATAAAAGGGGGTCAATTACTAGTTTCATCATAACGGATAATTGTTTCACCCGTGTTACATTCCAGTTAAAAGCCCGTGACGCAATATTAAGGATTTACGACAGCTGTTTATTTCATTGCTTTTAGCTTTTCAGCAAGCTCTTCTACATAATGCTGTGCACTCTGTGCTGCAATACTTCCATCACCTGTTGCTGTGACGATTTGACGAAGTGTTTTCTCACGAATGTCTCCAGCTGCGAAGATTCCTTCAACTTTTGTTTCCATTCTTTCGTTCGTCTCAATGTAGCCCTCTGCATTTGTAATCCCTAGATTTTCAAATGGTTTAGACAGCGGCAGCATACCGATGTAGATAAAGACGCCATCTGTTTTGAAGTCTTCTTCCTCACCTGTCACGGTATCAATTAATGTCACACTGCCGACTTTCCCGTTCTCTTCATTGATTTCTTTAACGGTTTTGTTCCACATAAAGTCGATTTTTTCATTATCAAATGCACGTGCTTGTAAGATGCTTTGGGCACGTAGTTTGTCGCGTCTATGGACAATAGTGACTTTAGACGCAAAGCGAGTGAGGTAAACACCCTCTTCTACTGCTGAGTCTCCTCCGCCAATCACGACAAGCTCTTTGTTTTTAAAGAAGGCACCGTCACATACCGCGCAGTATGATACGCCGCGGCCGCCAAGTTCTTTTTCGCCTGGTGCACCGATTTTTTTGTATTCAGCACCTGCCGCAATAATGACAGAGCGTCCTTTGTATTCTTTTGAACCAGCTTTGACGGTTTTGTACTCTTCACCATCTACAATTTCTTTAATATCGCCATACGCATACTCGGCACCGAATTTCTTTGCATGCTCAAACATTTTATTTGAAAGTTCCGGCCCTAAGATGCTTTCAAAGCCCGGATAGTTCTCGACATCTTCCGTATTAGCCATTTGGCCGCCTGGAATTCCTCTTTCAATCATCAGTGTTGAAAGATTTCCCCGTGATGTATAAACAGCGGCTGTCATTCCGGCAGGACCCGCTCCAATGATGATCGTATCGTAGATTTTTTCTTCTGACACAACTGTCACTCCCTCTTCAATTGCTGCTAGCATTTCTTATTAGAATGCCCTTGGGTGATGCTTCCATTCATGACAGAGAGCATCATTTCCACTCTTAGCTTTTATTCCTTACCCATATCCTATTAAATCTGCGGATAATAAGCGAATCATTTGCTCATATCTTCAAAAAAAGAAAAAGCTTCCTTAAACTGCTGTTTAAGGAAGCCTGTTTACGGTTATATAGTAAGTAATGATTTATTCAACGACTCTTCTTACAACGCCATTGAATGCTTTTTTCCAGTAAACGTTGCTCATAGAGTCAACTGAAACACCGCGAGAGCTATTATCGTTCAAGAATGTACCGTTTCCTAAGTAAATACCAACGTGTCCATTTACTTTATACGTATCAAAGAACACAAGGTCTCCGCGTTTCATGTCAGATGCACTTACAGCTCTTCCTTTACCTACAAGCGTATCTGTTGTTGTACCGCCAACTGGTCCAAGGTTGATGCCTGCTGATGCAAATGCCCAGCGAACGAATGAAGAACAGTCAAAACGACGTGCGTCAATATCGGCTTGTGATCTGCCGCCGCCCCATTTATATGGAGATTGTCCTACAATGGTAGAACCTGTGCTGATTGCACCTTCGATTCCGCCTACGTTATTGCTGACAGGTGATCCACCGCCAGAAGATGGCTTTTTGCTTGGTGAACTGCTGCTATTGTTATTTGAAGATCCACTGTTATTTGAAGAAGAACCACTGTCGTTATTAGAGCTGTTGTCTTCAGCTTGAACACTAGCTTGACGCTGCTGTTGTCTTTGTGCTTTTTCTTCTTTTGCTTTTTGAGCAGCTTCTCTTGCTTCTTTTTCAGCTTGTTTTTGAGCAGCGATTGTTGCGTCTTTTTCAGATGCAATGCTGTTTGCCTCAGTGTTTAACTCGCTGATTTGAGAAGAAGCACTTCCTTTTTGCTTTTTCACTTGCTTGAATAGCTTGTCTTTCTCATCAAGCTGTTTATTTAAATCTGTTTGAAGTGTTTCAAGCTTTGCAAGCGTCTTTTGAACATCTTCAAGCTTTGTGTTTAATTCGTTTTCAGACTTTTGTAATTCCGCTTTGTCTCTTTCTTGTTCTTTAATGATTTCGCTGTCTGCGTTGATTAATGTAGATACAGCACCTGCACGGCTGATGAAATCGCTAAAGCTTTTTGCTCCTAGTAATACATCTATGTATTTCGTAGAACCACCGCTTTCTTGAAGCGCACGTACACGCTTTTTCAAGAATTCGTTTCTTTCTTCGATACGTTTTTCTGTATCAGCAATTTCTTTTTTCAGTGCTTTGATTTCTTTTTTTGTTTTTTCGTTTTCTTTTTGTTTTTCTTCGATTTGATCACTTGTTTTTAAAGCTTTTTCGTCAATTTCTTTTAGCTTTAGCGCAAGTGCCTCTTGTTTTGCCTCAAGCTTTGAAAGCTCTTCTTTTTTCTTTTGAAGATTCTTGTTTACCTCTGACTGCTTGCTGTCTAGTTCTTGTTTCTTTTGTTCAAAGTTCTGTGCATTTGCTTCATGAGTAAATGGAATAAATAAACCGCTCGCTCCAATCACCGAAGCTAAACCGAAAGTAATAAACTTTTTCACGTATAGTTCCTCCTTTGACAATTTCCCAAGCGACATGAGAAAGCAGCAAATTCTCTGCGACCAATCTGTGCTTCCTGTGTCTTTCTTCCTGATGATTCAGTCAGATGTTGACCAGATTGTTTCTATCACTAGGTGTTGCATTATGTATAGTAAAATATTTAAATATATGTCTTTGTTTTAATCCACGAGTTTCATTATACATGACACATCGACAAAATGAGCTAATATTTTTATTACATTTATGTTTCAAATAGATGTCGAGATTGTCATACTTCGCCAAATCCTAGCAAATCCCACCTTTTTATCCAAGAAAAAAGCATGACCTTTTCGGCCATGCTGCTGTTATCTGAATCTATTTACCTATTCAAACCATGAACGCACAAATAATATTCTCATATTTTGACAGCGTTTGAACGCTGATCTGAAAAGAAGCTGAGATCTCTTTTTTGCTGACAGCTGATTCTTCTTGTTCATTCATCCATAGATAATAAGAAGCTGCTGCCCATGCAATGGCATTTTTCTTCTTTACGCCTGAAGCGCGTGCTTGCTGAATAATATGGAATAACCAAAAATATGGCATGTGGCTATCAGGCTGCACCGCTTCTTCCAAAGCAGATGCCGCCTGTTTTGCGAAGACCGCATCTTCTGAAAACGATCGTTCTTCCATTTGATCTTCAAATAAAAGTAACTCAATAAACTGCTGTTCAAAGGCCGTTTTCGCAGCGCGGGAATCAAGAACAGATTGCAAGACGTCACGTTCACCTTTTTGTTTGCTGACATAGTAGGCAGTGAGTCGTTCCTCAATTGAAACCATTGACTCAGACTCCTCTGGTTTATCTTGCCACGGCTTGATTTCATCTGCATCAATATCTTCTTCCACCATCTTATCCCAAACGGTTTGCGCCAGCGTTTTGTGGCCCGTATAATAGGCTGCACTTGCCAGCCAGTATAAAAACGTACTATCACCTTGGAAACCTGTTTTATACAAAGAATAAAGCCATTTAAATGCCCATTCAAATTCTCCAACAAGGGCAAATGTTGCGCCAAGCTTATAACGCTGTTCACTTAATATTGGATACACGTGCGTTAATTGCTTCGCTAACAGATTGACCTTTTCTTCTTCTTTTTCATAATGATAGAAAACAAGCTGATTACAAAGGGCATGCAGATTACCGGGATTTTCATGAAGGACCCGGTTCAACATTTCTTTTGCCTGATCGATTTGGCCAGAATAAAAATAGGCCAAAGCGAGATTATTATACGCTGACCAAAACTCTGGATACTCAACAATCATCTGTTCCAGCATCTCGATTGCTTCATCCAGCCTGCCGCTTTCTAGCAAATGGTTGGCTTGATCCTGCTTTACAATCAGATCATCCTGATCATAAGGGAAATCTTCATCAACATCGTCACTCATATCAAGCAGATCGAGGAGATCGTCATTTTCATCTGCAAATTCCCCGTCTTCTTCCAGCGCAGCATAAGCAGTGGCGCATCTATATGCCTCTTGAAACAAACCGAGATTCGCATAATTATTGGCTTTAAAGTAGTGACACTCTGACATATTCTCATCCAAGTGTTCAAGGATAAAATCAAGCAGTTCATTTGATTGTTGGTAATGACCCATTTCAGTATAAATAATGGCAAGCTGCGACAGCATTTCTACATTTTCAGGCTCAAGAACGATGGCCCGCTGTATCAGCTTACTTGCCCTAGACAGATTTCTTTCTCTATATGCTTTTAGACCTTTATGAAAAAAGTAATGCCCATCTTGGAATAGCTGGACGACTTGTGTGTGATTATTTTGAGAAGTGTATTTACTCACCGATACCCTCCATTTCGAACAGTGTACCGTGTGTAGTATAACATACTTCATGAGTCGTCACATAGAACAAAAGGAAAGGAAGGATTTGTTTTTCATTTAAAAGCAAAAAGCCGGGGATACCCCAAGCTTTTCATTCCCCTTGATGGCGCTTTTTCAATACCTTTAATACATTATCAAGAGGCAGCTGCTGTTCACGTAATAACACAAGAAGGTGATACAGGAGATCTGCTGTTTCCCATTTCAATTCTTCTTGATCACGGTTCTTCGCCGCAATGATCACTTCAGAAGCTTCTTCCCCTACCTTTTTCAGGATTTTGTCGACTCCTTTTTCAAAAAGATAGGTCGTATAAGCTCCTTCTGGCATTTCCATCTGCCGTTTCGCAATGACCTGTTCCAGTTCATTTAAAATGGCAAAGCGGTCTTGTTCTCCCCTTGGCTGTTTCACGCCATCTTCTGAAAAACAGCTATAGCTGCCTGTATGGCAGGCTGGGCCGCTTGGTGTCACTAGAACAAGCAGGGCATCTTGATCACAGTCATAGCGAATAGATGTAACACGCTGGGTGTGTCCAGATGTAGCTCCTTTGTGCCAAAGCTCATTTCTCGATCTGCTAAAAAACCATGTTTCCCCTGTCTCTAATGTTTTTTCATAGGATTCTTGATTCATATACGCCAAAGTAAGAACTTCCTTGCTTTGAGCATCCTGTACAATGGCAGGAATGAGACCTGCATCATTAAAGGTTAATTCGTTTGCCTGTTTCATCTTACCTTCACCCCGTGTTCTCTCAAATATGTCTTCACCTCTTGAATGGAGGTTTCTTTATAATGGAAAATAGAGGCTGCGAGTGCGGCATCAGCTTCACCTTTTGTAAAAGCCTCCAGCATATGCTGCGCATTGCCAGCACCTCCTGAAGCAATAACTGGCACTGTGACTGCTTCTGATACAAGCTTCGTCAAACGATGCTCAAAGCCCGTTTTCTCACCATCGGCATCCATGCTAGTCAGCAAGATCTCGCCTGCTCCTCTTCGCACGGCTTCTTTCGCCCAGTCACTCACTTCTAAATCCGTTTGACGGCGTCCTCCGTGCGTATAGACCATGTATGCTTGTTTCTCTTCATCGTATTTCGCATCAATCGCAACAACTATGCACTGTGAACCAAAAAAGTCGGCTCCTTCTGTTATTAGCTCCGGTCTTAAAACAGCCGCTGTGTTCACAGACACCTTGTCTGCCCCCGCTCTTAATATACGCTTCATGTCATCAAGGTGGTTAATCCCGCCCCCCACCGTGAACGGGATAGCGAGAGTGGATGCCACTTGTTTGACCACATCCACCATCGTTTTTCGGCCTTCATGAGAGGCAGATATATCAAGAAAGACGAGTTCATCCGCACCTTCCTCGTCATAGATCTGCGCTAATTCGACCGGATCACCAGCATCCTTCAACCCTAGAAATTGGATCCCTTTGACCACACGCCCTTCCTTTACATCAAGACATGGAATGATTCGTTTTGTCATCATATGCTGTCAAGCCCTTCAAACGCTTCTGCTAAAGTAAATTGCTTTGTGTACAGCGCCTTGCCAATGATTGCACCAGACACACCTGTCTGCTTTTGTGCTGATAGCTTTTGCAGATCACCTACTGCACTGACACCACCTGAGGCAATGACTTGTTTGCCAGTTGCTTCTGCTAATCGAACCGTACTTTCCACATTTGGACCAGACAGCATGCCGTCCATTTGAATATCCGTGAAAATGAAGACCTCTGCGCCTTCCTTTGCCAGTTCCCTACCGAGTTCCTCCGCCTTCACTTCCGATGTTTCAAGCCACCCTTCAGTCGATACAAAACCGTTTCGTGCATCAATGCCAATGGCGATTTTCTCCCCATATTGCGCCAACATTTTTTTCACAAAAACCGGGTTTGACACCGCTGAACTGCCAAGAATGACTCTCGATACGCCATTGTTTAAATAGAATGCAACATCTTCTTCTGTCCGAATGCCGCCGCCAATTTGGACATTCACATCTAATGAGGAAGCAATCGCCAGCACATGCTCGTGATTCACGCGTTTTCCTGCTTTTGCGCCATCTAAATCAACGAGATGTATCCATTTCGCTCCTTCATTTGCAAACCGTCTCGCCATGTCTAACGGTGAATCTCCATAAATGGTTTCTTGGTCATAGTCTCCTTGCACAAGTCGTACACATTTGCCATTTCTCATATCAATTGCTGGATATAATGTAAAATCACTCATTTGCTCACCCTCTGTTCGTTTGCTAATTGAATAAACTGTTTCAGCAGTGCCATTCCTGTTGTACTGCTTTTTTCAGGGTGAAACTGCGTTCCAAACACATTCCCCTTTCCAACAATGGCAGGTACTTGAACGCCATAGGGCGCACTTGCCAATAGATCTTCTGGATTCATGCCGCTCACATAATAAGAGTGAACAAAGTATGCAAATCCTTCCGGCACACCGTCAAATAATGGTGACGGCTGATGAAATGTGAGCTCATTCCAGCCCATATGAGGCACCTTCAGCCTTTGTCCATCCGAATCACGATCCTTCAAAAGAACGACACGTCCTTTTAAAAGGCCTAACCCTTTTGTTTTTCCTGCTTCTTCACTTTCTTCAAACAACAACTGCATGCCAAGGCAAATGCCAAATAACAGCTTTCCTTCCTGTACGACTTGGTGGATAAACGCCTCAAGTCCTGTCTGTCTTAACAGCTGCATCGCATCACGAAATGAACCGACTCCTGGCAAAATATACGCATCTGCCTTTTTCAGCTCCTCTGCTTCAGAAGACACGATATAAGACGCTCCTGCTCGTTCCAGTGCTTTTGATACGCTAAACAAATTTCCCATTCCATAGTCAATGACGCCAATCATTAGAGCATCCCCTTTGTCGACGGAATCCCTTTCACACGCGGATCAATGGTTGTTGCTTCATCTAAGGCGCGTGCCATCGCTTTAAAAATGGCTTCAATCATATGGTGGGTATTGGTTCCATAGTGAACGATCACATGAAGATTTATTCGTGCTTCAAGGGCAAATTTCCAAAGAAACTCATGAACCAGCTCCGTATCAAAGGTGCCGACCTTCTGACTAGGGAAATCGGCTCTCATTTCCAAATGAGGACGATTGCTTAAATCCACGACTACTTGAGCGAGTGTTTCATCCATTGGAACAAAACTAGAGCCGTAGCGCTTGATTCCTTTTTTATCACCAAGCGCTTCTTTAAACATCTGCCCAAGCACAATGCCAATATCTTCTGTTGTGTGGTGATCATCGACATCTGTGTCTCCTTTTGCATCTACAGTTAAGTTAAAATGTCCATGCTTCGTGAATAAGTCGAGCATGTGCGTCATAAAAGGGACATCTGTCTGAATATCTGCTTTTCCTTCGCCATCAATCTCTAGCGCTAACGAAATGTTCGTTTCATTTGTCTGTCTCGCTGTTTCCGCCTGTCTCATTTTGATTCCTCCCGCTTTCTCGCTTCAATCGATCTGGCATGTGCTTCAAGCCCTTCTAATCTTGCAAAAGCCGCAATGCTTTCCCTATGTGTTTCAAAGGCTTCTTTGCTATATGAAATGATGCTCGTTTTCTTTTGGAAATCTGTGACGCCGAGCGGACTAGAAAATCTTGCCGTCCCGTTTGTTGGCAGCACATGGTTCGGTCCTGCGAAGTAATCCCCTACCGGCTCTGGACTGTAACGCCCTAAGAAAATTGCTCCAGCATGCTTGATTTGACCAAGTAGTGATGCTGGATACGCCGTCAGCACTTCTAAATGCTCTGGGGCTAACTGGTTCACGATATCAACTGCACGATCCAAAGATTCTGTCACGTAAATATAACCATGGTCTTGAATAGATTGTGCTGCAATTGATTTCCTTGGCAAAGTATCAAGCTGCGCTTGCACCTCCGCTTGCACTCTTTCAGCCAATCCTTTAGATGGTGTCACCAAAATACTGGATGCCAATGCATCATGCTCTGCCTGTGAAAGCAAATCAGCTGCCACCTCATGTGCAGTTGCCGTTTCATCTGCTAAAACAGCAATTTCACTTGGACCCGCAATCATATCAATGTCTACTTGACCAAATACTTCCCGTTTGGCAAGTGCTACATAAATATTTCCTGGACCGGTGATTTTATCAACAGGCTGAATACTTTCCGTTCCATATGCAAGAGCGGCTATCGCCTGAGCACCGCCCATTTTGTACATTTCTGAAATGCCCAGCTCCTTCGCAGCTACTAGCACAGCGTCAGACAGACGGCCGTCATTTCCTGGCGGTGTCACAAGGACAATTCGCTCAACGCCGGCAACAAGTGCCGGGATGACATTCATTAAAACAGATGATGGATAAGCGGCCGTTCCCCCTGGGACATATACACCGACCGCATCAAGCGGTGTTACTTTCTGACCTAGCATTGAGCCGTCCTTTTGGTGATAAAACCAAGAGGAGGTCAGCTGACGCTCGTGGTATGTTCGAATATTCCGGATCGCCGTTTGGATGATTTGGATCATCTCCGGGTCCAAACGTTCGTAGGCTTTTGTCTTTTCATCCTCCGTCACAAGTGGCTGTTCAATAGAGACACCGTCAAATTGCTTCGTGAAAGACCGTACGGCTTCGTCACCATTTTTTCTCACTTCTTCGATAATCCGCTGAACAGCCAGTCGCTGCTCTTCCGTTCCTGTATCTAGAGAACGCTTGAGTGAGAGAGTGTCTGTCTCACCTTCTTGTATGTAGGTGATGTTCATGATGTTTCCTCCCCTTCTCCTTCGATGATTCTTGCCAGACGCTGCGCCATTTCATCGATTACCGCATCCTTCATTCGATAGCTCACAGGATTGACAATAAAACGTGACGTAATGTCACAAATATGTTCCGTTTCGACAAGCCCATTTTCCTTAAGTGTTTGACCGGTGGAGACAATGTCAACAATTCGATCGGCAAGTCCGATGAGCGGTGCTAATTCAATGGAACCATTTAGCTTAATGATCTCCACCTGCTCACCTTGTTCTCTAAAATAAGAAGAAGCGACATTTGGGTACTTTGTGGCCACACGCGGTGCGACACCGCCCCAGCTGGCTCCCGGCAAGCCCGCTACAGCTAAATGACATTTGCTAATGTTTAAATCGAGCACTTCGTACACATCCCGTGCTTCTTCAAGCATGACGTCTTTCCCTGCAATGCCCACATCCGCTACACCGTGCTCTACATATGTCGTCACATCCATTGGCTTCGCTAAAATAAAGCGGAGATTTTCTTCCGGTACATCAATGATTAATTTTCTTGAATCTTCGAATTCCTCCGGCAGCTGATATCCAGCCTGTCTTAATAGCCCTGCTGCTTCTTCAAATATCCGCCCCTTTGGCATTGCCATTGTCAACACTTTACCCATTTTGCTCTTCCTTTCTAGCGCCGATAAAATAAGTCACTTGCTCAAATGCCTTGGTCATGGCATCAATATTTTCAATACCCGCTAAGTCTTGGAGAACAATCCTTTTGCCCTTTGTCCGCTCTTTTTCTGCAAAATCAAATGCTTCAAGCCGCTGTTCTTTACTAAAAATCACAGCCTCTTGGGGCTCATTTATTTCTTTTGCGTCGAGTGCCTCAAGAAGACGGTCTAATCGAAGTCCAAAGCCTGTAGCTGGTGCGGGTGCATCAAAGTGAGCAAGCAATTGATCATACCTTCCTCCACTTCCGATCACAGACCCAACATGATCTGCAAATACTTCAAACAAAATCCCAGTATAGTAGCTCATATGACTAACCATGCTTAAATCCAAACGGATATATTCTGTACAGCCGTAATCTTCAAGTGTCTCCCACAGCGCCTTTAACTCCGCCAGCACTTCTTTGCCCTCTTGTGACACCACAATTTCTTCAGCCTGCTGGGTCACTTCTTGACCGCCGCGCAGCTCTAAAAGCTGGAGCAGCCTTGTTTTATCGATGGATGAGAGCGGCAATTGTTTGACATGCTGCCTGTATCCCACATAATTCTTTTCATATAAAAATCGGCGCAATACGTTCGCCCGCTCTGTATTCCCTAGTACATCTAAAAACAAGGTCTCAGCCAAAGCCACATGCCCGATCGCAATTTTGAAGGATTGAAGTCCAGCATTTTTTAATGCAAACACGACAAGCGCTATGACTTCAGCATCTGCACTAATCGAACCATCACCGATCAACTCAATACCGACCTGCTCAAATTCAGAAGGTCTTCCCCCTTCTCTTTCCTGTGCCCGAAACACGTTGGCTGCATAACCGACTCGAAGCGGATACGCCTGTTCGTGAAGCTTTGAAGCCGCCACTCTCGCAATTGGTCCCGTCATATCAGGTCTAAGCACAAGGGTTTGACCATTTTGATCAAGAAGCTTAAACAGCTGCGTATCTGTAATCGCCGATTGAACACCGACTGTATCGTAAAATTCAAGCGTTGGCGTTTCCATTAAACGATAACCCCAACCATTCATGACCTCTGTTAAAGAATGCCTAACTCTTTTCTTCGTCTCATACAATCCTGGTAATGAATCTCGCATACCATATGGTTTTTCAAACATGAACATGTTCCGCACCTCCAACACATTAAAACAAAAAATTCCGAATCCTTTAGTTCGCTAATATGATAATATGCTAACAAAATAAAGTGATTAAATCAATCATTTTTATTTTCCCCTTTTTTTCCTTAATCATTTGTTCATATATTACATTAAAATGACACCTAATCCTTTTTGATCTCTTTGCTTTAGGAACATGCTATAATACTTAAAAATATTGAATAACACAGGAGATTACAGTGAAATTCATCCAGACATTAATCTTAACTTTGTTGTGCGCATGTCTTGTTTATTTCGGCTTTATTTACATTTCACAATTCGACCAAGTCAAGAAAACAACGTCACCGCAAGAAGCCAAAGAAAAAGAAAATGATACCGCACTAGCAGCAGAAGAAACACGTTCTACGAAAAAAACAGAAACAACACATTCTAGTTTAAAAGGAAATAAAAAAGCCATGGACGTCATCCTCTTTAATCAAATGGATGCACCAAAGCTTTATAACGGATGCGAAGTCACGAGCTTAGCCATGCTTCTTCATTACAGCGGCTATGAGCATATAACGAAAAACGCATTGGCAAACGAGATTAAGCGTGTCCCGCTCAATTATGAGAATGGCTTAAAAGGAGACCCTCATGACGGGTTTGTAGGCGATATGGAGAATGGGCCAGGTCTTGGTGTGTACCACGAACCCATTTATCAGCTTGCGAAAAAATATGTAGGTAATCAAGCCGTTGACTTAACCGGCAAGCCAGTTAAAAAGGCCATTTACCAATCACTTGAAAAAGGTTATCCTGTCTGGGTCATTACCACTTCGACCTTTGCCAAAACAGATAACATTGAAACATGGAATACACCAAATGGGAAAATAGATATCAGCTTTAATATGCATAGCGTCGTCATCACTGGCTATGACAAAGATCATGTCTACTTAAATAACCCTTACGGAGAGAAGAATCAAAAAGTAGATCGTGAACAGTTTGAGGATTCTTGGAAACAGATGGGCAGCCAGGCGATTATCATTAAAGCATAAAACCCCGCTAAATAGCGGGGTTTTTAATTTCTTATTCTGCTTCAGAAACCACAGTAAAACGTTCTCCAACATGAGCAGCTTGTTCTATCTCATCGACAAGCGCAACGGCGTAGTCAGCATAACTCACATAGCTGTCACCCTTTGAATTGACGATAAGATGGTCTTTGCCTTTCACATAAGCACCTGTCCGTTTGCCTGCTGGATTAAAGAAGGCTGCTGGACTTAAAAATGTCCATTTTAATCCTTCGGTCTTTTGAAGATCTATTAAATTTTCTCCTTGGTGTGAAGCAGTAGCAAGGTATTCCTTTGGAAACTCCGGTGTGTCCATCAGTCTAGTTGTTTTGGCCTCATCTACAAATAAACTTCCAGCACCTCCCACAACGATTAAACGCGTTTCTGGTGTCTCTTTCAAGAGATGAATGAGTTTTTTCCCTGCTTCTACATGAAGGTGCTCTTGTCCTGCTGGTGCACCAAATGCGTTTACGATCACATCAAAACCTTTGACGTCTCCTGCCTCTAAGTGAAAAACATCCTTTTCTAAAACAGCTGCTGATGAATTGGTCACTTTTTGTGCATCTCGAACGATTGCCGTTACTTCGTGCCCTCTCGATTGAGCTTCTTTTAAAATGTGTTGTCCTGCTTTACCTGTTGCGCCAATGATTCCAATGTTCATGTAAATTCCTCCTACAATATATTGTTATTTTGATCACTTAAGATGTAACCACGATAGTTACAACAGAGGTAAAAAAAATTGAATAGATCATCCAATTTTTTTGATTAAAACCTGCGTTAGTTCACTTAATTTGATCTCAGCAAGCACTTGCTCCATCGCACTTTGAGCACGGCACAAAATTAATTCTAATACAGCTTGAATATTTGCACCGATCGGACAGTCAGGGTTAGGGCTTTCATGAATTTGAAACAACTCTCCCTCATCCACAACTTCAACCGCTTTATACACATCAAGCAGTGTCATGTCATCTTCACTGCGATTCAATTGAGAACCGCCTTTGCCAAGACTCGTTGAGATTAGGCCTGCTTTTTTGAGCTTACTCATGATACGGCGAATCACCACTGGATTTGTATTGACACTTCCTGCGATATCCTCCGATGTCTGTAAAGAACCTTTTTCAAGTGATAGCAAGGCCAGAATATGGACAGCGACAGTAAATCTGCTGCTGATTTTCATGTTTTCTCACCTCTGTTGTAATCATTATAGTTACACCATGTTAGAATGTCAACAAAAAAGTCTGCCGAGCTACTCAGCAGACGAAGATTGACGTGCTTCCATTTCCTCTTTCGTATAAATCATCCGCATTGGATTTCCTCCAACAAAGGAGCCTGCCGGAACATCTTTGTTCACAAGAGTTCCTGCCGATACAATCGCACCATCACCAATTGTCACTCCAGGTAGAATCGTTGAATTTGCCCCAATTAACACTTCATCACCAATATAGACTTCCCCAAGCCTATACTCTTTAATCAAATACTCATGGGACAGAATGGTTGTGTTATAACCAATCACACTATTTCGACCGACAGTGATTTTCTCAGGAAACATGAGATCGACCATCACCATTAAAGCAAACGCCGTATCCTCCCCGACTTTCATTCGAAGGAAGGTGCGATAAATCCAATTTTTCATTCCCATAAAAGGCGTATACCTTGCCATTTGAATAAAGATAAAGTTTTTCACAACCTTGAGAAAGGGGACCGTTCGATAGACTTGTCTAAGCGAATTGACCCCTTTGACAGGATAACGATCTGTTTTTCTCAACTTAATCAGCTCCAACAATCGCCAAGAGATCACTCATTTTCTGCAGCATATAATCTGGGCGATGCTTTAACAGGGCTTCTTCTCCCTTAATAGACCAAGCAACACCTGCTGTTTTTGTCCCTGCCGCTTGACCAGATAAAATGTCGTGATAATTATCACCAACCATGATCGCCTCATGCGGATCACTGCCGAGCTTGGATAATGCCAGTTGAACTGGTTCTGGATGCGGCTTTTCATTTTGTACATCATCAAGTGTGACAATGACCTCAAAAAATGGCTCCAATCCAGTCAGCTTTAATCCCATTAAGACCGTATCACGGATTTTTGTTGTCACAATTCCGAGCTTAAATCCCTGATCCTGAAGAATTTTCAACGTATCTAACACCGTCTCGTACTCCGTCACAAGCAGGTCATGCTGTTCATGATTAAACGTTCGATACATCTGGATCATGTCATCTGTCAGATTCGGATCCATTGCAGAGAATGTATCAAATAATGATGGACCAATGAAATGAAGGATATCCTCACGGCTGTATTGACCAGGGTAATAATGATCAAGCGTATGCTGAAATGAAGCAATAATTAATTCATTTGTATTGATTAATGTGCCATCTAAATCAAATAACACTGTGTTAATAGTTGATTGGTTCATATAGCTTCCTTTCTAACAGCTGCATGTTCCCGCCTCCGCCAAATATAGCTGATGGCAGCTGTCAATAAAATAGCAGAAATAAGGCGAATAAGAAGAAGCGGCCAGACTGGAATACCTAAAGGAATGAAAATCAGTGTATCTTCGACCACCGCATGACACGCCACAAGGAAAATGAAAGCAAGCGTTAAATCCTTTTTGCTGACACCGTCCTCTTCCACTGCCTTCATCATGACGCCTGCCCCGTAGGCAAGACCAATGGTCAAACCAGCCACCATCGTCATAGACGTATTTTCTTTCATTCCAAGCATTCTCGTAAAAGGAGACAGCCACTTTGACAGCGTATGGAGCCACCCTAAGTCTCTCATGAATTGAATGATGACCATGAGAGGAATGACAATACAAGCCAGCTGCAGCACACCAAGAACAGCTTTCTGTAAAGCAAGAAGTACGATCATATACCAGCTAGAAGGCACATCAGCCGACTGAGCAGCTGTCAGCAAACCATATTGCGCCGGCTCCTCGCCTCCCTGCCAAACGAGGTGAATGACAATTGCTGACACGACGGCAAGACTGATTCTCACCAGCAAAATGACAGACACCCGTAGCCCAACCTTCGCCGCCACTGTTGATTCGATGATCAAGTTGTGACAAAAGGAGAGCATGACCGCTAAAATGAACACTTCCTTCACAGGCAGCTCTAATGTCAAGATGGCTGCAATACCCGCATACAAGTTCAGCATATTTCCTAAAA
Source organism: Bacillus sp. 22483 (assembly GCF_052044605.1). NCBI lineage: Bacteria > Bacillati > Bacillota > Bacilli > Caryophanales > Bacillaceae > Bacillus > Bacillus sp. 22483. The sequence continues at coordinate 11,354 of NZ_JBQENU010000004.1, read as the reverse complement.
CAAGCGGAATGGCCGCTTCCCCTGAAAGACCAAACAGGCCCATAAATGGACGGATGAATTGTATAATCCAATCCATTACAGGTGTATGCTGCAAGATACTAACGAGAATGGTAACCGGAAAAATGACTTTTCCAAGTGTCCAAGTTGTCGATAACCCTGCTTTCAAGCCGTTTTTCCATGTCTCCCTCATCTCTTATCCCCCTTGCTTAATTTGATGAGTTGTTCTCTTTATACGGTATAGATGCATATCCTTTGATTCTTCTAAACACAATCAACAAGATAGCCACTGCAAATATAGCAATTGAAATCATCTGTGCAATTCGAAGATGCTCGGTCAGCATTAAGCTGTCTGTTCTCATTCCTTCAATGAAGAAACGACCGATTGAATACCAGATTAAATAAGACAAGAACATTTCGCCTCGACGCAATGATGTTCTACGTAATAAGATTAATATCAAAACGCCTGCGATATTCCATAATGATTCATATAAGAACGTAGGGTGATAGTAAGTCCCGTCAATGTACATCTGATTAATAATAAACTCAGGCAGGTGCAAATTTTCTAAAAAGGCTCTTGAAACAGCCTCACCATGCGCTTCCTGATTAATAAAGTTCCCCCAGCGCCCGATGGCTTGCCCTAGTAAAATACTAGGCGCTGCGACATCGGCGATTTTCCAAAAGGACACCTTTCTCACTTTAGTAAAGACAATCGCTGTCAGCACCGCCCCTATCAGTCCGCCATGTATGGCAATTCCGCCATTCCAAATCTTGATGATTTCATTTGGGTGCTGCTGATAATAATCCCATTCAAAGGATACATAATAAATTCGTGCACAAATAATAGCTATAGGAATGGCAAATAAGATGAGATCAATAAACATATCTTTATTGATGCCTCTTTTTTCACACTCCCTTAATGCGAGCCAGAGTCCAAGCAGGGCTCCGACCCCAATAATCACACCATACCAATGAACCGAAAGAGGTCCGAGCTGAAAAGCAATCGGATCAATTGGTTGAATTGCTTCATTCATATAGACAGCTCCTATTCATCCTGGCCATTGTCTTCAATGACATCGGCAAGTTTACTTGTAAATTGTTCCGCTGCATTATGTCCCATTCGTTTCAATCTGAAGTTCATTGCAGCTACCTCGATGATGACCGCTAAATTTCGTCCCGGACGTACAGGGATGGTCAGTTTTGGTACATCTGTATCGATGATCCGCATTTTTTCTTCCTCAAGTCCTAAACGGTCATACTGTTTGCCTTGTTCCCAAAGCTCAAGGTTCATAACAATCGTAATTCTCTTATAGCTTCTGACAGCGCCCGCTCCAAATAAGGTCATCACATTAATAATGCCTAATCCACGGATTTCTAGAAGGTGCTCAATCAGCTCTGGTGCGCTTCCAACTAACGTATCCTGATCCTCTTGCCTAATTTCCACGCAATCGTCTGCAACCAGCCTGTGTCCTCTCTTCACTAATTCTAAAGCCGTTTCACTTTTACCTACGCCACTTTTTCCAATTAACAGCACACCTACACCATATACATCTACGAGTACGCCATGAATCGCAGTCGTTGGTGCAAGCTTGCTTTCTAAGAAGTTCGTTAATCGACTCGAAAGTCTTGTCGTTTTTAAGCTTGAGCGTAAAACCGGCACTCCATTTTCGTTTGATGCTTCGATCAATTCTTTTGGGACTTCACGATCTCGTGACAAAATGATGGCAGGGGTAATATCTGTACAAAGAGACATCATTCTCTGCTTTCGTTCGCGTTCTGGGAGCTGTTCAAAAAAAGAAAGCTCTGTCTTCCCTAAAAGTTGAACTCTTTCTTTTGGGTAATATGTAAAATATCCAGCCATTTCAATACCTGGTCTGGAAAGATCACTGATTGTAATGGGACGATTAATCCCTTCTTCCCCACTTACCAGTTCAAGATGAAATTGTTCCATTATGTCCTTCGTACGAACTTTCGGCACGCTTCTTCCTCCTTTTATCACAGGCGTTTCAGAAATACAGCTCTATTTTATCACTTTCAATGATGAACCCAAAATAGTATTTTATCCTGATCCTGTTTCATCACATTTACTGGTATAGACAACTATACTTAAAAAAGGTAAACTGAATCTAACGACGAGAATAAGGGGGCACAATCATGAGCAGTTCTTTATTGCTCTCCAATATTCATATTGTGACAAAGACAGAAATCATTGAAAACGGTTTTGTCGGTTTACGCGATGGCAAGATCGACTATATTTCAACATCACCGCCGACAGGAAATTATGAAAAAGTATATATTTCCCGGGAAAACTTTTATTTACTCCCCGGAATGATTGATATTCACATCCATGGGGGATATGGTGCAGATATGATGGATGCGACACCAGAAGCCATGAATACACTTGCTGATCACTTACCCGCAGAAGGAACGACAAGCTTTTTAGCAACAACCATTACACAAAATCACCAAGAGATTGAGCAAGCACTTAAAAATGTCGCACAGTGGAGACCCTATAATAAAAAGCAGGCTGGAAGTCAGGCACAATGTTTAGGCATTCATCTAGAAGGTCCTTTTATTTCTAAAGATAAAGCTGGAGCGCAGCCTGCTCAATGGATTACACAGGCTAACCTTCCTCTTTTTGAGAAATGGCTGAGTGCAGCAGATCAGCTGATTCGAATTGTCACTTTTGCACCTGAGGAAGATACTGATTTTGCATTCCTTTCCCTGCTAAAAGAAAAAAATATCATTCCTTCTATTGGACATACAAATGCCAATCATGACATGATTGAACTAGTAGCAAAGCACGGCGCGCGTCATGTCACGCATCTTTATAATGCGATGAGTTCATTTCAGCATCGTGAGCCAAATGTTGCAGGTGCTGCGCTTACAAACGAAAAGCTTTTGACTGAGCTGATTACAGATGGCATTCATTCACATCCTCTTTCCGTAAAGCTTGCGTATTTGGCAAAGGGGAGTGAACGTTTGATCATGATTACAGACTCAATGCGTGCAAAAGGACTTGGAGAGGGAACCTACGAATTTGGCGGACAGACTGTGACAGTCAGCGGTGAAAAAGCATTGCTGGCAGATGGAACACTTGCAGGATCGATTTTACAAATGAAAGATGGGGTCAAACGTATGAGACAGATCACACAATGTGGATGGACAGAAATTGCTCAAATGACCTCAACAAATGCAGCCACTCAGCTCGGGATCGATCATCAGCTCGGTTCGATCGAAGTTGGAAAACTAGCAGACTTGGTCATTTGGGATGAATCTGGCGAACTCATGATGACGATCTGCCATGGACAAATCGTTTATGAAAAAAAGGAGGCCACACACTGATGAACATCATCGAATTTGCAGATAAAGATCAATTAGGAAAAGCAGCAGCTGCTTTCATTGCACGTACCATTAAATCAAAAACAGATGCGGTTCTCGGTCTGGCAACTGGCGGTACACCAATTGAGACTTATAAAGAGTTAATTCATTTGCATCAAACAGAACAATTATCTTTCAAACAAGCAAGAACAGTGAATCTGGATGAGTACGTGGGAATTGATCCAAATCATGAAAATAGTTATATGACTTACATGAAGCGTCATTTATTCGACCATATTGATCTCCCATCAGATCAATATTTCCTCCCCAATGGTGCTGCTTCTCACTTGGAGGAAGAGTGCTTAAGGTATGATCAGCTCATTGAAGATTTAGGGGGTATTGATCTTCAGCTACTTGGTATCGGACAAAATGGACATATCGGGTTTAATGAACCTGGTACTCCCTTTGATTCAAAGACGCATGTCGTCCAATTAGATGAACACACTCGTCAAGCCAATGCAAGATACTTTTCTTCTATTGATGAGGTGCCTACACATGCCATTACAATGGGAATTGCAAGCATTCTTTCAAGTAAAAAAATTCTCCTTCTCGCATCAGGAAAATCAAAAGCGGACGTGATACAATATTTAGAACGAACAGAGATTCACCCAGACTTCCCTGCATCTGCTCTGAAACTTCATGAAGATGTGACGATTTTTATTGATCGAGAAGCTGGTTCACTACGCTAAATACGAGAGGATTTTCACATGTTTATTGATAAGCAGTCACCTATCCCCATGTACCATCAGATTATGGAGAACTTGAAAAAGCAGATTGAGGATGGAACGTTAGCACCTGATACACTCATTCCTTCTGAAAGAGAATATGCCGAACGCTTTGGTATTAGCCGAATGACTGTCAGACAAGCCTTATCGAACCTTGTGAACGAAGGATATTTATACCGGCAAAAAGGAAAAGGAACATTTGTTAGCCGAAAGAAATTTGAACAACCGCTTCAGGGCTTAACAAGCTTTACAGAAGATATGCGTCAACGTGGGCTCAAAGCTTCAAGTCAGTTGATTGATTTCAAAAAAGTCGCATGCCCAGAGCACTTGCTGCAACCATTACAGCTGTCGAACAGTGAAGATGTCTATGAATTAAAACGAATCCGCCTTGCAAACAATGAACCAATGGCTATTGAAACGAGTTATATACCTGAAAAATTTGCTGGCGAGCTCACAAAGGACCATTTAGCTGGATCTTTATATGAATATATAGAAGCGAACACAGGTCTAACCATTGCCCATGCCAAGCAGGAGCTTGAAGCCAATGTTGCTTCAAAGGAAGAAGCTAACGTGCTGTCTATTTCATTAGGGGACCCTGTTCTCTCCATTGCAAGAACAACTTATTTTCAAAATGACCTTCCATTCGAGTATGTCATGTCCGTTTATAGAGGGGATCGATACAAGCTCACTCACACAATGGAAAGATAAAACTGTGCTCCTGAAAGCACAGTTTTTTATTTCCTAAGAAATGTTGATTGATCATCATTTTTTGTTTGAATTTTCCATATAGGAGAAATCGCTTTCCCTTCGAAACGGTCTTTTGCGACAGTGTACCAATAATATTCTTGATTTGGCTTTAACCCTTTCCATTCAAAGGTTGCTTTTTTACCACTTTTCACACCTTTGACTTCTCCAAGAAGAACGTTTGTGTAGACATTCAATTCAAAATAATTGGTTTTAACGGATTTCATTTTTGGTGTTAAATCGACATCAATTGAAAATTCATCTTGATCTCCATACGTTTTTGGATCATAAAAATGTTCTTGATTCAAGTAGGGTGAGTATGTGGTGAAATGAAGCTTATTTTTTTCTTGATCCGCAGTGATCAGCCGCATAAAACCTTGACCGCCTTCAGGACCTGACTGGTAATCTGCAAGGATTTGATATACTTTTCTGTCCACTTTTCCATCATGATCATCGTCAATCTCATCTACTTTTCGACTGGCTCCGTGGTAGTGGCCACTAAATACTGCGACAATATTCGGGTGACGCTTTACCACTTGATGGAAGATCAAATCTCCAATTGGGCTTCGATTGCCGCTCACTAACAAATACTCATGGAAATTTAAAATGACAATGCGATCTGGATGTTCAGAAATAACTCGATTTAACCAGTCAATCTCATTTTGCTTGATCCCCCAGCCCATATACACCATCATATAATCATTGCCACCAGCAGAGATAAGATCATAATGACCTCGATTGTTTTGATAGGATTCACCGTAATACGGCTTGTCTTCAAAGCGTTTCGCTCCAAAATATCTCCCATATTCCCTATAATGGCCGTCTTTGTGCCTGACATCATGATTACCAGCTAATACACCGTAAGGAATCTGATGCTGATCTAACACACGCATAAATGTATCGGCACGATTCCACTGCTTGTCCTTTGAATCATCCACAATATCACCTGTATGGAACACATATTGAATATTTAATGGGTCCCTTTGATCTCTGATCCACTCGACCATTTTTTTGAAGATGTGAGGATAACTTCTGGCATAATATTGAGTATCAGACATCCACACCATCTTATAAGGCTTTAACGTCTGACTGATCTCATCTTGTACAAGCAAATCAAACGTTTGATTTTTCATATACTGTCTGACTGACAGCAGCCCTTTCAGGTAAAATTCCTTTTCATCCTTGGCAAAGTGATGAGTGATTTTATCCCACTTTTCTTGCTGATGATTCCAAGCATACATCGTTACCTTTCTCCCTGATAATGAGCTTCCTTTCCATACAGCCTCGACAACATCCTTTTCACGTACATCGTGATGAACCTTGATTTGAAAGCGATGATAAGGAAAATGCTGTAGATCTTTCGTTTCCACTGATTTACCATCAGCAAATGCAATGCGATTTCTTTCTCGATCAGAAAAAATCATTTCCCTTGTTTCATTTAAATGTTTTGGCGGCTCTGTTTCCGCTGCATATTTGAAAATCTTCATGGACGGATGCAGCGATGTATATTGATAGGCACGGTAAAAGGAGTAATCTAACTGATCATTAGTAGGATCATTGGTTAGCACTGTTTGCTTAGATGATTCCTTTTTTGTCCTATCTGACACTCTCTCTGGCGTTTCAGGGTGTTCATGTACCGTCTTAAAAACCTTTTTCAAAGTTGATTTGTTTCCAGCGGCATCTTTTGCTTTTATCTTCAATGTGTGCTCCCCAGGTTCTAATTCGCTAGAGGACGTCTGATAAGGTAAAGAGATCGGTTTTCCATCTAAATATGCCTTCATCTCCGCTATGTCACTCCAACGATCCGTCACCTTTGCCTTTAACGTAAAGACGCCTTTATATTGGTCATTTTCCTGTATATTACTCTTGATTTTCGGACCCGTGTTATCGACTTTCACACGTACAGATTGAGATTCGTCTGCGGTTTTAGCCTGAACAACATGTACTCCTTCTTTCAGCCTTCTTGTATCCCACTGAATATAGCTTGAAGCATATGCTTGCTTCGGGATTTGAAACTGAAATGCTCTTACTTTCTTAGCGCTTCCACCGTCGCCCATTTTCCATTCCTCATGCCGGCTCGCATTTAGAGGCAGAATTTGAGTTCCATTCGATAAAATCATCTGGACATTTTTCAATTCAAAATCATCGTGATTTTCTCCAGGAAATCGGTCAAACGGCGATGACTTCGTCCCAGCATGGAATGATATCGTTTGTGGACCTGCCTTTTCTAAGTGTTTTTCTGGTATTGGTATCGTATAGGTGCGATACACTTTTGTCGAATCATCAAAAATGGAAAGTAAGTGCTTACCTATAGACACACCATTCTTAAAATATAAATTTGTCCCTTTGACATCAAATGCAAGATATGGATCTGCTTCAAGTGCAGGGAATACTTGTCGAATCGGTTTTCCATCTATCATTAATTGTATGCTTTTTTTCTGATCTGCTGTTGCTTTTAAGTGAAATACGCCTGAAACCGTATCTCCTTCTTCTACATTCAATCGAAGGCCGTGAGCCTTGCTTACTTGTTCCACATCAATTGTTTTTTTCATTGTCATTGCTTGATTTTCGCCGTCAGACGCTTCAATCTGATATTCCAATCGATCTTTACCGATGAGCTCAGGTGAATAAATAATATAGTGAAACAGCCGATCATTATGATCCTTTTGAAGCAGCACCTCTTTAAAATCTTCATGACGATTGGTTCGATATCGCAATTTGACCGTTTTGACGGACTGATCATCCTGCACATCTGCTCTCATTTCAATGCCTTCAGTTGGTTTTATCGGTTGATTGTCTGTCATATCTTCGATCACAGGTTTATGAACATCTTGTGATATTTCTTTTTTTTCAGTTGGAATTTGTGCTTTTAACACTTTTCCGGGTGTCGGCTCTTCCTCCACTTTCGAGATCAGCTTCATTTGTGTCGTACCATCCATTGGGTACTTGAACAGTAACGATCTGTGCTCGCTAAACAATGAAGGCTTTAAACGATAGGATGCCGACGATACCTCTTCTCCTATATTTGTTGTGATAGAAACAAGGCGGGATTTAGAATTGGACAATCCTTTACTCTCAATGACCGATAGATGCTCGCCCTCTTTTAAATGACTTTTGTACATCGCATTAAAGTCCGCTACCGTTAAATGCTCCTGCCCTTTTTTTCTAAGCCAAAATACATACGGTTTTCCAGGAGAAATGGTGATCGGACTTGTGTGGAATGAATATATATCATCCATCTCCACGCCTTGCGCTGGATTGCGATAGCGAAGCTGGTAATGTCGAAGTGAAATAGGTGCATGTGTTGTGTTATACACCTCGATGAATTCAAAAGCATCCTTGCCTTTGCGGTTTTTTGAATTCACGACGATTTCTGTCATCAATAGCTCAGGAATTTGTGAGAGGTCCTCTTCAAATCCGTTTAAGTGAACTGCTTGTTCGGTTGTTTTGATGACAGACTTCTGCGTCAAGAATTCTGTATAGTAATGAACTGTTGGATTCCACAATTGATCTGTCGGGATTTTCGCTGTGAATTCTGGTTTCACCCCCGGCAATCGTTCCATTGGGATCAATCGATATCCTAGTTCATCACTCTGTTTATAGTACAAGTTTGCAGACAAAATTTGCTCTGACTGACTAATAGATGCCCGAAATTGAAGATCACGTTTTTTTCCTTGAACCGGACGTACATCTACTTGAAATTGATCAAAGATAAAAGGTGAAAAGGGCTTATTTCGTATGTTCACTTGTGTTTGTGTCAAAGATCCTGCTGAAGCAGGCTGACTGAAACAAAAAAGAATGCTCAAAAAAAGCAAAAGAATGATTTGTCTGCTCACATTCACCATCGTGCACCGCCTCCCTTCGGATATTGTGTCTCCTGAAGACGGTTTTTATGACAGATGGAACGGGGAAACGATATAAATTCACACAAAAAAACCGTTAGCTTTTTTTCGCTAACGGTTCCACGATTCCTTTCTGTATGAGCAGATGGAAAATGGATAAAATGACAGCCATCCAAATGGCCGTTCCAAACCCATCAATGTTAAAACTATCTCCCATAAAGCTTGAGGTCATCATCAGTGTGATGGCATTAATGACAAAGAGGAACAATCCTAGTGAAAGTACTGTCACTGGCAGCGTTAAAATGATCAAAAACGGCTTTACTAAAATATTGAGCAAGGACAAAATAATACTTGCTACAATCGCTGCGCCAAAGCCTTCAATATACACACTACCAAGGCCTGGCAGAATGCCTGAATCAAAATATCCAGCAATGACGATTAAAAGTAATGCATTGACGAAAATACTAACGATCCATCTAAGCATTTAGTTAGTGCCTTCTTCCGGAACAACAAAATACCAGATGAAGTAGATCAAGAAGATCGGCATAAATGCTGTCATAAATCCGATGATCACCGTTAAAATACGAAGCAGGGATGCATCGACACTTAAGTATTCAGCAAGTCCACCGACAACACCCGCTATTTTTTTATCTGTCGCTGAACGATAAAGCTTCTTCATGTAGAATCACTCCTTGTCTGATTGGTGCTTTACTTGGATTGAGCCTGTTTTTGTTTCTGCAAAAATGGATATATTGTGCTCCGCCTGTTGATTGGCTTTGATCATTTTCTCTTTTTGCAGCGTTTCATTTTTCTCTTTAATCATATTTGCATCAAGCAGCTCATGAGAGATCGATCCGAGATTGCTTTTCAGCTCCGCAGTCACTGCACAAGCACGCGGAATCTGAACGTCCACACTGCCTGTTGTCGTTTTTGCATAGATCGAACGGCATTTCTCATCTGACAGCTGAACAGCAATGTTCCCATTGAAGCTCTGTGCATCAATTGATTCACTTTTCCCGCGCAGGTCAATGAGCCCATTAATGGTTTCTACTTCAATCATACCACACTCGTGATCAGCCAGTTTGATTTGTCCATTTGCTGTTTCAATTCCGACTTTTTCTGCTTGTAAAGAGGCAAAAGAGACGACGCCATTTGTTGTTTTTGCAGCCAGTTCTTTTGTCTTTAGCTTTTCCCCGCGAATCGGTCCATTAAACAGTTTGACTTTGATCTTATCGTATTGGATACGTGGTACATACAGGGTGACATTGACCTTCATGGTCTTCTTTTCAGTTCGGATAAAAAATTTGTCCCCTTCAAGTCCGCAATCCAGATGTTGAAGAAATTGCTGTCTTGCCTGCTCTCCATCCTCTGCACGGTAAATTTTCGCATGACACTCTGCCCGAACATCCCCATCATCCCAAGGCATCAAATTGAGACTGCCGTTTGCCAATTGAATATCTAAATGAGACAGTGCCGCGTCTTTGAATTGAAAAATGTGTTCAACGTCGACGGACTGTCCAAAGTTCAAATCAAGATCTACATCTTTGACCTTTTTCACCGCCGAATCTAACCATCCAAACAGCTTTGCACCGAGGTTTTCAGTACCAGTTCCTTTATTCTCTGTGCCAGCTTTTTCTTCATGAAAGGTGTGATCAGCCGTTGATTTTTCTAGTGAAATAGACTGATTTTCTTCTAGTTTTTCAAGCAGCGTAATCGCTTCTTTTGCAGATAATGTCCCGTCTTCTACTAATTTTAAAATGCGTTCTTTTTCATTCATACAAAGCCCTCCTACGATTTGATGGATTGAAGCACTTTAATACCTTGAATGATATTCCAAATGACAGAGATCAAAAAGCCAATGGCGACTAAAAAGGACAAGATAAGTACAGTGAACACTGGAACGAGTGAGTCGCTTGCCTGTGTCGTCAATAAAAAGGGGATAGATCCAAAAACCAGCAGCACACAAGCTGCGACTGGCAAAACATGTGACCACAATGCACGCAGCGAATGCCGTTTCGTTTCCTTTTGATCCACTACAAAATATGCCACGATCGGTACAATAAACGGCATGAAAAATACACTAAAATAACAAATAGATGCAATGATCGACTGATCTCTGTTCATATATATTCGCTCCTTCATGATGAAAATTCCTTTCTAACTCATACGTTTATGGCGTATAAAAAGTTTCAAACTCATTCGATTTACATATGACCTTAGACACAAATTATTTCTTTTTGCACCTAAGTGTAGATTCTTCATGGATTACCCTTTAAAATATGTTGAAAAGATGGTGATTATCATTATAGGGGGTAATTATTTTGACAGATCATCATAATGCTAACCACACGGCGCAAACGCTTTTAGACCTTATACAGAAACAGAAAAGCATGAACAGCGATATGATCAAGGAGCTAGAGGCCATTCATCCGTCTCATCCGAAGTATGGTGATATCCGTTATTTAAAAGTACTGCTCGATAGTAGCAGCACTCATATTTTAAAGGATTTAACGCACCTCAGTAACTTAATGCCAAAGGAAGATGTGCAATAAAAGGAAAACCCCTCTTTCGGAGGGGTTTCAAATTGTTGACAAAGGGCTAAAATGAACTTGATTTTAGCCCTTTGTCTTCTTTTCAACGTGATAGAAAACCTTTGCAGTCTAGG